>CAZVKM010000123.1:0-10380 GCA_964627685.1 uncultured Solibacteraceae bacterium | reverse complement strand
GGGCCTTGTAGCTGGCCTTCACCTTCTCGGTGACGTGCCCGCAGACCAGGTCGCAGAGCTGGGAGACCAGGGGGAGCACGGGCGCGAAGTAGACCGTGTTGCCCTCCTGCTCACGGGTGACGAGGCCCACCCGCACCAGGCAGGCCAGGTGCTTGCTCGCATTGGCCTGGCTCAGCTCGGCCGCCTCCGCCACGGCCCCCTGGTTCATGGGCTTCTTGCCGTCCAGCAGGCTGCGGAGGATGCGGAGCCGGCTCTGGTCGCCTAGGGCCCCGAAAAGGCCGGAGACCTCGCCGATCATCGTGTCGTTCAGGCCGTGCTTCATGGAGTCCACCCAGTTGCTCAAACAGTAATATTCCAATGTGGTTGAGTCAAGGGGCCTTGTGACCGGGTTCCTGGCACGGAGACCCGCTGGGCCTATCGGTGCGTGTGCATGCCCGCCACGTCCGGCGGCCCACCCTTCCATTCCGGAGGAATCATGACCCCCACCATCCTGCTCACCCTCGCCCTCGCCCTGGGGGCGCCCGACCAGCCCGCCCCGGCCCAGGCGACCGCGGCCCCGGCGCCGATCCCCTCCACGAAGGTCACGGAGGTCCGACCGGGCCTGCACATCGGCGGCCTGGCCACCTACGAGATCCTGATGAACCTGAAGAAGAACGGGATCCGGACCGTGGTGCACCTGCGACCCGAGAAGGAGTTCCTGTCCGGTCCCGGCACGGAGCGCGCCGCGGTGGAATTGCAAGGAATCCGCTACGTCCACGCCCCGGTCACCCCAGGCTTCGAGGACGAGGAAGTGGATGCCTTCCGTGCCTCCCTGCGCACGGTGGACCTGAAGCAGGGGGTCTACATGCACTGCTTCAATGGGAACCGGGCCAGCGGAGCCCTGCTCACCTGGCTGGTGCTCGACGAGAAGGTGCCCCTCCCCGAGGCCCTGGCCCTCGCCCGGAAGGGCGGGCTGACGATGGTGAAGATCGAGAATGCGGCGCGGTTCTACATCAGCCGCAATGGAGGTCCCGCCTACGAGGAGCAGAAGGCCCCCGCGATCGGGATGCCCTGACCCAGCCCGGACTCCGAATTGGAAGCCCCGTGCCCGCTGGAAAGCGGTCACTTTCGCGTGTGGTCGAGTCTGAAATATTCCAAATTAGTTATACAAACATATGATCTAGATCACGGAGGATGATTCCGGAGAGGTCCATCTTCAACCTCGCAGGCCCCCGCTTGGGCTGCACCTTCCCCAAACCTCCCCAACCGTGCGGAATCCGGTGGCCCTTCCGGTCGGAAGCGGTCTGCCGAGGCACGGGCTCCCGAAAGGATCCCCATGCGCTTCTCCCCCCTCCTCTCCCTGGCCCTGGCGGCCCTGGTGCTCCCGCTCGCGGCGGCCGAAGCCAAGGGCAGCGACACCAAGGGCAAGTTCTTCTACAAGAAGTCCTGCAAGTCCTGCCACGTGGACGGGGGCGCCGCCAAGGCCCTGACGCCCCTCTCCAAGACCCAGGCCCAGTGGCGGAAGTTCTTCGAGGGCGGGAAGCACAAGGGGGAGGCTCTGAGCCCCAAGCTCGGGAGCCCCGAGCAGATCCTCGACATCAAGACCTTCCTCATCAACCACGCCTCCGACTCCCCGCAGCCCGAGACCTGCGGCGGCTGAGCAACACCTGAAACGACCACCCCCCATCGGAGCCCATCCATGACCCTCACCCGCATCGCCCGACTCACCCTCGCCGGCCTGACCCCCCTGGGCCTTCTGGCCCAGGAAGCGCCCAAGGCCGAAGACCTCGCCCGCCAGCTCCCGGAGCTGAAGGCCCAGGTGACCGCCCTCGAGACCAAGGCCAAGGAGCAGGAAGCCACCGTCACCAAGGTGGAGTCCAAGGTCGCCCAGAACGCCATCCTCTGGGGCGGCGACCTCCGCACCAAGGCGGAGCATAGCACCTGGACCTTCAAGCCCTACCAGCAGTTCATGGGCTTCATCCCCAATCCGGGTCCCGGTCCCATGACCGGCATGCCCATGCCCGTATCCCAGCCCGTGCAGGGCCAGGACTGGACCAACAGCGCCCAGTGGAGCACGCGGCTCCGCCTGCGGATGTCCATCCCCGTGTCCGAGCACGGCAAGATCATGGGCCGCCTGACCATGTACAAGGTCCATGGCGGGGCGGATGTGCCCGTTTTCAACGGCTCTCCGAACACCGTGAACAACAGCTTCAACAGCGGGAAGGTCCCCACCAACGACATCCTGCATGTGGAGCGGGCCTCTTTCGTGTACGACTGGACGAACCTGGGCGTGCTCTCCATCGGCCGCCAGAACACCTCTGACGGCCCTCCGCTCGAGGTGCGTGAAGGCACCGAGCGTCAGGCCACGCCCCAGGCCTTGGCCGTGAACGCGACGGTGGACGGGATCGGCTGGAAGTTCCACCTCGACCAGCTCGGCCTGCCCGAAGGGTCCCTGCTCGGGATCTGCTATGGCGTGGGCTATGAGAGCGGCTTCGGCGGTGGTGGCGCGGTGAAGTCCAACGCGGCCGTGGTGGGCATGAACTTCTCCACGGGCGGGATGCAGGTGAAGGACATCGGCCCCCTCAAGGACAGCACCGTCCTCGGCGCCATGCTCGACATCCCCTTCCTCTTCGAAGGATTCGGCACCGTCCATGCCGCCAACTTCTACCTCGGCTTCAACCGCTTCGGGAACATGACCGACATCCCCTACGGCAGCCTCAACAACTTCCCCGTGCCCGCCATGGCCGGCATGGGCGGCATGCCCGGGAGCCAGTACGTCACCGCCACCAACAACCTCGGCGACATGGACCAGTGGACGGCCACCTACAAGCACAAGGTCGGTGACACCTTCACCTGGTTCGCCAGCTTCGGCCAGATCAAGTCCAAGCCCAACGGGAAGGTCAGCCAGTACGGCGCCTACTGGGACATGCCGCCCGCCTTCGGCGGCAACGGAACCCTGCTCACCGGCTTCGGCGGGCTCCTGGGCGACCCCGTGAACAGCAAGACGGGCAGCGCCTACTACCTGGGCTGGCGCTGGGATCCCACCGAGACCTTGGGCTTCGGTGTGGAGTTCAACCACGGCTCTCCGAATTGGTTCACCTACAGCCCCGCCACCGGGGAGTCCACGGAGAAGCTGGCGACCCGCGGTGATGTGTGGGAGGCCTACCTCCAGTGGCAGTTCGCCAAGAACACCTCCCTGCGCCTCGGGTACCTGGACACCAAGTACTCCACCGCCTTCAGCGGCTGGCACATCGCGCCCATGCCCCTGGAGAACTTCAACCTCGATCGGAATCCGATGATGCAGTACGCCTTCCCCTCAGGCATCAAGACCACCTACGTGGCGCTTGAAGTGAAGTTCTGATCGAACGGCTGCAGGCCAGGAGCGCACCATGGAACGACGCACCTTCATCGAACTGCTGGGGGCCGGCACGCTGCTGGTGCCGCCCCTGGCCTGCAAGCTCCGCGGCGTCGACGCCGTGGGGCCGACGAACCTGAACGGGATCCCCACCACCTGCGAGCTCTGTCCCAATAAGTGCAGCCTGCTGGCGGTGGTGAAGGAGGGGCGGCTCGCCAAGCTGAACCCCAATCCCGAGAACCCCAAGTCCCGGGCCATGCTCTGCGCCCGGGGCAACGCCGCCATCCAGCAGGTCTACGATCCCGACCGCCTCAAGCAGCCCCTCATCCGGGCCGGGGAGCGGGGGGAGGGCAAGTGGCGGGCCGTCTCCTGGGACGAGGCCTTCGACTTCACCGCCCAGAAGCTCAAGGCGGTGAAGGAGAAGCACGGCCCTGAAAGCAGCCTCTGGTCCAGCACCGAGGGCTTCCAGGAGGTCTTCTTCAAGAACCTCGGCCAGGCCTTCGGCAGCCCCAACGTGATGCGGCACCCCACCCTGTGCTTGGCCTCCATGACCCTGGCCTACAGCACCACGTTCGGCACCGTCCCAAGCTTCGACCTGCTCAACGCGGACTACGTGATCATGGCGGGGGCCAACCGCTTCGAGAGCATCATCACCCCCGACACCATGGACCTCATCGGCGGGACCATGGAGCGCAAGGCCAAGCTCATCTACCTGGATCCGCGCTTCACCGTGACGGCCTCCAAGGCCGACGAGTGGCACCCCATCAAGCCCGGCACCGACCTGGCCTTCATCCTGGCCATGTTGAACGTCATCCTCACGGAGGAGCGCCACGACAAGGCCTTCGTGGAGGCCTACACGGTGGGCTTCGAGCAGCTCATGGAGCACGTGAAGCCCTACACGCCCGCCTGGGCGGAGCAGGAGACGGAGATCCCCGCCAAGGACATCGTGAGGATCGCCCGGGCCTTCGCGGACGCCGCACCGCGCGCCGTGTTCTACGCGGGCCGACGCTCCAGCTGGTACCAGAACGACTTCCAGATGCGCCGGGCCCAGGCCATCCTCAACGCCGTGGTGGGCAACTGGGACCGCGAGGGCGGCATGGTGCCCAACCGCAAGGTGGCCAAGGGCGAGTTCATGTTCATGCCCTGGGACGATCCCAAGGCGCCCCGGGTGGACGAGGTGGAGAAGGCGTTCCCCCTGGCCAACGCCAAGGACGGCGTGTACTTGCCCCTGCGGGAGAACGTGCTGAAGGGCACGCCCTATCCCGTGAAGGCCTGGATGATCTACAAGCAGGACCCCATGCACGCCCTGCCGGACCAGGGGAAGACCCTCAAGATGATCCAGCAGATGGACTTCGTGGGCGTGGTGGACATCGCCATGAGCGACACCGCCTGGTACGCCGACGTGGTGTTCCCCGAGAGCCACTACCTGGAGCGCACGGATCCCATCGAGGTGATGCCCGGCATCTGGCCGGCGGCCGTGTACCGCCAGCAGGCCGTGAAGCCCATGCACGACACCAAGCCCATGCTGGAGATCGCCCAGGGCCTGGCCAAGCGCCTGGGGCTCTCCGACTACTTCGATTACACCATCGAGCAGTGGGTGGAGGCGGAGGCCAAGGAGCTGCCCGTGCCCAACGGGATGGAGCACATGAGGAAGCACGGCGTGGTGGGCTTCGAGAAGCCCAAGTACGGCACCACCCGCAACGCCACCCACCGCTTCGTCACCAAGAGCGGCAAGATCGAGCTCTTCTCCGAGCGCCTCCAGGAGGCGGGCCATGACCCCCTGCCGGTCTACACACCCCCGGCCCAGCCGCCGGCCAACCGCTTCAGGCTCATCCTGGGCCGCAAGGCCACCATCACCCACGCCGCCCTCACCAACCTTCCCTGGCTGAACGAGCACAACCGGGAGAACGACCTCTGGATCCATCCGGAGCCCGCGGGCCGGCTGAACATCCGGACCGGGGACCTGCTGGAGGTGTCCAGCACCGCCGGCACGGTCAAGATCAAGGCCCGGGTGACCCCGGAGATCCGTCCGGACTGCGTGTTCATGCTGCACGGCTTCGGCAAGAAGTCGGCCTGGCTCCGCCGGGTCCACAACGTCGGTGCTGCGGATTCCGTGGTGCTGGAGACCGCCTGGGACAAGGTCAGCGGCAACGCGGCCCTCCACGAGACCTTCGTGAAAGTCGGAAAGGCCTAGCCATGAAGACGTCGAAGACGACCAAGCGCTACGCGATGGTGATCGACTCCAAGAAGTGCATCGACTGCAAGGCCTGCGTGGTGGCCTGCAAGGCCGAGAACAAGGTGCCGGAGGGGGTCTTCCGGAACTGGATCGGCGTCGAGCGCTCCGGGGAGTATCCGAAGCTCCGCATGACCTTCGAGCCCGAGCAGTGCCACCACTGCGAGGAGCCCAGCTGCGTGCGGGTCTGTCCCACGGGCGCCTCCTTCCAGCGGGAAGATGGCATCGTGCTCGTGGACTACGACGCCTGCATCGGGTGCAAGTACTGCATCATCGCCTGCCCCTACGAAGCCCGGTACCACAACCCCGAGACCCACACCGTGGACAAGTGCACCTTCTGCGTGCACCGGGTGGACAAGGGCGACGTGCCCGCCTGCGTGGAGACCTGCCCGAGCAAGGTGCGGGTCTTCGGGGATCTCAACGACCCCAAGAGTCCTCTCCACCAGCTCCTGGCCACCCGCCGCCATGAAGTGAAGAACCCCCAGACCGGCAACGGTCCCCAGCTCTACTACCTTCTGTAAGGGGCCGCCGTGCGCGAACCCGTCTGGGAATTCCTCATCGTCAACTACCTCTTCCTCGGGGGGCTCTCCGCGGGGCTCTTCTTCACCTCCGCCTTGGCCACCTGGCTCCAGGACCGGGAGGGGAACCCCGCCCATCCGGGCCTGGCCAAGCTGGGAGCGATGCTGGCGCCCTGGCCCGTGTCCCTGGGCTCGGCCCTGCTGATCCTGGACCTGGGCAAACCCCTGCGGTTCTGGAAGCTCTTCCTCCACGTGCGGTGGCGGAGCCCCATGTCCATCGGCAGCTGGCTCCTCGTGGCCTTCACCCTGCTGAGTCTGGCTTACCTCTGGTCGTGGTTGGACGCGACGGAGCGTCAGCGCTGGCTGGGCAAGGTGCCGCAGAAGCTCTACGCGAAGCTGCCCGCCTTCCTCCGGGCCTGGCTCGAAGCCGACGGGAAGCCGAGGCTCCGCCTCATGGCCCTCGTGGGCATGCCCATGGCCGCAGGCGTGGGCATCTACACGGGTGTGCTCCTGGGCGCGGTGCAGAGCCGCCCCTTCTGGAACACGAACCTCGTGGCCCAGATGTTCCTCTTCTCCGCCCTCAGCTCCGGGGCGGCCACCCTGGTGGTGGCGCGGCTCTTGGGGAAGGACAAGCCGGGCCTGCCCGAGCTGCGCTTCCTCTACGGGCTCGACATCATCCTCATGGGCCTGGAGCTGGCCATCGTGGTGCCCTACCTGATCCATGGGAACCTCAGCTCCCTGGCCGTGAAGCAGGCCCTGCAGCTGATCCTTGGCGGCCCCTTCACCTTCGCCTTCTGGGGGCTCTTCCTGAGCCTCGGGCTCCTGGTGCCCCTGGGCATCGAGCTCTGGGAATACCGTCCCGTGATCCTCGGGCGGGGCACCTTCCACGTGAACCCCCGCTGGGCCCTGGCCGCCGGGGGGCTCGTCCTCCTGGGCGGGTACACCCTGCGCTACGTCTTCGTGTTCGCCGGTCAGGCCACGGGCTTCTGATGGAGGCCTCCCTCCTGGACCTCCTGAAGGCCCTCTCGGACCTGTTCGCCCCCCCCGGGCGGTTCCACCGGGTCGCCTTCGAAGGGACCCGTCGGGGGGGCTGGGCGGGCCCGAGGCTCGCGGCCTCGCTGGACCACCTCCTCTCCGCGGAGACGGAGGAGCTGGAGGTGGCCTACGTGGACCACTTCCTCTACAGCTCCTGGCACCCGGTGCTCCACCTCGAGGCCTCCGTCCAGACCCAGGGCCACCTGTGCGATGAGGGCCTCATGGCCCGCCGGGCCGAGCTACCGGGGCCCACGGCCTCGGGGTCCAGCAGGGCGCCCTTGCCCATGGGGTCCCCCGGGATGTACCCGAAGCTGTTGTGGGACCACTTGGCCATGCTGCGGGCGTAGGGATCCAGGACGAAGCGGCTGTCCACCTTGAACACGTAGTAGGGCTGGGAGGGGAGGGGCAGGGCGGGGCTGGACCACACCCCGCCGGCCCCCCTGGTGAGGGGGATGGTGCGCGTGGGGGCGTCCAGGGCGGCGTTCCAGGTGTCGAAGAGGTGCACGGTCACGGCCTGGGCCGCGGGATTCCAGTGGGAGAAGGTCACCTGGCCGCCGCCCACCCTCGCCCCCAGGGCCACGCTCGGCACCTGGTAGTAGGTGGGATCCGGGGCCGGGCTGGCGGAGGGATCGGCATCGTAGGAGGCGGCCGCCGCGGCGGCGCCTCCGCCGCCACCACCCCCGCAGGAGAGGAAGCTGAAGGCCGCGGCGAGGAGGGCGGGGGCGTATCGCATGGAGGCTCCGGAGCGACTCAGGGGGCGGGGGCGAGGGTGGCGCCGGGGACGAGGGACACGGGCACGACCTTGTGCTGGGGGGGGCGGCGGTCCAGGGCCGCCTGGGCCAGGGACACGGCCACGTGCGCGATGCCCGGGATGTCCTGGGCCACGCTGGCCAGACCGGGGTAGAGCTCGGTGAGACCGTCGAAGCCCAGCACCGAGACCTGTTCCGGCACCTTCACGCCCAGGTCCTCCAAGGCCCCCAGGGCGCCCACGGCGATCTCATCGGTGGCGCAGAAGAGGGCGGTGGGTCGCAGGCCGCGCTTCCAGGCCGCCCGCATCATCCGGTAGCCTCCGAGCACCGATCCCTGGCCGCGCACCACCTCCACCTCGAGGCCCCGCTTCCGACTCGCGGAGAGCGCCGCCATGAACCCCTCGGCCCGCTCCCGGGCCCACTGCAGATCCTCGCCGGCGGTGAGGTGCAGCAGCTTCCGGTGGCCCTGGGCCAGAAGGGTCTCGCCGGCCAGTCGACCGCCCCCGGGGTCGTCGGGCATCACACAGGAGATGCCGGGGTGGTGGCCGATGAGCACGGCGGGCACCTTGCGCTCCGCCAGGGCCGCCAACCTGGATTCCAGATCGGCGCAATGGAACATCACCACGGCATCGATCCGGCGACGCACGTGGCTGAGGTCGGTGGGCAGCTCGATGACCATGGTGCCCCGGCTCTGCATCTCCCGGAGCAGGGCGCGCCAGATCACGCTGAAGTAGGGGGAGAGGCGGTTCTCTCCAGCGCCCACCCAGATCCCGATGGTGTGCTTGGAGCGCATGGAGAGCTCCCGGGCCACCGGGTCGGGCTCGTAGCCCAGCCGCTTCATGACCTCCAGCACCTTCTTGCGGGTGGGCTCCGCCACGGTGCTCTTCCCATTGATGACGCGACTGACCGTGCCCGTGGAAACCCCGGAACGTGCGGCGATTTCGGCGATGGTGAGCTTCATGGGCGCTCCAGCCGCCCTTCGGCGGCGGCCCAGGCCGCGCCGTCCAGGCTGAGGTCGTAGTCGGTGAGGAGGGTGACCGGGGTGGCGGCCAGCAGGGCCGCGACGTGGGGTCGGGCGGCGCGCTGGAAGGGGGCGAGGAAGGCGGAGGGGTCGAGGAAGTGGGGCGCCAGGCGGGCGGTGACGCCACCTGCGAGGAAGAGGCCACCCGTGGGCAGGAAGGCGGCGGTCAGGTCCGCGCACACCCGTGCGTAGGTGGCCAGGAAGTGGGCCAGGGCGCGGGCGCAGGCCACATCGGAAGAGGCCCCCTCGGCCACGAGGCGGGGCCTGTCCGCTTCCGGGGCGGCCTCGATCGCCTCGACCCGGGGGCTCCGGGGGGCGCGCCCCGAGTCCAGAAGGAAGGCCAGGATGCGCCCCAGTCCTGGACCGGAGACGGCCTGCTCCGCGTCCGGTGGATCGGCCTGGGTCGCAGACCAGGCCGCGTGCAGCGCCGCGGAGGTCTCGTCAAACACCGGGAGGGCCACGTGACCACCCTCGCTGGGGAACACCCGGAAGACCGGACCTTCGCGGAAGCCATACCCGACACCGAGCCCCGTACCCGCGCCCACGACCAGCACCGGGCCGGCCGGGTCCATGGGGCGGCTTGCGAGGACCCGTGCCCCCGGATCGGCGGACGGCAGGCGCAGGGCCGCGTGGACCAGGGCCCCGAAGTCGTTGAGCAGACGCACCGGCAGGTCGAGATCCGCTTCCAGGCGGTGCGCCTCCAAGGTCCAGGGGAGGTTGGTGAGGGCGATGCGGCCTTCGCGCAGGGGGCCCGCTGCGGCGAAGCACGCCGCGACGGGGCGACCCAGGTCCGCATGTTCGGCCAGGAAGGCCCGGACCGGGTCGGAAAGTCCCATCACCTCGGCGCTCCGCAGCCGGGCTGTCCGCAGACGCCGCACGCCGACGGGACTCACGGCCAGGAGTCCCAAGGTGAGGTTCGTGCCGCCGATGTCGCCGGCCAGGACCAGGAGCTCGGAGGGGGTGGGAGGCATGATCGAATTCCGTGGTTTACAGCGGAACGGCCTGATCCGTTCGGAGGGATGAAGGTAAAAAAGAGGCGCGTGAATTTGCTGATTGACAAATGTGACGCGAGGGTTGGACCATGGGCGCACCTTCTTTGTAACCGCTTTCATTCCATCCGGGTGTGAATTTCTCACACAAGGGGCCATCAATTGCTCCTGTTTCCTGGTGCGCGGTGTTTGTAACCGGTTTCACAGATGTTTTCAGAAGTCAGCGAAAGAATTGCCAGTCTCTTTTGCACGTTGTCTTAGGATCCAACCCCATGCCCAAGCCCCAGGGAACCCCCCGTCTCGCCGCCTCCGGGTCGGCCTGGTGGCGGGGTGCGGCCATCTACCAGGTGTACCCCCGGAGCTTCCAGGACACGAACGGCGACGGCATCGGCGATCTCCCCGGCATCACCGCCCGCCTCCCCTACCTGGCGGACCTGGGGCTCGACGCCATCTGGATCTCCCCCTTCTTCACCTCGCCCATGAAGGACTTCGGGTACGACG
>CAZVKM010000122.1:0-10380 GCA_964627685.1 uncultured Solibacteraceae bacterium | reverse complement strand
GGAGCGCTGCCTCGCCTGCGGCATGGACGACTACCTCACCAAGCCCATCCGCGTTCCGGACCTGGAGGCGGCCCTGGACCGATGGCTGAGCTGAGGGAAGGGCCCTGATCCACCTGGCACCCGGCCGCCTCCTCCGCGTAAGCTGTCCTTCCCCCACCCACGGAGTTCCCGTGCGCGGCTTCGGGCCCCTGTGCTTCGCCCTGAGCCTGATGACGCAGGAGAAACCGGCCCCCGTGCGGCTCACCCCCCTCCGGGTGAGTCCCGCCGCCACCCTCACCCAGGACTTCGGCCTCGCCCAGGTGAAGGTCACCTATGCCCGGCCGGCCGTGAAGGGCCGCAAGATCTGGGGGGACAAGGCCTCGGGCGCCATCGTGCCCTATGGCGAGGTCTGGCGGACGGGTGCCAACGCCGCCACCACGGTGACCCTCAGCCACCCGGCCCAGGTTGCGGGCAAGGACCTCCCCGCGGGGACCTACGGGTTCTTCGCCATCCCCGGGGAGAAGCGCTGGACGCTGATCCTGAGCAAGCAGGCCCAGACCTGGGGGTCCTACGACTACAAGCCCGAGCAGGATGTGCTCCGCGTGGAGGTGCAGCCCGAAGCCGCGCCCATGCAGGAATACCTGGAATACCGGGTCGAGGTGCAGGACCTGGAGCACGGCCGCCTCGAGCTGGCCTGGGAGAAGCTGAAGGTGAGCCTCCCCCTGACCTTCGATGGACAGGGCATCTATTGGAAGCACCTCGAGGAGACCCTGGCGAAGGCTCCCGACACGGACTGGACCCCCTGGTACCAGGCCGCCCAGTACTGCCTCCAGATGAAGCTCCACCAGGACAAGGCCCTGGCCTGGAGCGAGAAGAGCGTGAAGATCGGCGAGAGCATGTGGAACTACGAGAACCGGGGCCGGGTGCTGCACTGGGCCGGCCGCACCGCCGAAGCCATCCCCTTCATGGTGAAGGCCGCGGAGCTGAGCCGTGGGAAGGCTCCGAAGGAGTGGACCGACAACGTGGAGAAGGATGCGGCCGCCTGGAAGGCCTCGCTCGCCCGATGAAGGCCCTGATCTTCGGCCTGGCGGCCCCCTTCCTCCTGGGGCAGGGGGGGCTCTTCCCTCCCAAGAGCCCCCACGCTTCCATCTCCCAGTGGGTCGGCCCCACGGAGGTGAAGGTCGCCTTCAACCGCCCGGCGGTCCGGAACCGGCCCATCTGGGGCGCCCTCGTCCCCTATGGGCAGGTGTGGCGCCTCGGCGCCAACGAAGCCACGACCCTCTCCTTCTCCGATGACGTGAAGGTGGAGGGTCATGCGGTGCCCAAGGGCAGCTACGCGCTCTTCGCCATTCCCGGGCCGGACCGCTGGACCTTCATCCTCAACAGGCGCTCCAAGCAGCTGGGGGCCTGGGAATACGATCCCCGCCTGGACGTCCTGCGGTTCGACGCCAAGCCGAAGGCCGCCCCCTTCACGGAGTGGCTCACCTTCGAGGTCTATCCCGCCAGCGCGGATGGGGCCTATGTGGACCTCTACTGGGAGAAGCTCCGTGTGAGCTTCCTCGTGGAGGTGGACGTGGATGGCATCGTCCAGGGGCGCATGAAGCGGGCCCTGGCCTCCAACGGCCACGACTGGAAGCTCCTCTGCGACGCCGCGGAATACTGCCTGGAGCGGGAGCGCCAGATGGCGCAGGCCCGTGAGTGGATCGAAGCCTCCATCCGCATCCAGAGGAACCCCCACAACCTCCTAATCAAGGCGCGCATCCTCGACGAACTGGGCCAGGGCTCCCAAGCCATGGCCACGCTCCAGGAAGCCCTCCAGGTGGGACAGAAGCAGAAGGCCCCCCGGACCCTGATGGGGCCCGTGGAGGAGACCCTGCGTCAGTGGAAGGCCCAGGGACGCTGATCAGACCCCAGTGCGCTCCGCACCCCACAGCACTTTGTGGAGCTGGAGCTGGAACCGCACCGGGAGGCCCTCGGCGACAATGCGTTCCGCCAGCCAGGTGGGATCCAACTTTCCCCACACCGGGCTGAAGAGGACCGTGACCCGCTCCCAGATCCGGCGCTGCCGGCACCACTCCTTGGCCCAGTGGAAGTCCGCTTCATCGGTGAGCACGAACTTCAGCTCGTCCTGCCCCGGCACCAGGTGGTCGAGGTTGGATTCCAGCCAGCGGGCCTCCTCCCCGCTGCCCGGGGTCTTCCGATCCACGATCTTCACCACCGCCCGGGGGACGGGGGCGAGGTCGTGGCTTCCCGCCGTCTCCAGGGCCACCTCATAGCCGAGATCCAGCAGCCCCTGCAGGAGGAGCGGGGCGTTC
Organism: uncultured Solibacteraceae bacterium; assembly: GCA_964627685.1. Taxonomy (GTDB): domain Bacteria; phylum Acidobacteriota; class Holophagae; order Holophagales; family Holophagaceae; genus JAFDVN01. Next base: position 8,086 of record CAZVKM010000122.1, on the reverse strand, counting down.
GGGTTGGCCAGGGGCTCCCCGCCCGTGAGCTCCACGAAGGGGGCGTTGGGCCCTGGCACGGGTGGCCCCAGCACGCGCCGGACCTCGGCGTAGAGATCATCCAGATCCCGGAAGCGCCCCTCGTAGAAGGCATATTCCGTATCGCAGTAGGTGCAGCGGAGGGGGCAACCCGTCAGCCGGATGAACAGGCAGGGTCTCCCCGCCCGGACGCCCTCGCCCTGGATGCTGTGGAAGACCTCGTTCACCTTGAAGCGCATACGTCCCTTCGGGGGATTCCCGTATGGATTCTAACGTCCCACCCCCGGGCCGCCCTTAGAACCGGCCCCCGGCGTGGGACCATGCCGTCGCGAGGTCCCCATGATCCGAACCCTCCCCCTGATCTGCACGGCGCTCCTGGCCCAGCAGGCGGCCCCCTCCCCCGCCGGATCCTGGGGGGGCACCCTCTAGCGGCCGAATGGCCTCGAGGTCGGCATCTCCCTGACCCTCTCCGAGAGGAACGGGGCCTGGTCCGGATCCTTCTCCGTCCCCGATCAGGGCCTCCTCGACGCCCCCCTCACGGACATCGAAGTCCAGGGTCGGACCGTGGGGTTCAAGGTCCCCGCCATCCCGGGCGGGCTCCCGGTGAAGGGGCAGCTCAGCGAGGATGGCCAGACCCTCACCGGCTCCGCCAGCATGGCGGGCACCGCGCTCCCCCTCGCCCTGGCCCGGGGCCGGGCGGTGGCCACCGCCCCGAATCCCGTGCAGGAGCGCTACACCAAGCAGGAGGTGATGATTCCGATGCGGGACGGGGTGAAGCTCTTCACCCAGATCTACGCCCCCAAGGACACCTCCAGGCCCCACCCCATCCTCATCCAGCGCACGCCCTACAGCGTGGCGCCCTATGGCGGGGACCGGTACACCCGGCGCCTGGGCCCCTCCCCCCTCTTCCTCACGGAGGACTACATCGTGGTCTACCAGGACGTGCGTGGCCGGTGGATGAGCGAGGGCGACTTCGTGGACATGCGCCCCGTGAACCCCAAGAAGCAGGGGAAGGACACGGACGAGGGCACCGACACCTACGACACCATCGACTGGCTCCTGAAGAACGTCCCCAGCAACAACGGCAAGGTGGGCCAGTGGGGCATCAGCTATCCCGGCCACTACACCATCCAGGGCATGCTCAGCGGCCACCCCGCCCTCGTGGCCGTGAGCCCCCAGGCGCCCATGATCGACATCTGGCAAGGCGACGACACCTACCACAACGGCGCCTTCCAGCTGGCCGCCAACTTCTCCTTCTTCACCTTCTTCCAGAGCAGGCGGGAGAAGCCCAGCGCCGAGCCGCCCAAGCGCCTCGGCCTGAAGGTGACGGACGGCTACCGCTGGTTCCTCGAACAAGGCCCCGTGGCCAACCTGGACAAGGTGCTCAAGGGGCAGGAGCCCATCTGGTCGGACTATGTGAAGCACACGACCTTCGACACCTACTGGCAGGCCCGGAACCTGCGGCCGCACCTCAAGGACGTGAAGCCCGCCGTGATGACCGTGGGTGGCTGGTTCGACGCCGAGGACCTCTACGGCCCCCTGGCCACCTACCGGGCCCTGGCCACCCAGAGCAAGGACACGGACCAGATGCTCGTCATGGGCCCCTGGACCCACGGCCAGTGGGCCAGCGGCGACGGCAGCCGCATCGGCAACGCCGTGTTCGGCGCCAAGACCTCGGCCTGGTACCAGCAGGAGCTGGAGCTGAAGTTCTTCAACCACCACCTCAAGGGGGCCGAGGATCCCAAGCTCGCCAAAGTGAACGTCTTCGAGACCGGCGCGAACCGCTGGCGCCAGTTCGAGACCTGGCCCCCCAAGGAGGCGAAGCCCAAGAGCCTGTTCTTCGAGGCCAAGGGCAGGGTGAGCTTCACGAAGCCTGCGGCACCCCAGGGCTTCGATGCGTTCATCGCGGATCCCAACAAGCCCGTGCCCTACACCCAGGACGTGACCTTCGGCTACACCCGCACCTACATGACGGAGGACCAGCGCTTCGCCAGCAGCCGCCCCGACGTGATGGTGTACGAGACCGAACCCCTCACCGAGGACCTCACCCTGGCCGGCCCGCTGAACGCCGTGCTGAACGTCAGCACCACCGGCACCGACAGCGACTTCGTCGTCAAGCTCGTGGATGTGTTCCCCGACGATGCGCCGGACCTCGAGAACAGCCCCGCGGGCTGGCGCGCCGGGGGCTACCAGATGCTCGTGCGGGGCGAGACCATCCGCGGAAAGTTCCGGGGCAACCGCTGGTCCGCCCCCGTGGCGTTCACGCCCGGGAAGGTGGAGGAGGTGGCCTTCACGCTGCCGGACGTGCTCCACACCTTCAAGAAGGGACACCGCCTCATGGTCCAGGTGCAGTGCAGCTGGTTCCCCCTGGTGGACCGCAATCCCCAGGTCTTCACGGACATCCCCAACGCCAAGCCCGAACAGTTCAGGAAGGCCACCCAGCGCATCTACCGCAGCGCTTCGAAGCCCTCCCGGATCGAGGTCCTGGAGCTGAAGTAGGTCAGGCCAAGCGCCAGCCCCCATCCAGGGTGAGGATCTCGCCCGTGAGGTGGGGGCTGGCCGCCGCGTAGCGCACGGCGCGGGCCAGGTCCGCCGCGGAGCCGTTCCGTTGAAGCAGGGTTCGGGAGGCCAGCCCCTCGGGATCGCTCCCCGCATCCGGCATCAGTGTCCCCAGGGCGTGCCCCACCACGCGGAGGCTCGGGGCCAGGAGCCGGGCCAGGCCGGGGACCCAGGCCGCCTGCCCCGCCTTGGCGGCGCTGTAGGGGAGCCGCTTCAGGAGGGGGCGGTGGACGGCCGAATCCAGGACAAACTGCAAAGCCGAGCCCTCCTGGAGGTGGGGGGCCAGCCCCTGGGCCACCAGGGCCGGGAAGGTCAGGTGCAGCCGCCAGGTGGCTTCCAGCGCTTCGGGGGTCCAGGTCCCCAGGGGCATTTCGGGGAAGTCCCCGGCGAGGAGCACGGCCCCCGTCAGCTTCATCCCACGCCCCGCGAGGGTGGCCAGATCTGCCATGATGCGGGAACCGACTTCGGGGTCATGGGCATTCCAGTGGAGGCCCACCACTTCCGTCTTCTTTGCCAGCTCCGCCAGCCCCTCCGATCCCTCCCAGGATCGTGAGCTGGTCAGCACCAGGCGATGGTCCTGGGCCAGATCTCCCGCCAGGGCCGCGCCCAATCGGCGCCGACCGCCCACCAGGATCCACCAGGGCCTCTCCATGCCTCCCCCCGCACCATTTCCCGCTCCAACTGTCCCATGAATCCCTACCTCAAGCGCATCCGCGGTCGCCTGTTCTGGATGAGCCTCCTGGGGCTCGTGATGGCCCTCGGTTCCTTCGTGCTGGGGCAGTGGTTCTACTCCCGGACGGATGACCAGTGCACCTGGCGGCTCACCAACGGGAAGGTGATGATCTTCGAGATCCTCCCGGAGGGGGTGGCCGAGGAGGCAGGGCTCCTGGAAGGGGATGAGCTCCTCAAGATCCAGGGGCGCCGGGTCGCGCCCACCGGAGCGGGCCTCACGGCGGCCCAGGCCCTGATCGACTCCAAGGAGGAAGGCACCGTCCTCAGCTACACCATCCGGCGAAACGGCGAGGAGCTGACCGTCCCCCTCCGTCTGGTGAAGCCCCTCAACAGCTTCCACCTGAGCATGGTGGTGAACGCTCTGGTGTTCTGGCTCGTGAGCCTCCTGGTGGTGATCAGCACCCCTGAGCGCAAGAGCGCGAGGCACTTCTTCTACATGGGCTGCCTCGGCCTGTTCATGGCCGCCACCTTCCGTGGGACCACGGGCGCCTTCCCCCCCTACCTGCAGGTGCTGGCGAACCTGGTGGGGTTCACGGCGCAGGCCCTGCTGCCCCCCCTCGTCATCCACTTCTTCCTCCGCTTCCCCCATCCCTTCGAGCTCAGGAAGCACCGCCCCTTCCTCGCGGGCCTCTACGGCTTCTTCTTCCTCCTGGCCCTGCTCCAGGCCGTGGCCCCCCTGGTGGAGCCCCTCGCGGGCCTCCGCGCCGGATCCCTCCAGGTTCCCCCGGTGCTGGTGGTGACCCTGAACATCAGCGCCCTCGGGGCCGCCGTGGGGTGCTTCACCCGTGGCTGGAAGGTGAGCCCCCCGGCCCGCCGCCAGGTGATGACGCTGCCGCTGGCCTTCACCTACGCCCTGCTCCTGGACCTCTCCGTGCTGGGCCTGCTGGGCCGCTACGTCTTCCCCGGCAGCCTCATCTTCGGCCGCCGCCAGTGGGTCTTCCTGGCCCCGATGGTGGTGCTCCCCCTCTCCTTCGGCTGGGCCATCATCCGCCATGGGCTCTTCGACGTGAGGAAGGCCCTGGTGCGCTGGCTGGGGTACTTCGCGGTCCTGGGGACCGCCCTGCTGCTCTACTTCTCCGGGTTGGCGCTGCTCTTCGGCCAGGGCCTCGCACTGGTGCCCCCCGCCTGGGCCGGCGCCCTGGTGGGCGTGCTCGCCGTCCCGCTGGGCTGGGGCCTGCGGCTGATCCTGCGATCCATCCGGAGGCGCTTCAAGCGGGACCAGAGCCTCACCCGGGACACGCTGCTGGGCAGCCTCCGCGAGACGCGCCAGCGCCTCAATGAGGAGGGTCTCCTCCGGCACGTGCAAGAGGCCATCCAGGAGGCCTACCGCCCCGACACCCTCCTGCTCGCCCGCATGGAGGGCCCCGCGCTCATCCTGCCCCCCGTGGACACCCAGGATGAAGAGGGGCTTCCCCTGCACCTGCCCGGGGCCACGCTCCGGCTGCCCCCCTCCCTCCTCCGCCATGCCCGGGAGACCCGGGAGCTGGTGCTCGGCCTCGGCAGTGAGGAGGCCGATTGGATCCGGGAGCAGGGGGCCGACATCCGGGCGCTGGTGGACGGCCTGGAGCTCCAGGTGCTCGTGCTCATCCTCGCCAACGACCAGCCCTACGCCGCGCTGCTCCTCGGCGGGAAGTACGCCGAGCTGGGCTTCACCCGAGAGGATCGGGAGCTCCTGCGGGAAGTGGCCTTCCACGTGGGCGGCATGCTCGAGACCATCCTCCTCCATCACAAGGTCGTGGCGCAGCAGCGCCTGGCCCAGGAACTGGACACCGCACGGCGCATCCAGGAGAACCTGCTGCCGAAGACCCCGAACATCGAGGGTTACCAGGTGGCGCTGCGACTCGAGCCCGCGCTGGAGACGGGCGGGGACCTGGTGTTCGTGAAGCGGCGCCCCAGCGGCCGGTGGATCGCGGCCGTGGGGGACATCAGCGGCAAGGGGCTCGCGGCCGCCCTCTACATGGCCCAGGCCACGGCGCTCCTGGAGCTGGCCGCCAGTCGGGAGGACGAGCCCCTCGAGGGGATCCTCGAGGCCCTGGATCACACCCTCCGGAGCCTGCTCGGCCAGCGGGGCTTCCTCACCCTGGCCCTGCTGGAGTGGGAGGAGTCCGGGTGCTACCGGCTCGCCCGGGCCGGCCACCCCGGCGCGCTGCTGGTGGAACCCAAGGAGGCCTTCCGGGAGCTCTGCCCCCATGGCCGGGGCCTGGGTCTCCGCCCCATCGGTCCGGGCAACTGGAAGGTGGAGGAGGGTCACCTGACCCCAGGTTCCTGGATCGTGCTCTACAGCGATGGGCTCACCGAGGCCATGGATCGCCAGGGGGAGCTCTACGGGCTGGACCGCCTGCGCGTCCAGCTCCAGCGGCTCCACGGCACCGGCAGCGTCCGGGCGGCCTGTGAGGCGGTCTTCCGCGATGTGGCGGGCTTCGAGACCCAGAACCGCGACGATCGGACCCTCTTCATCCTCGGACGGGACTCGGAATCCCTGGCCACGGAGGCCGCTTCATGAAGCTGCGTGCGACCCTCACCCTCCTGCGCTTCATCGCCGTCCTCCAGCTGGGACTCCTCTGGGTCCAGGGCGCCCAGCTCCATCGCCAGCACCAGACCCTTCAGGCGCTGCGGAACGACGTGCAGGACCTCATCGAGGTCCTGGAAGGGGGCGCCCAAGGCAATGAGGAGGGGGTCTACGTGCCCGGTCGTTCGGAGGCCCGCCGGGGCCCCCGTTTCCACCAGGTCGCCCACCGACTCCGGGTGCAGGAGGAGGATCCCGCCGCCAGGGAGCTCAAGGCCTCCCAGGAGTCCGCCCAGAAGGCCGTCCAGGAGGCTCGCACCGCCCAGCGGAAGCTCTCCGTGGAGGAAGCGGCGCGTCGGGCCGAGACCCAACGGCAGGAGAAGGCCGCCCAGGATCAGTGGATCACCTACGTCTGGGGTGGGCTGGGGCTCGTGGTGGTGGCCCTGCTCATCCGAGGCTGGCTCCGCCGCCGGTGAGCCTCCACGAGTTCCTCCAGCGGGATCCGGCCTGTTCGGCCCTCCTGGAGGGCGCCCTCGCGGCCACGGCCCCGCTCCTGGAGGACGATGATCCCGCGCCGATCCAGGCGCAGCTGGAGGCGTGGGCCCTGGAGCTCGCGGGACGGATGCCCCTGCCCTGGAACTTCCACGGCGCCCTGGATCAGCTGAACCAGTTCCTCTTCCAGGAGCTCGGCTTTCAGGGGGACCGCAAGACCTACGATGATCCCCGGAACGCGCTGATCCCCCAGGTCCTCGAGCGCCGTCGTGGGCTCCCCATCACGCTCTCCATCCTCTGGATCGAACTGGCCCGGAAGCTGGGCTTCGAGGCCGTCGGCATCGGCCTCCCGGGCCACTTCCTCTGCGCCGTGCGCCATGACCTGGGCCACCTCTGCTTCGACCCCTTCCATGGCGGCCTCCCCGTGGGGCCGGAGCGGGCCGAGCACCTCGTGACGCTCGCCACCCAGGGCCAGACCGCCTTCCATCCCCGCCACCTGGACCCCATCCCGGATCGGGCCCTGCTCGCCCGCCTCGTGCGCAACCTCCATGCGCGCTTCCTCCAGCAGGAAGCCTGGACCGAGATCCTCTGGACGAGCACCCACCTCATCCTGCTGGACCCCTCCGATCCCGCCCCCTGGAAGGCCCGGGCCATGGTCCACCTCCGGAACGGCGATGCCCGGGCCGCCGAGTCCGACCTGCAGGAAGCCGCCGCCCGCTCCGCGCACCGGACCCCCTGAATGGGAAGGACCCTCCTCGCGGAGGGTCCTTCCGGGAAGCATGTGTGAGGATCAGGCCCTGTGCTGCTGGGCCTCCACCACCGTGAGGGCGGTGAGGTGCACGATGTCGTTCAGGTCGCTGTGCCGCTGGAGCACGTGGACCGGGGCGGCCATCCCGCAGGTGATGGGACCGATGACCTCGGCGCCGGCCAGGCGCTGGATCAGCTTGTAGGCGATGTTGCCGCTGTCGAGGTTCGGGAAGATGAGCACGTTGGCCCCACCCTGAACATCGGCGAAGGCGTAGCTGTCCGCGAGGATGTCCCCGCTCAGGGCCGTATCCGCCTGCATCTCACCGTCGCACTTCAGGTCCGCGCGACGTTCCTTCACGATCTGGGCGGCCCGCTGCATCTTCCGCGGACTGGCGTGGGGCGCGCTGCCGAAGTTGGAGTAGCTGAGCATGGCCACCCGGGGTTCGATGGCGAAGCGGTCCTTCACCATGTCCGCCACCAGGATGGCGATCTCCGCCAGCTCCTCGGCCGTGGGGTCCACGTTCATGGTGGTGTCGGCGAAGAAGAGCACCCGGTTCTTGAGCACCAGGGTGTAGACGCCGCACACCCGCTTCACGCCCGGGCGGGTCCCGATCACCTCGAGGCAGGGCCCGATGGTCTCGGGGTAGTAGCTCGTGAGGCCCGCCACGAGGCCGTCCGCCTTCCCGAGGCGGCACATCATGGCGCCGAACACGATGCGGCGGCGGGTCTGCCGCTCCGCCTCATAGCGGGTCACGCCCTTGCGCCGGCGCAGGTCGTGGTAGGCCTTGATCATCTCCTCGCGGCATTCGGCCTCCTCGGGATCGAGGATCTGGGCGGTGTGGAGGTCCAGGTGCAGATCCTGGATGAGCTGGCGGATGCGGTCCACGCGGCCGAGGAGGATGGGCTTGCAGATGCCCTCATCCACCATGGCCTGGCAGGCCCGGAGGATCTGGGGGTTGTCCCCCTCGGGGAAGACGATGCGCTTTGGATCGGTCTTCGCGCGGTTGATGACGTTGCGGATCACGTCCTTGC
>CAZVKM010000121.1:0-10497 GCA_964627685.1 uncultured Solibacteraceae bacterium | reverse complement strand
CGGCTACGTCGCCATCATGGGCCCGTCGGGGTCCGGCAAGACCACGCTGCTGAACCTCCTGGCGGGCATCGACCGGCCCACGGGGGGCACCCTCCAGGTCTGCGGCTACGAGCTCAACGATCTGGACGACGACGAGCTGGCCGCCTGGCGCAACGCCCACGTGGGCTTCATCTTCCAGAACTACAACCTGGTTCCCGTGCTCAACGCCTTCGAGAACGTGGAGCTGCCCCTGCTGCTCACCTCGCTCTCCCGGCGGGAGCGGCGGGAGCGGGTGGAGCACGCCCTCTCCCTGGTGAACCTCACGGACCGCATGTGGAACTACCCCCGCCAGCTCAGCGGTGGCCAGGAGCAGCGCGTGGCCATCGCCCGGGCCGTGGTCACGGACCCCGACCTGCTGGTGGCCGACGAGCCCACGGGCGCCCTGGACGGCAAGAACGCCGAGGAGGTGCTCGCCCTCATGGAGCGCCTCAACAGCGAGCTGGGCAAGACCATCGTGATGGTCACGCATGACCCCAAAGCGGCGCACCACGCCCGGCACCAGATCCATCTGGAGAAGGGCGTGCTGGACAAGACCGTGGAGGTGAACCGGTGAGGTGGCTCGGGCTCATCTGGAAGAGCCTCATGCGCTCCAAGCGGCGCACCCTCCTCATCGTGGGCAGCCTCGTGCTGTCCGTGTTCACCGTGGCCATCCTCCAGAGCCTGCTCACCACGCTGGATTCGATGACCAACAACCCCAACTCCTCGAACCGGCTCGTGGTCCGGCACAAGAGCGGCCTCACGCAGATGCTGCCCAAGAGCTACGAGGCCTACCTCAAGCAGCAGCCGGAGGTGGAGACGGTGTGCGTGCTCCAGTGGTTCGGCGGCTACTACCAGGATCCCCGGAACTTCTTCGCCAACTTCGCCAGCGACGAGACGACCCTCTTCAACGTCTTCCGGGAGGAGTTCGGCCTCAGCGGGGTCACCGAGGCCCAGCTCAAGGAGTACATGCGCGACGGCACGGGGTGCATCGTGGGCGAGTCCCTGGCCAAGAAGAACGGGTGGAAGGTGGGCGACACCGTCCCCCTCACGGGCACCATCTTCCCCATCAACCCCCGCCTCACCATCCGCCTCATCTTCAAGAGCCCCAAGCCCTCCGACGAGAACGTGCTCCACTTCCACTACAAGGTGCTGGAGGAAGGTGTGCCCCGCATGAAGGGCCTCACAGGCAGCTTCTGGGTGCGCACCCACCGCCCCGAGGACATCCCCAAGGTCATCGAGCGGGTGGACCGCCACTACGCCAACAGCGCCTACGAGACCCTGAGCGAGACGGAGAACGCCTTCAACCTGAGCTTCGTGAAGATGCTGGGGAACATCGGCGCCATCATCCAGGGCATCACGGCCGCGGTGGTGGTGGCCATCCTCATCGTCACGGGGAACACGATGAGCACCGCCATCCGGGAGCGCACCACGGAGGTCGCCGTGTTCCGGGCCATGGGCTTTCCCGCGAGCCGGGTGCTGGTGCTGCTCCTCGCCGAAGGGGTGTTGCTGGTCGCCGCCGGGAGCCTCATCGGGCTCTGGCTCGCCAACGCCACCGCGGGCGTGATCCGGGGCGTGCTCGGTTCCGCCAACCCCTTCTTCACGGACTTCGCCATCCTCCCCCGCACCATCGGGATGTGCCTGGGCGGGGCCCTCGCCGTGGGCGCCCTCTCCACCCTCATTCCGGCCTACGCCGCCACCCGCCGGCCCATCACCGACGGCTTGAAGGCCATCGGATGATCCTCGGCCTCCTTATCCTCCTGCCCCTGGTGGGCTACCTGCTCTGGCTGGTGTGGGCCCTGGTGGCCTACCCCATCCCCCTCAGCTACAACCTGCGCTCCCTCTGGCAGCGCAAGGTGGCCACGGCGAGCACCGCCGCCGCCATCGCGCTCGTGGTGGGCATCTTCGTGGTGGTGCTGAGCTTGGCCCAGGGCCTCTCCGTGGCCTTCGTGAGCAGCGGCCGGCCCGACCAGGCCCTGGTGCTGCGGCCCAACGCCCGCTTCGAGCTGAACAGCTCCATCGAGCGGGACCGCATGCGCATCCTCAAGGTGCACCCCCTCATCCAGCGCGACGAGGAGGGGCCCCAGGCTAGCGCGGAGGTGGTGGTGGTGAAGCTCTTCCCCATGGCCGATGGGACCGATACCAACGTGACCATCCGCGGACTGGAGGCCGTGGGGCGGAAGATGCGCCCCCAGGTGAAGCTGGTGCAGGGACGCTGGTACCGCCCCGGCCTCAGCGAGGTGGTGGTGCCGAGGAAGATGCAGAGCCGCTTCCCCGGGATGGAGCTGGGGCGCAGCATGAGGATGGGCGGCCGGGACTGGGAGATCGTGGGTACCTTCGATGCGGGCGGTGCGAGCTACGAGAGCGAGGTCTGGTCGGAGGTGAACGACGTGATGCAGGCCTTCAAGCGGGAGAGCTACTCCAGCCTGCTGGCCCGCCTCGAGAGCGAGGAGCGGGTGGAGGGCTTCACCAAGGCGGTGGACGAGGACAAGCGACTGAAGCTCGAGGTCGTGGGCGAGAAGGCCTACTTCAAGGAACTCACCAAGGCCGGAGACCCCATCAAGATCCTGGGCAACCTCATCACGCTGATCCTCACGGGCGCGGCGATCTTCGCGGCCATGAACACCATGTACGCCGCCGTGGCGGGCCGCACGAAGGAGATCGGCACGCTGCGGGCCCTGGGCTTCAAGCAGCGGGAAATCCTCGCCAGCTTCCAGTGGGAGAGCATCTGCCTCTGCGTGGTGGGCGGCCTCCTGGGCTCGGGCCTGGCCCTCTTCGCCAACGGCATCCAGACGGGCACCACGAGCTTCGAGACCTTCAGCGACGTGAGCTTCGCCTTCACCATCACCCCGGGCCTCATGGCCCAGGGCGTGGCCTTCAGCCTGATCATGGGCCTGCTGGGCGGGTTCCTCCCCGCCTATCGGGCCAGCCGGATCCCGCTGACGGAGGCCATGAAGGGTGGGTAGGCCCCTGCCACCGACGATCCTTCGTTTCGCCAGACGTCTTCAAAACGAAAGAAATCAATTATTTACTTCAAAACCATGCGGAAGCGCACGTCATCACACGTGAATTGTTGTGAATTCTTCCAAACCTGACACTCAGAAGCCGCGTATGGCGATATACATATGTTCGATAAGCGAACTTCCGGAGGAACCATGGATCGCGAACTGCTGAAGGGAAGCACCCCCATCCTCGTCCTCTCCATGCTCATGGAGCGGCCCATGTATGGGTTCCAGATGATCGAGAAGGTGCGTGAGGCCACGGGTGGAACCTATGCCCTGAAGGAAGGCGCCCTCTATCCGGCCCTCCACAAGCTCGAGGCTGCCGAGTACGTGCGCTCCTCGTGGATCGCGCTGGATGGCGGTCGCGAGAAGCGGGTCTACGAGATCCTCCCGGCCGGCCAGGAGCTGCTCGCCCGGAAGAAGCAGGACTGGAACCTCTTCGTGAACATGGTGGAAGGCATCGTGGGCGACCGCTGAGCAGATCATTCCCATCATGGAACGAGGGCCTCTTTGGAGGCCCTCGTTCCTTATCCGGCCCGCTAGACTCTCCGAAACCCCCCACAGACATGGACGAGTCCCTGAATGCATACCTCCGCGACGTGGAGCGCGAACTGGCCCGCGTGGAGCCTCTCCGCCGCCAGCGCCTGATCCGGGAGGTGGAGGCCGAGCTGCTCTCGGAGCTCGATACGCTCTCCGGGGATCCCGAGCCCATCCGGGCGCTCCTTGCGCGACGGGAGGACCCCCGCTCCCTGGGGCAGGCCCTGGCGGGCATGGAGGCCGAGACCCTCCGCCTCCGCCTGGTCATCGCAACGGGCGGGGCCCTGGCCATGACTTTCGGAGCCGGCATCTACTTCACCTTCAAGGATGTGATCCCCTGGCGGGTGGCCCTCATCTTCGGCCTCACCCAGGGGGGGGCGGTGGGGTTCATCCTCCTCTCCCTGCGGCACCTCTGGATGGGGCGCGACCAGACGGTCCGGCGGGCCTGCGGGGTGGTGGTGGGGGCCCTCGGAGCCCTGCCCTGGTCCCTGCTCTTCGGGACCCGCTTCCACCCGGAGATCGTCCCCTATGGGGCCTACCTCGGGTGGCTGAGCGAGCGATACGCCGATGGGGTGGGGCCCTGGGGGTGGCTGGTGGACAACCTGGCCTTCACGGCCCTCATCGCCGCCCAGGACCGGTTCCTCCACCCCGGGGCCTTCGAGGGGTGGCAGGATGTGTTCGGGTTGGTGATCTTCCATGCCTGCCTGCAGGCGGGCACGGCCCTGGCCATGGCCTGGCGGCGTCACCTCCGGGGCAGCTGGGTCCTGCAGGAAAAGGTCCTTGAGCCATAAGGGATTTCGCGATACGCTTTCCCTCTTGCATGGACAAGCCGCGGGCCCGCACCACTCCCATGGGCCTCCGGTCGGTCACAAAAGGAGAGGCCATGAAGCCCGAACTGCACCCCCACCTTCACGAGGTCACCGCTCACTGCCAGTGCGGCAATGAGTTCCAGACCCGCTCCACCAAGAACGAGCTCCGCGTGGAAATCTGCTCCGCCTGCCACCCCCACTGGACGGGCAAGCAGAAGCTGATGGACACCGCCGGTCGCGTGGAGAAGTTCCAGCGCAAGTTCGCCAAGAAGGCCGAGCTGGAGGCCGCCAAGGCCGCCCCTGCCGCCGAGGCCGCTCCCGCCGCCGAGACCACCGAAGCCTAGACGCACCCCATGGAACGACGGGCCGGCTTGCCGGCCCGTCGTTTTTGTATCGACCCCGAGGGAGGACCCATGCTCGATCAGCTCGAAGCCGTCGAAGCCCGCTTCCAGGAAGTGGAGGCGCAGCTGCAGGATCCTTCCGTGGTCTCGGATCCCAAGAAGCTGCGGGAGCTCACCAAGCTGCGCTCCGAGCTGGAGCCCGTGGTCCTGGCCTTCCAGGCCCAGCGTACACGCCTGCGCCAGCTGGCGGAGGCCGAGGAGGTGCTCGCCGACAAGAGCATGGACGCCGAGATGCGGGAGCTGGCGGAGCTGGAGATCCCCGAGCTGAAGGCGGCCCTCGCCGAAGGGGAGGTGGCCCTGCGCCGACTCCTCGTGCCCAAGGACCCCAAGGATGATCGGAACGTCATCCTCGAGGTGCGCGCCGGCACGGGCGGCGAAGAGGCGGCCCTCTTCGCGGGGGAGCTCTTCCGGATGTACATCCGGTTCGCCGAGCGCCGGGGCTTCAAGGTGGCGGTGCTGGACGAGAGCGAGGCCGATGCCGGAGGCCTGAAGGAGGCCACGGCCGAGATCCAGGGCGATGGGGCCTACAGCCTCTTTCGCTTCGAGAGTGGCGTGCACCGCGTGCAGCGGGTCCCCAAGACCGAAACCCAGGGTCGGATCCACACCTCCGCCGCCACCGTGGCCGTGATGCCCGAGGCCGAGGAGATCGACATTGAGATCCACCAGAAGGACCTGCGGGTGGACACCTTCTGCTCCGGTGGCAAGGGCGGCCAGAGCGTGAACACCACCTACTCCGCCGTGCGCCTCACGCACCTGCCCACCAACACCGTGGTGAGCTGCCAGGACGAGCGCAGCCAGATCAAGAACATGGCCAAGGCCATGACCGTGCTGCGCTCGCGGCTCCTCCAGAAGGCCCAGGACGAAGCCGACGCCGCCAATGCCGCCCTCCGCAAGTCCCAGGTGGGCAGCGGCGATCGCAGCGAGAAGATCCGGACCTACAACTTCCCCCAGAGCCGCGTGACGGACCACCGCATCGGCCTCACCATCCACCAGCTCGACGCCTTCATGACCGGCCAGATCGAGCCCATCCTCGAGCCCCTGCGCAGCGCCTTCGAGGCCGAGCGGCTGAAGGAACTGGAGGCCTGAGACCGACGCAGGTTTTCAGAAGGCTCCTCCTGGGCCCTTGTGGGCCCCGGGGCGGGGGCCTGCCTTGATCGGGATGGGTGGCGCGGTGGACGGAACCTGTGGATCGACCTTGAGGCGTTCCGCTTCGGAGTAAAGCCTGAGGTTCCCATCGGCCTTGAACGTCCAGTTGAAATTTCCATACGCCTCGGCGGATTTGATCGAGGGAGGTATGCGGGCGGGGGGGAGTTCTTCCCGCACGGTGCCATCCCAAGGGCTGAAGGCATACCAGTCCACCCTCGGGACTGCGCCGAGGAGATGGGTCAAGGTCCGATCTTGATGCGCAAGGAAGTCCTTCCCGTCTGCAGGGGCATGGGACTGCCTCCAGAGCAGGTCCCCGCGAACGAGGGCCTCCTCATCGAGCGCGCTCAGGAGGAACTCCCCATTGGCCTTGGGCTGCATCCCCAGGACCGCCCCATCCCAGAGCGGGCCCTTGAGCAGGCGGGCCTCATCCAGGGACTTGTAGATCCGGGCCATCCTCCGGAGGCTTCCCTTCGAGTCAAAGCACCACAGGAGACCGAAGCCGGTCCCGAGCAGGAAGGTCTCATCTGCCTGGGCGGTGAGGGCCTTGAGCCAGAGTTGGCCCATCCACGGATACGTCCAGGACCCATCCGCCCGGAAGGCGGCCTGATCCAGACCTGCCTCCTGTGGGGCCTCCAGCTTGAACTCGCCCGAAGATTGGCGCTTGAATACCACGAAGGGGTAAGACCGCTGATCAATCCGGAAGCTCTCCGCGTGCACTGCGATCCCCAGGACCCGGTCCGGGCTGATCAGATGCCAGGCACAGGGTTTGGGCCAATCGAGGGTGCCGTTGGGCTCGGATTCCCACCGCCAGGACGCCAGATCGAACCGATGCCACTCATAGCGGGCGGTACGCTTGGGCTTCTGGGGGGAATCGTCTGGGCCCTTCGGTAGGTCCTGGATGATCTGCCTCATGTAGAAAATTTCCCCGCCCACGGCTTGGATCCCAAGATCGAGCACCCTCCCCTTGGTGCGCGTGGGCGGGGGCCACGGCAGACGGCGTGGAGGTCCCCCTTGAGCGGCTTCTTCGAGGAGGGCTGGACCCGAAGGGTGAGGACCATTGGGGATGAACAGGAATTTCCCCGGTGCGAGCCAATGGCCGTGATCCTGCGATTTGAGGGGGGTGGGGGCCTGGGCCGCGAGGAGGCCCCCCAGGAGGGGGGCCAGTGCCGGAATCGGAACCGATCGCAGCTTCCGCACCATCAGCACATCTCTCCGTCGAGGTAAGCGGCGCCGATCCACTTCTGTGCGAGATGCGCATCCTTGGTCGACCAGGTGGTGCAGCCCTTGCACCAGCAGTCCGTGATCACGTAGGTCCCGTCATCCAGGACTTCCGCGCTGCTGCATGCGGAGAGGCTGGATGTACCAAGACCCGAGAGAATTAGTCCAAGGGCGAATACGACTCTCTTTATTTGATGCATCTTGGCTCCTTAAAGTGGCCTAGTGGCTAAAACTATGGATCAATGGAAGGGTGTCAATGAGACATGTTGTTAATTATTGTTAAAAAATTCTATATAAAGAGGAGGTTTGCTGGACGAGGCTCATTGCAGCCTAGGAACGGCCAAGGCGCCCGAAGGCGCCTTGGCGAGGGAGGGAATGGACCTACTTGCGGATCGTGACCTTCTCGGCGGCGGAAAGCTTGAACTCCACGGGCTTGGCGGCCTCGATCTTGATCACGGTGTTGGCGGTGGCGGCGGCGGCGGCGGTGCCCACCGCGGCGCCGATGGCGGCCCCACCCAGGGCGTGGTCGTTCTTGTTCTTCTTGTCGCTCAGGATGCCCACCAGGGCACCCAGGGCGGCGCCCCCGCCGATGTACTTGGCGTTGCGCTCGCCCGTGGCGGCGCCGTGGACGGCGAAGGACTCGGTGTCGATGCCCTCCCCGGCCACTTCCGTGAGCTTGATGGCCAGCACGCCCTTGCCGCTGGCCAGGCGGCCGGCGGCGACGCTCTGGGTGACGACGCCGCGCACGGTCGCACCGGCGGGCCAGATGGTCTTGCCGTCCACCACCACGGGCTCGGCGAGGGTGGCGTCGAAGGCGTCCCCGGCCTGCGCCTTGTCGGTGGCGAGGTCCGCGGCCAGCTTCACGGAGAGCGGGGTGCCCACGGGGACATCCACGACCATGGTGGCGGGCGTCGCAGGGGCCTTCCCGAGGTCCGCGGCCGCCTTCTTCTGGGCCTCGGCCCGCTTCTTGGCGTCGGCCACCTGCCGCTCGAGGGCCTTCACCTGGCCCTTGGTGAGGTGCTCGTGGGCTTCCTTGTCATCCCCCTCGGCCGACTTCAGGCCCTTGGCCTCGGCCAGCTGGCGCTCGAGGGCGGCCACCTTGTCATCGGCGGCCTTGGCGGCGGCTTCGGCCTGGATCTGGGCCTCGGACTTGCGCTCGCAGGCCACGGTGAAGCCCAGGCCCACAAGGGCGGCGAGGGCGAGGGGCAGGTGGGTCTTGGACATGGGAATCCTCCAGGTGGGCGGCGGTGGTGACGTATAGTATGGCCACCGTGGTGACCCCCCTTCTATGAATCTCCCTCCCCTGAGCCCTCGCGGCGCGACGGTGCTCAAAACCCTCATCGAGGCCTACCTCCAGGCCGGTGAACCCATCGGGTCCAGGCTGCTCGCCAAGCGCAACCCGGAGGCCCTCTCCAGCGCCACCATCCGGAACGTGCTGTCGGACCTGGAGGAGGAGCGCCTCGTGAGCCAGCCGCACACCTCCGCCGGGCGCATTCCCACGGAGCGGGCCTGGCGCTACTACGTGGAACGGTGGGTCCGGGGGGCGCAGCTCCCACCGGAGCTGGCCGGTCGGCTCTCCCCGGCCCTGGAGGGGGTGGACCTGGACCCCGAGGCCTGGGTCCGCCATGCGGTCCGGACCCTCTCGGAGGTCATGGAGGGGGTGCTCCTCGCCCTCCCTCCCCGCCTCGCGCGAAGCCGGATGGTGCGCCTGGAGTTCGTGCCCCTGCCACCCCGTCGGGTGGTGGCGATCTGGGTGGGCTCCCTCGGGGAGGTGGAGCACCGGGTCCTTGAGAACCCCTGGGACTTCACGGACGTGGAGCTCACGGAGCTGGGCAACTTCGCCACCGAGCACTACGCGGGGCTCACGCTGCCGGAGTTCCAGGCCCAGCTCCTCTCGGCCCTCCGCACCGCCACCGACGAGGCCGAGCGTTGGCGGGGCCGGCTGGCGGAGCTCGCGCAGCGCATGGAGGCCGGGGCCGGCGCCGATCCCCACGTGGTGGTGGCGGGCCTGAACCAGCTGGGGCGCCTCCCGGAGTTCGAAGACGGGGCCCGGTTCCGCGCCCTGGTGGCCGCCTTCGAGGAACATGGCCGCCTGGCCCGGCTCCTGAACGCCTTCGCGGAGCAGGGGGCCACGGACGTCCACCTGCTGCTGGGCAGTGAGAACCCCATCCTCCCGGAGCTGGGCCTCTCCACGGCGGTTCGCAGCGTGAACCTGGGACCGGCGGGGTTCGTGACCTTCGCCTGGGTGGGGCCGCTCCGGGCGGATTACGGCCGGGTGCTGGGGGGCCTGCGCTGGTGGGGGGACGAGATCACCCGCCGGCAGGGGTGAGCCCGCCATTCCTCGGATCCCGTTCCCTGCGGGCCGAAATGGCTTAAAGTGAACACCATGCATCCCGATGCCCATCACCCGTCGCAACCGGCGCCTGAGGATCCCCGCCTCTCCGTGCCTGGACCCACCGTGAACCTGGATGCCTCAGGCCTCGAGGGGGGCCTGGGGGATGTGGCCGACCTCCTGGAGGATGGCGACATGTCCAGCCTCAGCGGAGCCGAGGATGTCTCCATCAGTCTGGAGGCCGATGAGGACGGCGACACCCTCGCCCACCGGCGGGAGCCCGAGGAGGACTTCCGGGACGTGCTCGGGCAGACCGAGAAGCAGCTGGAGGACCTCATCGCGCGGGAGGCCCAGCTCATGGACCAGCACAAGCGGCTGGCGGCGGACTTCAACAACTTCAGGAACCGCACCCAGCGGGACATCCAACTGGCGGTGGAGCAGGCGGAGCGCAAGCTCCTGCTGGAGATCCTGCCGGTCCTGGACAGCTTCGAGCGGAGCCTCGAGGCCAGCTACCCCGACCTGGAGGCCTTCCGGGGTGGCGTGGAGCTCATCCGGAAGCAGTTCCTGGACGCCCTCCGGCGTGGGGGCGTGGAGCCCCTGGCCATCCACCTCGGGGACCCCTTCGATGCCCTGACCTCCGAGGCCCTCACCACCATGGCCAACCCGGACCTGCCCGAGGGCTCCGTGGCGGCGGTCTACGAGAAGGGCTTCAAGCTCCGTGAGCAGCTCCTCAGACCCGCACGGGTCGTCGTGAACCGCTCGGCCCAGGGCTGACCCATGGCCCTGGCCCACCCCCCCCTCTCCCTGCCGTCGCCCAGTTGGATGACGGATGCCTTTCAACTTCGGTAACCTGAAGCCGACCCTCCGGAGACAAGGCCTATGGCTGGCAAGCTGATCGGGATCGACCTCGGGACCACGAACTCCTGCGTCTGCGTGATGGAGGGGGGCGATGCCCGGGTGATCCCCAACCGGGAGGGCAGCCGCACCACGCCCTCGGTGGTGGCCTTCACCGACAAGGGCGATGTCCTCGTCGGCCA
>CAZVKM010000120.1:0-10556 GCA_964627685.1 uncultured Solibacteraceae bacterium | reverse complement strand
CGGGCAACGGCCGCCGCGAGAGCTACCGGCACCTGCCCATCCCCCGCATGCGGAACACCGTCCTCGCCGCCGGGAGCGAGTCCCCCGAGGCCATCCTGAGGGACCTGGACCGGGGCCTCCTCGTGAAGCACATGGGGGGCGGCCAGGTGGACACCGTGACCGGCAACTTCGTCTTCCAGGTGACCGAGGGCTACTGGGTCGAGAAGGGGGAGCCCCGCTACCCGGTGAAGAACGCCACCTTGAGCGGCTGCGGCCCGGAGGTGCTCCGGAGCCTCACCCGCATCGGGAACGACCTCTCGCACTTCGACATCGGAACCTGCGGCAAGGATGGCCAGGGCGTGCCCGTGAGCGACGCCCTCCCCACCATCCTCTGCCCGGCCCTGGTGGTGGGCGGCACGGCCGAACCCCTGCCGAGCGTCGTGTAGCGGCCCCCGTGCCCCGCGCCTGATCCCAAGCCCAGCTCCGAGAAGCCCCATGACCGATGCCTTCCGTTCCCTCGTTCCCGAAGCCCTGGAGACCCGGCTCCAGGAGGGCCTCCGTCACGCGCTCAGCCTTGGCGCCGATGGGGCCGAGGCCTTCGTCTCCGTGTCCCGCAGCCGCAAGGCCAAGGTCCGCAACGGTCAGCTGGAGGACCTCACGGCCAGCAAGCGCGGCGGGGTCGGCGTGCGGGTGATCCGGGGGGGGCGGACCGGGATCGCCACCAGCACCGATCTGGCGGCGGCGGACTTCAAGGGGCTCTTCGCCTCCGCCTGGGAGCTCAGCGCCCTGGGGGACGTGGATCCCTGGCTCCGCCAGGCGGACCCCTCGGGCTCCGACGACCTCCCCAGCCGCTTCGACCCCCGGGCCGAGGCCCTCACCCCCACCGACCGCATCGAGCGGGCCTTCGCCCTGGAGCGCTCCGCCCGGGAAGCCTCCTCCAAGGTGGCGGCCGTCCGGGAGGCCGCCTGGAGTGACGGCGCCGGGGCGAGCCTCCTCCTCACCCAGAAGGGCGTGCGCGCTTTCGACCTGGGGACCTCCTGCTCCGCCAGCATCGAGCTGGCGGTGGCCGAGGGCGAGGATCGCCAGGCCTCCTGGCACTGGGACATGGCCCGCCACCCCGAGGGCTTCGACCTGGCCGCCGTGGGCCGCGAGGCGGCGCTCAAGGGGGAGCGGAAGCTGAACCCCCGCCCCCTCCCCGCGGGCCGCTATCCGGTGGTGCTCCACCCGGAGGTGGCCGTGGACCTGCTCGGACTCGTGGCCGGGATGCTGAGCGCCGAGGATGTCCTGAAGCAGCGGAGCCTCTTCGCCGGCAAGCTGGGCACCGTCATCGCCTCACCCCTCCTCACCCTCGTGGATGACGGCCGCCTGGTGCTGCCGCATGGAGCCCCCGCCCTGGGCAGCGAGCCCTGGGATGCGGAGGGCCTGCCCACCCGGAGGAACGTCCTCATCGAGGGCGGGGTCCTCAAGGGGTACCTCCACACCCTCAAGACAGCGGCGGAGATGGGCGAGGCCCCCACCGCCAGCGCGGGCCGGGGCCTGGGCTCCAACCCGGGCGTGACCACCTTCAACCTCATGCCCAGCCCCGGTGGGGACAGCGCCGAGGCCCTCTACCGCAAGGCCGGGAACGGCGTGCTCATCACCGAGATCATGGGCCTCCACACCGTGGATCCCGTGAGCGGGGACCTCAGCGTGGGGGCCAGCGGGATCCGGATCCGCGAGGGGGCCCTCGCCGAGCCCGTGGACAAGCTCACCTTCGCCGGCAACCTCCGCGACTTCCTCACGCGCATCGTGGCCGTGGGCAACGATGCGCACTGGTACGGCTCCAGCCTCGGCCTCAGCCTCCTGCTGGAGGAGATCTCGCTGGGCGGCGCCTAGCGCCGCCCCGGGGCGCGACCGACCCCAGGGGGTTTTCCACACTACCCCATGGATTGCCCCCGGTCCCCCGCCGCAGGATCCGAGTCCTCGCGCCCGGTTTCCGCGTTGAACCATCCCTGGGGCACCCTGGGAAGCGGCCCAGCCCATCGCGGAGGAATACCAGTCCGCGGACCCCAGCTACCATGGAGGATCCGAGGTTCCCATGTCCGTCAACGCCGCCCGCCAGTACCTGGCCTTCCCCCACCTTGAACCCGAGCTGAGGGCCGACCTGGAGGCCCTGCTGGCCCGCGTCGAGGGAGGAGACGCCGCCGCCCAGGTGGAGCTCGGCGACCGCTTCAGCGAGCCCCTCGCCTTCGGCACGGGAGGCCTCCGCGGCATCATGGCGGCCGGCCTGAAGCGCATGAACGCCCCGAACGTCCGGCGCGCCACCATGGCCCTCGCGGCCGTGGCCTCGAAGCGCGCCCCAGGGCAGAAGGTGGCCGTGGTGGGCTTCGACACCCGCATCAACTCCGAGGCCTTCGGCATGGAGGCGGCCCGGGTCCTCGCCGCCGCGGGCTACACCGTCTACATCGGGGCCCGGCCCCTCCCCACGCCCTTCCTCTGCTACGCCATGCGGGTGCTGCAGGCGGGCTGCGGGGTGATCTGCACGGCCTCCCACAATCCCAAGGAGTACAACGGCTTCAAGGCCTACAACGGCACGGGCGGACAGCTCGTCGCCCCCTGGGATGCGGAGGTGGAGGCCGAGATGTCCCACCTGCCCCTGGTCCCGGAGCCCCCCCAGGCGGATCCGGACGCCATCCGGCCCATCCCCGTGGAGGTGGAGAACGCCTACATGCAGATGGGCCTGGAGCTCCTCCAGGATCCGAAGCCCTTCACCCCCGCCCGCATCCTCTACACCCCCTTCCACGGCACGGGCGGCGCCTTCGTCCCCGGCCTCTTCCACCTGGCCAACCTGCCCCTGACCCTCAGCGGGTCCCAGTCGGTGCAGGATGGGAACTTCCCCACCGCCCCCCGCCCCAATCCCGAGGAGCTCGCCGCCTACCGGGCGCCCTTGAAGGAGGCGGAGGACCTGGGCATGGAGGTGATCCTCTCCAACGATCCCGACGCGGATCGCATCGGCCTGGTGGCCAAGCGGAACGGCACCTGGGAGCTCATGAGCGGGAACGACCTCGCGGCCCTCACCCTGGACTACCTCTGCTCGCAGCGGGGGCTCACGGGCGTGGTCATCTCCACGGTGGTCACTTCCGACCTCCTGGCCGAAGTGGCCCGCTTCCACCGCCTGCCGGTGATGTGGACCCTCACGGGCTTCAAGAACATCGCGGCATGCATGGACCGCCTCGAGGCCCAGGGACTGGACTACGCCTTCAGCGCCGAGGAAAGCTACGGGATGCTCCTCTCCTCCACGATCCGCGACAAGGATGGGGTCACCGCCGCGCTGCTCGTGGGTGAGATGGTCGGCCACTTCAAGGCCCTGGGCCTCGGGCCCTACGAGGCGGTGGAGGCCCTGCAGCGGAAGGTGGGCACCTTCCACAACCGGCTGGTGAACCTCGAGGATCCCCGGCCGGGCGGAGCCCAGCGCTTCGCCGAGGCCATGGGCCGGATCCGCTCGGCCGGGCTCACCCACCTGGGCGGGGAAGCCGTGACCTCCTGGGAGGACTTCCAGGCCTGCGAGTGGCACGGCCCCGCGGGCGAGGTGGAGCCCATCCTCGACCGTCCGGACCAGCGGGACCCGGCCCGGCCCATCGACCGCTCCAACGTGCTCAAGTTCCGGCTCGCGAGCGGCGCCTTCGCCGCCTTCCGGCCCAGCGGCACCGAGCCCAAGCTCAAGGTGTACCTCCAGAGCCGGACCACCCCCGACCTCCTGGATCACCTGGAGCGGGAGGCCCGGGTCCTCCTCGGGCTCGATCAGGCCTGATTTCAACCCGTTCCGAGCGGGTTCCGATGGGTCCTCCCAGAGGGGGGGTCCATGTCCGACCCAGCCAAGGCGCGCCAGATCCATGTCCGGAAGGGCCTGGGCCTGGTGGGCTTCACCGGCATCCTCCTCATCACCAACGCCCTCCTGTTCGATGGCTCCCATGCCCTGGGCCTCGCGGGGCTGGCGGCCACCCTCGTGGCGGCCGTGGGGGCTTGGCGGCTGGCCCACATGCGGGACAGCACCCTCACCGTGGAGCGGCAGGCCACCGACCAGCTCAAGGCCAATGAGACCCTGCTCCTGAGCACCTTGGATGTCGCCGACGTGCGGGTGTTCCAGTTGGATGCCGGAGATAGGATCACCGAGGTCTTCTTCCCCCCGAGCCATCCCCTCATCCAGCCCCGGGAGTGGTTCCTCGGGAAGCGGCCCTCGGAGCTGGACCTGGGCCCCAGCCTCCTGGAGGCCTACGAGACCTTCCTGCCCCGCCTGCATGCCGGGGAGGCCCGGGCGGAGTCGGACTACACCATCGCCTTCCCCCATGAAGTGCGCCACTTCCACGCCATGGCCCAGGCCCTGAGATCCGAGTCGGGCCAGTACCGTGGATGCATCGTGGTGTCGCGGGACCAGACCGCCCAGGTGGCCCAGGCCCGTGAGATCCGGGAATCCGAGGCCAAGTTCCGGAGCCTCTACGAGGCCTCCTCCGATGCGATCCTCATCATGGAGGGCGATCGATACCTCGACTGCAACCTCTCCGCCCTGATGATGTTCCGGTACACCAGCGTGGACGAGTTCCGGGCCCTGGGCATCGGGGACCTCTCGGCGGACTTCGAAGTGGAGGGCCGCCCCTCCAACGAGGTCGCCCGGGAGCATCGGGAGACGGCCTTCGCCATGGGCTCCCATTCCTTCGAGTGGCGCCAGCGGCGGAAGGATGGCAGCACCTTCGCCTCCGAGGTGCTGATGACCCGGGTCTCCCTCGCGGACCGCCAGGTGCTGGAGATCGTCGTGCGGGACATCACCCGGCGGAAGGCCGCGGAGCAGGCCCTCCTCTCCAGTCGGGAGCGGTTCCGCGTGCTCTTCGAGACCAACCCCCTGGGGCTGGTGCTCAGTGACATGGAGGGGCGCTTCCTGGAATCCAACGGAGCCTATGCGGCCATCCTGGGATACGCCATCGAGGAGCTCCGCCACCTGACTTACTGGGACCTCACACCCAGGGAATACGAGCCCCAGGAGCAGGAGATGCTCCGCCAGATGAAGGAGCGCCGGGCCTACGGCCCCTACGAGAAGGAATACCGGCGGAAGGACGGCAGCCGGGTCCCCGTCCGCCTCAATGGGGTGGTGGTGAGGAGCAGCGCGGGCGAGGACCAGATCTGGTCCGTGATTGAGGACATCACGGACCAAAAGGCCTGGGAGGCCGCGCTGCAGGGACGGGAAGCCCGCCTGCAGTCCCTCATCGGCAATGCCCCCGTGGGCATCTTCGAGACGGATGCCTCCGGGGCGGTCACCTTCATCAACCCGGAGCTGGCGAGGCTCACGGGCCTCCCACCGGATTCCCTCCTGGGCTGGGGCTGGGGGGACGCCCTCCATCCCGAGGATCGGGAGGCGGTGCAGAAGGCCTGGGGCGAGTTCATCGCCGGCCGGGCCCCCTTCCAGATCGAGTTCCGCTTCCAGAGGGCGGAGGGCGAGGTGACCTGGGCGGAGGGTCGCGCTTCCGCCATCCACGGCCCCTCGGGCGAGATCTCCGGGTTCATGGGAACGGTGCTGGATGTCAGCTCCCGCAAAGAGGCCCTCAAGGAGATGGACCACCTCGCCTCCATCCTCCGGACCACCAAGGACTTCATCGCCACCTTCGACACCGAGGGTTTCATCCTCTACCTCAATCCCTCAGGGCGGAAGCTGCTGGGATACGCCCCCGATGCGGACCTCCACAACTTCAGCCTCTCCGGGCTCATCCCGCCGTCGGCCACCGACAAGGTCATGAACGAGGCCATCCCCACCGCCTTCATGCACCAGAGCTGGACCGGCGACACGGCCATCATCACGGCGGAGGGCGAGGAGATCCCCGTCAACCAGATCATCACCGCCCACAAGAACGCCAAGGGCTTCGTGGAGTACTACAGCACGAGCCTCCGCGACATCAGCGATCGGGTGCGCATCGAGGAGGAGCTCCGCAAGCACCGGGATCACCTCCAGGAGCTGGTGGATGAGC
Organism: uncultured Solibacteraceae bacterium; assembly: GCA_964627685.1. Lineage (GTDB taxonomy): Bacteria > Acidobacteriota > Holophagae > Holophagales > Holophagaceae > JAFDVN01. Next base: position 4,584 of record CAZVKM010000120.1, on the reverse strand, counting down.
AGACCGTCCACCTCACCGCGGCCATCGAAGATGCCCATCGGGCCAACCAGGCGAAGTCCACCTTCCTGGCCAACATGAGCCACGAGCTGCGGACCCCCGTGCACGCCATCATCAGCTTCTCGGACCTGGGCCTCGGACGCACCCAGGGTGGGGACCCGGCCCAGGAGAAGCTCCACCGCTACTACGGCAACATCAACACCTCCGCCAAGCGCCTCCTCATCCTGCTCAATGACCTGCTGGACCTCTCGAAGCTGGAAGCGGGCCGCATGACCTATCAGATGGGCGTGCACGACTTCCGCCAAGTCCTCGAGGAGGCCCGGGTGGAGTGCCACCCGCTCATGGAAGGCAAGCGTCTGGACTTCCAGGTGGAGGTCGAGGCCACCCACATGCAGGTGACCATGGATCCCATGCGGATCGGCCAGGTGGTCCGGAACCTCCTGGGCAACGCCATCAAGTTCAGCCCCGAGGGAGGTCGGCTGAGGGTGCGCCTCTCGGAGGCTTCCCTCCCGGGAGATCCGGAGAAGGCCGGAGAGCCCGCCCGCCCCGCCCTCTCCTTCGCCCTGGCCGACGAGGGGCCGGGCATCCCCCTCGATGAGCTGGAGGCCGTCTTTGACCCCTTCGTCCAGAGCAGCAAGACCAAGAGCGCCGCGGGCGGAACGGGCCTTGGGCTTCCCATCTGCCGGGAGATCCTCACGGGCCACCAGGGGCGGATCTGGGCCGCCAACCGACCGGAAGGCGGATCCGTCTTCTCATTCCTGCTGCCCCTCCGCGCGCCCATGGAGCTTCGATGATCGACAGCCGCCCCCACATCCTCCTGGTGGATGATGAGCCCTACAACCTGGAGATCCTCGAGGAGTACCTCGAAGGGGAGCCCTACGCCCTGCACCGGGCCGCCGACGGGGAGGAGGCCTGGGCCTTCCTCAGCGCCCCGGACTGCCCGGTGCTGCACACCATCCTGCTGGACCGCATGATGCCGAAGCTCGACGGCCTCGGTTTGCTGGCCCGGATCAAGGGGGTGCCCCGACTCGCGGGAATCCCCGTGATCCTCCAGACCGCCGACGCCGCCCCGGAGCGCGTGGCCGAGGGCATCAAGGCCGGCGCCTTCTACTACCTCACGAAGCCCTTCGAGCGGAGCGTGCTGCTGAGCGTGGTGGGCTCCGCCGTGAAGGAACGCCTCCAGGTGGAGGACATCCAGCGGCGGCTGGATGACGGGATCCGCGGGGCCACCCTCCTGGATCAGGGCACCTTCACCTACCGGACGCCGGACCAGGCCCGGATCCTCGCCACCCTCCTGAGCCAGGCCTGCCCGGCCCCGGAGCACGCGGCCCTGGGCCTCTGGGAGATGCTCATCAACGCGGTGGAGCACGGCAACCTGGAGATCAGCTACGGGCGGAAGACGGAGCTCCTCGACGCGGGTCAGATGGAGACGGAGATCCAGGCCCGCCTCGAGCAGGAGCCCTACGCCTCCCGGCGTGTGGTGGTGGGCTTCGAGCGGCGGGGGCCCCAGGTGACCATCACCATCACCGACGAGGGCCCAGGGTTCGACTGGCGGCGGTACCTGGAGCTGGATGCCACCCGGGCCTTCCACTCCCACGGCCGCGGCATCGCCATGGCCCGCCAGCTCAGCTTCACCAGCGTGGAGTACCGTGGGCGGGGCAACGAGGTGCAGGTCCTCATCGAGACCTGAGCCTAAGGGTCCTGGGGCCCTCCCACCCACCGGGGGCTCGACCTGGGGTGCGGACGCGCCCACAATCCTCAAAACCCGAGGCGCGCGTGCCGAACACCCACCCCCACCTCCTCGTCGTGGACGATGACGAGCTGAACCAGGACGTCCTCCGCCGGACCCTCGAGCTGGAGTCCCACAAGGTGCTCGTGGCGGGGGACGGGGAGGAGGCCTGGGCCCTGCTCCAGGATCCCGCCACCCCTCCGATCCAGGCGATCCTCCTGGACCGGATGATGCCCCGGCTGGATGGGATGGGGCTCCTCCAGCGCCTCCAGGGCCACCCGCGCCTCCGCAGGATCCCCGTGATCCTCCAGACGGCCGACCCCAATCCCAGCCTCATCGCGGAGAGCATCCGCGAGGGGGCCTTCTACCACCTCACCAAGCCCTTCCAGAGGGACGTCCTCTACACGGTGGTGGAGGCGGCCGTGCGAGAGCGGCACCAGCTGGAGGAGGTCCACCAGCGGCTGGAGGCGGGCACGCGGGCCGCGAGCCTCCTCTCCCAGGCCGAGTTCCGGTTCCGGACCCCCGAAGAGGGCCGTGCGCTGGCCACCCTCCTGAGCCAGACCTGCCCGGATCCCTACGACGCCTCCCTGGGCCTCTGGGAGCTCCTGCTCAATGCCGTCGAGCACGGCAACTTGGGGCTCAGCTACGAGGAGAAGGGGCGGCTGCTCAAGGAGCGCCGCCTGGATCAGGAGATCCAGAGCCGCCTCTCCGACCCCCGCTACGCCCACCGGCAAGTGGAGGTGACCTTTCAGCGGCTCGGCCCCTCCCTCGTCTTCCTCATCACCGATGAGGGCGAGGGGTTCGACTGGACCCGATACCTGGACCTGGATCCCGAGCGGGCCTTCCATGCCCATGGCCGGGGCATCGCCATGGCGCGCCACCTCTGCTTCACCCAGGTCACCTACCGGGGCCGGGGCAACTCGGTGGAGGCGGTCCTCCTCCTGCCGCCCTCAGCGGGCTGAGGCCGCCCCGGGGGCGGGCATCCAGGGCTCCCCGATGATCCCGCGGATCCTCGGGTACCGGATCTCCAGGGCCGCCCTCAGGGGGTCGGGGAGCCCCTCCTCGGATCGCACCCGGTGCACTTGGATCATGCGGGGGCCAGGTCGCCCCCAGCTGTTGTCCGTCCAGAGGGGCACCACTCCGGCCTCGGTCCGGAGGGCGCTTCCCGGCGCCTTGGTGAAGCGGACCTTCAGCAGCGCCCCATCCCGGTTGTCCCCTTGGGCGACGGGCTGCCCAGGCCGCCATGTGCGGTCCTGGTTGCTGATGAAGTTGCCGAGGGAATAGGCCACCAGCCCCCTCCGCCCACCCGCCTCCACCCAGCTCACGGGCTGCAGCACATGGGGATGGTGGCCCAGGATGAGGTCCGCCCCGGCGGTGACCAGGGCGGCGGCCGCCTCCTGCTGCCGGGGGCTCGGGCGGTGGTGGTATTCCTCCCCCCAGTGCACGCTGACCACCACCACGTCGGCCGCGGCGCGGGCGGCCTTGACGGTGGCCAGGGTCTCCAGCTCCGCCGACAGGGGGCGCACCCAGGGCCGTTCCTCGCAGCCGTTGAGGTCCGCGTTGAAGAGGTCGGTGAAGGCGAGGAGGGCCACGCGAAGACCCTTCCGATCCAGGATCAGGGGCCGCTCCGCCTCGGCGCGGGTCCGACCGCTGCCCGTGTGGAGGAGCCCGACCCCGTCGAGGCGCTCCAAGGTCTCCAGGATCCCCTTGGGGCCCTGATCGTAGGCGTGGTTGTTGGCGGTGCTGAGCCAGGTCCACCCGGCGCGCTTCAGCGCCTCCGGGAGCGACTCGGGTGCGTTGAATACGAAGGGGACGCCCGGCCTGCCCGAGGTGGGGGCGATGGGCGTCTCGAGGTTCCCGAAGGCCACATCCGCCCCCTTCAGGAGGGGGGACACCTCCGCCCACAACGCGTCGAACCCATGCGTCTGGGCGGCCCGCTTCACGTCCTGGTGCATCATGAGGTCGCCCACCGCGACCAGCGTGAGCTCAGCGGGCGGCGGGGGCGCTGCCGCCTGCTCCCGGCGTCGGCAGGCGGGCAGGAGGACGGTCAGCGCCAGCGCCAGCCCGCCCAGCCGGCGGTCAAACCTCGTGCGCATGGGCTTCGGGCCAATCCTGGGGACCGTGGAAGACCTCGAGGGGCACCTCTGGAAGGGCGGTGCGGATCTGGGTCGCGCAGCCCTCCAGGGCCTCCGACTTCAAGGGCCTCGCCGCCGCCTCCGGCGTCGGGCGGGCCACGGTGTAGAGCTGGATGTCCCGGAGCTGCCCCCCGCCGGCTCGGAGGTCCTGGAGCCGGCCGCAGTAGGCGGCGACCTCGGCCTCCGTGGGCCCCGCCCCGTTCCACTCCAGGAAGAGGGTCTGGATGGTGATCGGCCACCGGCGGGCGGTGGCGAGCAGGTTGTCCAGGATGCGCTGGAAGGGGATGGCGCTGCGATCCACGGCCCGGTAGTGGGCTTCGGTGCCGGCGTCCAGCTTGGCCCAGATCTCCCCGTTCCAGGCCATCATGCGCTCCAGCCCCTCCACCACCTCCGCCGCCTGCAGGCGGCTGCTGTCCGTGATGAGCACGAGCTTCACGTCCCGCAGGCCCCGGGCCTCCAGCAGGCCCGCCATGCGCGCCACGGCTTCCGGGAACTCCCGCGCGGTGGTGGGCTCCCCGTCCCCGGAGAAGGCGATGTCGTTGAGCCGCCGCTGGTCTGGACGGGCGGTGTCGAAGGGAGCCACACGGAACAGCGTCCCATCCTGGGTGAGCTGCAGGAGGGCGTCCAATTCCCGGGCCATCTGATCCAGGTCGATGTCCCGGCGCTTGGCGGGGGTCTTCCGGTCCACCTCGCAGTACACGCAGTCGAAGTTGCACACCTTGT
>CAZVKM010000119.1:0-10579 GCA_964627685.1 uncultured Solibacteraceae bacterium | reverse complement strand
CTCGTGGCTCATGTTGGCGAGGAACTCGCTCTTGGCCCGGGTGGCGGCCTCCGCGGCCTCCTTGGCCCGGCGCAACTCCTCCTGCTGCTCCTTCAAGGCCGTGATGTCGGTGCGGAGGCTCACCAGGCCGCCGTCGGAGGTGCGCTGGTCGCTGGTGCGGATCCACCGCCCCCGGATGAGCTGCTCGCTCACGAGCCCTGGCTCCCGGTGGGAGGCCAGCCGCGAGACCACCCAGGCCTCGGGATCCTCCCCGATCTCCGCGGTGGGGTTCTTCGCCGCGTAGGCCCGTAGGATCGTCTCGTAGGACGTCCCGAAGGTGAGGAGCGGCGCGACCTCCCGGTAGAACTCGCGGTACACCCCGTTGCAGGTGATGAGCCGATCCTGCGCATCGAACATCGCGAAGCCCGCGTCGAGGCTCTCGATGGCATCCACGAGCTGACGCTGGGCGCGCTCCAGCGCGTCCTCCGCCCGGCGACGCTCCGTGATGTCCTCGCTGATGCCCAGGAGGTAGGCCACCCGGCCATCCGGATCCAGGATCGGCACCTTCACCGTGTGCCAGATCCGGACCCCATCCGCGGTCTTCACCCGCTCCTCCGGGATGTCCAGCAGGTGCCGGGTCCGGATGACCTGGCGGTCCTCCTCGGTGGAGCGGGACGCCTCCTCCGAAGGGAGGAACTCCGCCACGGACCGGCCGATGAGCTTCTCGGGCCCCATCCCCAGCGCATCGCAGAGCGCCTTGTTCACGCGCATGTAGTTGAGCAGCTCGGCGTCCTTGAGGAACACCCGGAAGGGGATGTTCTCGATGACCCGATCCAGCAGCTCCTGCACCTGCCGCACGGCCTCCTGGTTGGCGTGGTGGTTCGTGACGTCGAGGATGATCCCGTCGAGGTAGGGGGTGGTGCCATCCTCCACGACCACGCCCTGGCCCTGGCCGTAGACCCACCGCTGGTGGCCCTCCCGGTCCACGATGCGGTACTCGAGCTGGTAGGGCTCCCGTAGGATGAGGGCCTCCGAGATGGTCTCCACCACCTTCGGGAGGTCCGCCGGGTGGATCAGGTCCTGGAGGCGGATGCGTCCCTCCACGAACTCGCTGGCCGCATGCCCGGTGATGGCGAAGATGTTCTCGCTCATGAAGACCACGCTGAAGGCCGCGTCGTTCCGGGCCCGGAACACGGCCCCGGGCACGTTCTCCACCAGGGTCCGGAAGCGCTCCTCGCTGCCGCGGACCGCGGCTTCGGCCTCCTTCTCGAAGGTGATGTCGGTGTGCGATCCCGCCATGCGCAGGGCCTGCCCCTGGTCGTCCCACACCGCCTGGCCCCGGGCGCGGATCCAGCGCCACCCCCCGCCCTTCTGCCGCAGGCGGATCTCCACGTCGTAGGGGACCCGCTCCTCCAGGTGGGCCCGCACCGCCTCATGGACCTTGGCGTGGTCCTTGGGATGGAGGAGGTCCAGGAAGGCGTCGAAGGAGTCCTCGATCTCCCCCTCCGCGTACCCCAGCTGGGACTTCCACTTGGGGCTGAAGTAGATGGCCCCGGTGCGGAGGTCCCAGTCCCAGATGCCGTCGTTGGCCCCCTGCACCGCCAGGGCATAGCGCTCCTCGCTGGCCCGGAGCTTGTCCCGCTCCACCAGCAGCGCACCCTCCGAGCGGTGCTTCAGCTCATCGTAGAGCTCCCGCATCTCCTTGCTGGACTGGGCCAGGCTGCGCTCCAGGGTGTAGCGGTCCTGGTCCGCGTCCTGATAGAACCGGCTCATGCGCTCCAGCAGCTTCGTCCAGGCCTCCCCCTGCGGCGGGGTCCCCGCATCGAGCCCCAGCCGCTTGAGCTGGCGGAGGAGGACGGAGTGGAGCTCCACGCCCTAGGCCTCCTGCAGGACCGTGAGGGTCATGGTCTGGTTGTGGAGGTCGCAGGTGCCGCTTGCGAAGGGGCTGATCTCCCCGTAGCTGTAGAAGCCCACCTGGGCGGTGCCTTCGGGGAGCGCCTGGAGCGTGGCCTCCACCTCCTCCTCGGTGCGCTCCCCCAGCACGAGGCGGCGGCCCACGCAGGAGATGGCGATGCAAAGGGCCGGCCCCGTTCCCGGGGCGATGCTGGTGGCGGCGTCCTCGGCCCCGTCGATGAGCCGGTCGAAGTTGGCCCTCATCAACTGGGCGAGGCTCCCCTGGGGGATGTCCCCGGCGAAGGTGAGGCTCTGCGTGGCCTCATCCACCGCCAGCACCGTGCGCACCAGCTGGCGCTGCTCCCCCTCCGCCATGCGGAGGGCCAGAGGGAAGAGGAGTGCGGTGGCCGGGAGCCCCGCGGCCCGGTCCCCCAGGTACTCCTTGTACAACTGGAGGGCGGGGCGGCCATCGAGCTCGAAGAGCACGTTGCCCTGGGAACGGGTGACGCGCCGCTCGGGTCCAAAGCTATCCCACCCCCCCTTGCTGCCGTGCCCCACGCGCACCGCCTCCCCGTAGAAGCCCACAGCCACCACCCGATGGCTCTGGGGGCGGCCCTCATCCAGGACCCAGGTCCGCTGGAACCGATCGCCATCCCCCGCCAGACCCCCGGTCACGATCACCCGGCCCTGGAACCGCTCGTTGAAGCCACGCACCAGCTCGCTGCCGTTCACGTTCAACCCGTCGCTGAGCACGAACACCGCCTTCAGGTCCTCCGCATCCAGCCCCGCGGCCAGCGCCTCCCCCGCGGCGAAGCTGGATTCCGCCCCCGTGACGGCGGCGCTGACCCGCTTCAGCCGGGTGTGCCCGAAGCGCGCCACGGCCACCGAGAAGCTGCCGTCCTCCACCTTCGTGTCGGAGATCTCCCCGGAGGTGGAGCAGCCCACCGCGCAGCTGGAGGGGTAGGCCTTCACCAGGGCCTCCAGAGGCGCGGGATCCGTGTCGAAGCCCCGGGCCCCGAAGGCCACCACGAGGGTGTCGGGGCCGTCCAGGGCGGGGAAGGGCTCCGACCACCCGGTGGCGGGGGTGAACGTGAGGGCGCGGACGTCCATGGCATCTCCTCCGGCAACCCCCCTTCTTCGGCCTCCGACGCGAGGGGGCTGAATCCGCTACGCTGGGGCCATGCCTCCCGTTCCCCCGGATCCGGCCGAAGCCGCCCTCCAGCTCCTCTTCAGGAAGCTGCACCCCCACCTGGAGGATGCGGCCCATGCCCTCCGGAGCAGGGCGCCCCGAACCGAACTGGAGCGCCTCCATGCCCGGCTCCAGCGCGCCCGGGGCACCGTGGTGGAGGCCCTGGAGGCCGCCCTGGAGCCCCTCCCCGAGGAGGACGACCTCCGGGAGGTCCTGGAGGGGCTGGCGGCCAACCTGACCCCCCTGGGGGAGCCCTTCCGCCAGAGCCTCACCCTCACCCAGCTCTGCCTGGAGGAGGCCCCGGCGGAGCTCCTGCCCCACGCGCCTGAAGGCTGTGTGGGGGGCTCCACCTGGGGCCCCCGCATGGTCGCCTTCCTGGCCCAGCTCGAGGATCCCGCCTTCCAGGCCCGGGTCCGGTGGGCCAAGGTACCCGAGGACATCGGCGAGACGGAGTCGGAGGACTGAAGGGGTCGTCCTCTGGCCTCAGGCCGAGGGCAGGGAGAAGGCCAAGGTCGTACCCTCCCCCACGCGGCTCTCCGCCTGGATCTCCCCCCCGTGGGCCCGCACCACCTCCCGGCAGATGGGAAGGCCCAGGCCGGTGCCCTTGCCTTCGGGCTTGGTGGTGAACATGGGCCGGAAGATCTGGGCGAGGGCCCCTTCGGGGATCCCCACGCCCGTGTCCTCGAAGCGGAGCGACCACCAGCCCTCCCCGTCCCGGGTGGCCCGGATCCGGACGACCCCTCCTTCGGGCATGGCGTCGAGGGCGTTGTTCATGAGGTTGAGGAAGAGCTGCTCCATCTGCTTGCGGTCGGCCCTGAGGATGCAGTCCCCGGGTACCTCCACCTCCAGCCGCGTGTGGTGCTTGGCGAGGGTCGGCCCCCACAGCTGGTGGAGCTCCTGGAGGAAGCCCCGGAGGTGCAGCTCCGCCACCGCGAGCTGGGGCCGCCGGGTCATGTCCAGCAGGCGCCGCACGATGTCCCCCACCCGCTGGATCTGGGCCTGGATGATGCCGAGCCGCTCCTGGGCCTTCTCGGGCAGGTCCTCCTGCCCCTGGAGCAGCTGGAGGTGACCCGTGACCAGGTTCAGGGGGGTGCCCACCTCATGGGCGAAGGCCGCCGTCAGCTGCCCGGCCACGGCCAGACGCTCCTGCTGGGCCAGCTCCTCGTTCTTCGCCTGCACCTCGTTGAGGGCCGCGTCCACCCGGTCCTGCAGCCCGGCGTTGAGGCCCTGGATCTCCTCGATGAGCTGCTCGCGCTCGCGGCTGGCCCGCTGGAGGCGCTGGGCCATGGCGTTGAAGCGGGTCGCGATGACCCCGAGCTCATCCCGGCGCTGGACCTCCGCCTTCGCCGCCTCCTCCCCGCGCTCGAGGCGCCCCATGGCCTCCACCAGGGCGTCCAGGGGGTCGCTGATGAGCCAGCGCAGGATGAGCCAGAGCAGGATGAACTCGCCGACCAGCACCCCAGGCAGCATGTTCAGGGTCCGGTTCCGGTTGGCCCGCCAGACCGTGTCCCATCGCTCCAGGTCGCAGTAGGCGCGGACCAGGCCGATGCTCGGCCGCCCCTGCCGCGGGCTCGGGATGGGCACATACACCTTCCAACCCCGGCCGGCGGGCTTCCCGTCGACCTCCAGGTCCACGATCTGGGCGTCGGGCCGGCGGATGTCCAGATAGGTCGCGAGGTCCTTCCCCACGGGGATGGTGGCCTCCTCGCCGGAGGAGCGGAAGAGCTCCACCTCATTCAACCCGGAGCGCTTGAAGACGTCGATGCGGAAGATGCTGCGGTCAGGGCCCGCGATGCTCTCGAGCATCTCCTCGAGCTCCCGGGGTTTCTGGAAGGTGTTGTCCCGCTCCAGCACCTCCGTGACCACCGTCTCGGCCGTCTCGATGATGAGCCTGCGGCTGTAGTCCTCCAGCTCCCGCTGGGAACCGCGGGTGATGGAGAAGGCCACCGCGACGGTGAGGAAGCTGGTCACGGCCGCCGTGAGCAGGAAGAGCTTCGCGTGGAGGCTGCGGAACCACGCGGTCACGCGGAGGTTCATGGGGCCACCCGCCGCCCCGAGCCGGGGAGGCCAGCCCGGGGACCGGCCCCGGGGGCGGCTTCGGGCAGGGGGGCTGCGGATTTGGACACCATGGGCCCATTGTAGGCGAGCCGCCCTTGAGGCGAACTTTTCGCGTAAACTGGCCCTCCTCTGGACGGGAGCGGGCCCATGGACCACATCCACATCAAAGGTGCTCGCGAGCACAACCTGAAGAACCTGGATCTCGTCCTGCCCCGGAACCAGTTCATCGTGATCACCGGCCTCAGCGGCAGCGGGAAGTCGAGCCTGGCCTTCGACACCCTCTACGCCGAGGGCCAGCGCCGCTACGTGGAGAGCCTCAGCGCCTACGCCCGCCAGTTCCTGGACCAGATGGAGAAGCCCGATGTGGACGCCATCGAGGGCCTCTCCCCCGCCATCTCCATCGAGCAGAAGACCACGAGCCGCAACCCCCGCTCCACGGTCGCCACCGTCACGGAGATCTACGACTACCTGCGCCTCCTCTACGCCCGCACGGGCAAGCCCCACTGCATGGCGTGCGAGAAGCCCATCGCCAGCCAGACCATCCAGGAGATGGCCGACCACATCCTGGCCCTGCCCGAGGGCACGAAGCTGCAGATCCTCGCGCCCGTGGTCCGGGGCCGCAAGGGTGAGTACAAGAAGCTCCTCCTGGACCTGATGAAGCGCGGCTACATCCGGGCCCGGGTGAACGGCCAGATGCTGGACCTCACCGAGGGCGTGCCCGACCTGGACAAGCAGAAGAAGCACAGCATCGAAGTGGTCATCGACCGCCTCAAGGTGGCCGCCTCCCTGAGCACCCGCCTCGCTGACAGCCTGGAGATCGCCTGCAACCTGGCCGAGGGCACCGCCCTGCTGGATGTGGACGGGGAGGAGCGGCTCTTCTCCAGCAAGCTCGCCTGCAGCAACGAGAAGTGCGAGCGCTTCGGCCTGGGCCTGCCCGAGCTGGAGCCCCGCAGCTTCTCCTTCAACAGCCCCTACGGCGCCTGCGGCACCTGCGACGGCCTGGGCTTCAAGCGCCAGTTCGCCGAGGAGCTGGTGATCCCCAACCCCACCCTCTCCATCAACGAGGGCGCCATCCAGGCCCCGGGCTGGAAGAGCGTGAGCGAAGACGGCTGGCGCGCCCAGATGCTGGACCAGCTGGCCCGGAAGCTGAAGTTCAGCCTCGACACCCCCTGGAAGAAGCTGGGCGCCGACATCCGCAAGGTGCTGCTGCACGGCCTCACCAAGGAGATGCGCTTCACCTACGAGAGCAAGCGCAACCGCTACGACTTCTTCCACAGCTTCGAGGGCATCATCGGCAACCTGGAGCGCCGCTACGCCGAGACCACCAACGAGGACACCCGGGAGGAGCTGGAGCAGGCCATGCGGGTGATCCCCTGCGAGAGCTGCAAGGGCCAGCGCCTCAAGCCCGAGGTCCTCGCCGTGACCGTGGACCGGCGCAACGTGGCCGAGGTGGTGGCCCAGAGCGTGCGGGAGGCCCGGGTGTGGTTCGACCGCCTGGCCCTGGAGGGCAAGGACGCCGTGGTGGCCGAGAAGGTGCTCAAGGAGATCCGCGAGCGCCTCGGCTTCCTGGATGACGTGGGTCTGGGCTACCTCACCCTGGACCGCTCCGCCGCCACCCTCTCCGGGGGCGAGGGCCAGCGCATCCGCTTGGCCACCCAGATCGGCTCCAAGCTTCAGGGCGTACTCTACGTGCTGGATGAACCCAGCATCGGCCTGCACCAGCGGGACAACCACAAACTCCTGAACACCCTCAAGGAGATGCGGGACCTGGGCAACACCGTGCTCGTGGTGGAGCACGACCTGGAGACGATCCAGGAAGCGGATCACGTGATCGACATGGGCCCCGGCGCCGGCGAGCACGGCGGCGAGGTGGTGGCTGAGGGCACCCCCGAACAGGTGGGGAGGAACCCCCACTCCGTGACCGGCGCCTTCCTTTCGGGGCGGGATGGCATCGCCGTGCCCCGCACCCGCCGCAAGGCCCAGCGCGGCGAGATCCGCGTGCTCGGCGCCAAGGAGAACAACCTCAAGGACGTGGACGCCAGCTTCCCCATCGGCCTCTTCACCTGCGTGACCGGGGTGTCCGGCAGCGGCAAGAGCACCCTGGTGAACGAGATCCTCTACAAGTCCCTGGCCAACCAGCTCCACCAGGGCACGCACCTGGTGGGCAAGCACAAGAAGGTGGAGGGCCTGGAGCTCATCGACAAGGTCATCGACATCGACCAGGCGCCCATCGGCCGCACGCCCCGCTCCAACCCCGCCACCTACACGGGGCTTTTCACGCCGCTGCGAGAGCTCTTCGCCCAACTGCCGGAGAGCAAGGCCCGGGGCTACACGCCCGGCCGCTTCAGCTTCAACGTGAAGGGGGGCCGCTGCGAGAAGTGCGAGGGTGACGGTGTGCTCAAGATCGAGATGCACTTCCTCCCGGATGTGTACGTCACCTGCGAGCAGTGCAAGGGCAAGCGCTACAACCGCGAGACCCTGGAGGTGCTCTACAAGGGCAAGTCCATCTCCGAGGTGCTGGCCATGACCGTGGAGGAGGCCCTGGAGCTCTTCGGCCCCATCCCCGTGCTGGCCAACAAGCTCCAGACCCTCATGGACGTGGGCCTGGGCTACATCCGCCTGGGCCAGGCGGCCACCACCCTCAGCGGCGGCGAGGCCCAGCGCGTGAAGCTGGGCAAGGAGCTGAGCAAGCGGGCCACGGGCCGCACCCTCTACATCCTCGACGAGCCGACCACGGGCCTGCACCTCAAGGACATCCAGAAGCTGCTGGAGGTGGTGACGCGCCTCGTGGACCAGGGCAACACCGTGGTGGTCATCGAGCACAACCTCGATGTCATCAAGACCGCCGACTGGGTGCTCGACATGGGTCCCGAAGGCGGCAAGGAGGGCGGCACCGTCATCGCCGTGGGCACCCCCGAGAAGGTGGCCAAGGCCAAGGGCAGCATCACCGGGAAGTACCTGGCGCCGTATCTGAAGTAGGAGGCCCCATGCACAAGAACCGCCTCGAGGCCTTCAGCGATGGCGTGCTGGCCATCATCCTCACCATCATGGTGCTGGAGCTGAAGGTGCCCCGGCACGATGCCAGCCTCGCGGCCCTGCGCGAGCTGGTGCCGGTGTTCCTGAGCTACGTGCTCTCCTTCGTATACGTGGGCATCTACTGGAACAACCACCACCACCTGATGCAGGCCGCCCACAAGGTGAACGGCGCCGTGCTCTGGGCCAACCTGCACCTGCTCTTCTGGCTCTCCCTGCTGCCCTTCACCACGGGCTGGCTGGGGGAGAACGGGATCCGGCCCTGGCCCGTCTTCGCCTACAACTTGGACCTGCTCTTGGCTGGGGTGGCCTACTTCATCCTGGCCCGCACCCTGGTCGCCCACCACGGGCCGGAATCGGCCCTGGCCCAGGCCATGGGGGCCCGGGCCTCCGGGGACGTGAAGGGGCTCGTCAGCGTGGTGATCTACGCGGTGGCCCTGCCCCTCTCCTTCGCGGCACCCCTGGTCGGGGTGCTGCTCCCCGTGGCCGTCGCCCTGATGTGGATCGTCCCCGACCGCCGCATCGAACGGCACGTGGCCTGATCCGCGGGTTCACGGGGGCGGCGTCTCCCACAACCCTCGCAAACCGAGGCCTGGCGCGAGCTGACGCCCAGCTGGCGTCTCCGTTAATTCATGTGAATTTTTCGAACCGGGACTCGCGTATTTCCCAATTCGGCGCATCCTGACAGGGTTCCTCCGTTCTCTCCCAGGCCTGCCCCTCCCCACCCTCCCCGGAGGGTGTTCCCGTCCCAGGGTGAATCGTCATGAAACCCCAAGCCCACCTTCCCAGCGCCTTCGTGCTCGTGCGCCTCGAAGGCGACCCGGATCGGTTCACCATCTTCCCCTGGCGGTTCCAGCAGCCCGAGGAGGCCGAGGGCAAGCTCGAGGAGCTCCGGCGGGTGGATCCGGCCGGAAACTACTGCCTGCAGGTGCTCGGCGTCTGAGGTCCGGGCCCTTAACGAGAAGGAACCCCGACCAGGCGGGGTTCCTTCTCGTTCTGGGCGGTTCAGGCGCGGGTGTCGAGGTTCTGCCCCACCCCTCCGGCCTGGGCCACCAGCTGCGCCAGCTGGGCCCCCTGGTCCTGGTTTAGGTCGAGCACCTTCCGCACCACCTTCAGGGCGAAATCCCCCTGAGTCTGGGCGGTGCGATCCGCGGTCACCGAAGCCGGGGAAACCTCCATGGAACCCTCCGAGGTGAACCCTATCGGTCCTTTGGATCGTTTCCTTGAGGATCCGGCAGCGGAAACTGCTTCCGGAGCAGGGCCGCCGCATCCTGGACCGGCACTTTCGCCGCGGCGGCGGCCCGGTTCTCGGCGGCGATGGCGTCGAAGACCTCCCGGCGGTGGACCTGCACCGTCTTGGGGGCCCGGATGCCCAGACGCACCCCATCCTTGGTGATCCCCAGGACCACCACCTCCACTTCGGACCCGATCATGAGGGACTGGTCCGTCTTCCGGGTGATGACGAGCATGGGATCAGCCTACCGGGCGGGCTACCGCTCGCCCAGCACTGGGTACTGGAGGGGGTGCACGTCGGCGTTCAGGATGACCTGGAGACCCATGCGGGTCCGGGCATTGACGACCAGGGGGCCCGCCAGGTTGGTGGTCATGCGGCGGGGGTCCTCGGGAATCACCACAAGGGTGAGGACCAGGGCCTCCTCGGGGCGCTCGATGGAGAGGAGCTGCGCGTCCTCCTCCGACAGGGGCACCGCATAGTCCGGCTTCACTCCCGCCGGGTCCATGCAGACGAAGGAGACCTCCGGGCGGGCTTCGGACTGGAGGAACTTCAGGGGGTACCCATCCTGGGGCTCGTACAGACGGAAGCTCTGGAGCTCCGGAAAGCCCAGCAGCCCCTTGGGAAAGGACAGGAGGATCCCCTCATCGCTCATGAATTGCTCCAGAGGACCGCATCGGTGGCCTCGGGGGAATCCTGAGTTTCAGCCCGGTGCTCCGCTTCGCCCCGGAAGACCTCCCACAACGAGGCTGCGCGTTTGCGGCGGAACCGCGGATTGGGGATGGTCCGCTCCAGGGACTCCAGGCTGTGCGGCGGATGCTCCAGCCGGGCCATCATCCAGCGGTTGCCCAGCTCCATGACGGCCCCCACATCCCCCTCGTTGCCCCAGGCCCGCCGCAGGTCGCAGATCCGGCGGGCCTGCTCCGCGGCCGTCGCGCCGAGCTGCTTCCGGATCTTCTGGACGATGGGATCGTCCCCCGGGGGGGTGTAGGCGTGGATCCGGCGGCGCAGGCCCCGGAGCTCCTTCGGGAGGTTGGCGAGCCGCGGGCCCACCTCGGGATCCTCCCGCCGGGCTTCGGCCTCATCGGAGAGGCGGCGGAGCAGGGGCAGCAGGAGGGCGGCATCGCGGGCGGCGTAGCTCAGCTGGGTGTCCCGGAGGGGGCGCAGCATCCAGTTGCTGTCCTGCTCCTCCTTGG
>CAZVKM010000118.1:0-10752 GCA_964627685.1 uncultured Solibacteraceae bacterium | reverse complement strand
CCAGGTGCGGCCCACGGCGAGGCCGCTGCCGTTGAGGGTGTGGAGGAAGGCGGGCTTGGCCTTGGCGTCCGCCTTGAAGCGGAGGTTCGCGCGCCGGGCCTGGAAGTCCCCGAACCAGCTGCAGGAGCTGATCTCCCGGTAGGTGTTCTGGGAGGGCAGCCACACCTCGAGGTCGTAGGTCATCTGGCTGCTGAAGCCCATGTCGCCCGTGCAGAGGAGCATGCGGCGGTAGGGCAGCTCCAGCTCCTCCAGGATGGCCTCTGCGCAGCGGGTGAGGTGCTCCAGCTCCGCCTCCGCCTGCTCGGGGGTGGTGAAGGCCACGAGCTCCACCTTGTGGAACTGGTGCTGGCGGATGATGCCGCGGGTGTCGCGCCCGTAGCTGCCCGCCTCGCTGCGGAAGCAGGGGGTGAAGGCGCAGTGGCGGAGGGGCAGGGTCTCGCCTTCCATCACCTCGTCCCGGTAGAGGTTGGTGACGGGGACCTCGGCGGTGGGGATGAGGTAGAGCTTGGACTCGCCGTGGGGCATCTGGAAGAGGTCCTGCTCGAACTTGGGCAGCTGCCCGGTGCCGTAGAGGCTCTCGGCGTTCACCAGGTAGGGCGGCAGCACCTCCCCCCAGCCCGCGGCGGTCTGGCGGTCCAGCATGAAGCTGATGAGGGCGCGCTCCAGGCGGGCGCCGTTCCCCTTCAGCACGGAGAAGCGGGCCCCGGCGAGCTTGGAGGCCCGGTCCAGGTCCAGGAGGCCCAGGGCCGTGGCCAGGTCCACATGGTCCTTGGGGGCGGGGATCGCCGCGGGCTGCCCCCAGCGCTTGATCTCGCGGTTCCCGTGCTCGTCCCGACCCGAGGGGACGGAGGCGTGGGGCGGGTTGGGGACGGCGGCCAGGAAGGTGCGGAAGGCGGCCTCCGCCTCCTTCTCGGCGGCCTCGAGGGCCTTGAGCTGCTCGCCCACGGCCCGCTGGGCCTCGATGAGGTGGGAGGCGTCCTGCTTGGCCCGCTTGAGCTGCGCCACCTCGTCGCTCACGCGGTTGCGCTCGGCCTTCAGGGCCTCGGCTTCCTGGATCACGCGGCGGCGCTCGGACTCCAGGCGGGACCAGGTCTCCCGGTCGAAGGCGTAGCCCCGCTCCCCGAGTCGGGACACCACGGAATCGAGGTCGTTGCGCAGGCGCTGGAGGTCGAGCATGCCTCCATTCTACCGATGCGCCCAGGCCTCCGTGGGCATGGGCTCACCGGCCCAGGCGGTGGTGAAGGCCTCCCGGATCTCGGCCAGGCCCCGGCCCGCCCCCAGGAGCAGGCCCAGCTTCGCCAGGGCGGCCCAGCGCCCGTGGAGCCCGCCGCTGATGGCCCCGAGGGCCTCCAGCTGCCGCCCCAGCTCATAGGCGGCCAGGTCCACCCGGCCCTCCCGGCACTGGGTGGTGACGACCACCGGAAGGTCGCGCGCCCGCGCGTCCTCCAGGCAGGCGCGGAGGTCCGCCCGCCCCATGGGGAGGTTGCCGGCCCCGTAGGCCTGGATGAGCAGGGCCTTGGCCCCCGTGGGCGCGGGCCGCCACACCAGGCCCGGGTGGGGGGTGATCACCTCGATGTCCAGCTCCAGGGCCGCACCCAGCCCCGGAGGGACCCTCCGGGTGAACTGGCCGGCCTCGGGATGCAGGCGGATGTCCGCCCCGATCTCCGCGAGGGGCGCCAGGTTGGGGCTCTCGAAGGCCTGGTACTGGTGGACGCTCACCTTCTCGCAGGCCACGCCCCGCAGCCAGGCCGTGCCGAAGCAGAGGCCCACCTCCGCCACTCCGCGGGTGGCCAGGTCCACCGCGTTGACGAGGTTGCCGCGCGCGTCGCTGCGGACGAAGGCCAGGGGCCGCTGGCTGCCCGTGAGCACCACGGGCTTCCCGAGGTCCGCCAGCAGGAAGCCGAGCACCGAGGCGGAGAAGGCCATGGTGTCGGTGCCGTGCACGATCACCACGCCGTCGCAGGCGCCACTGCGGGCGCGCACCTGCCGCGCCAGCTCCAGGATGTGCGCGGGCTCGCAGGCGGCGCTGTCCTGGTTGAAAGGCACCTCGAGGTCGAAGTCCGCCAGGTCCCGCAACTCGGGCACGCGCTCCAGGAGGCCTTCGAGGAAGGGCCCCGGGGCGAGGCCCGCCGGGGAGCCCTGGGGCGTCATCCCGAGGGTGCCCCCGGTGTGGATCAGGAGGATGGAAGGCTTGCCCATGGCTCCATGGTGCCAGCCGGCCCTCAGCTCCGCAGCACGGCCTTCACTTCGTCAAAGCCCAGGTCGGAGAGGCAGCTCACCACCACGGCGCACTGGCCGGGCTGGCTGGGGGGCAGGGGGATCTCGCCCAGGTAGCGCCCCTCCTCGTCGGTCTTGCCGCCGCCGAGCATGAGGGCCTTCTTGAGGCTGGAGACCAGCTTCACCTGGACCTCGGCCCCGGGGACGGCCTTCTGGGAGTTGCAGAGGCGCGCCCGCACCTGCAGGGGGAAGACCTGGCCGAAGATGGGCTTCAGAGGGTGCTCCAGCACCAGCTCGAGGGTGTCCACTTCGCCTTCCTGCTGGAGGTACTCCAGGATCGCCTGATCCAGGGGACGGCCGGCGAAGGCCTGCTGCTCGAGGAGGTCCGGCGGGGTGGGGTCGTACTTCCCGTTCTTGATGTCCCGGATGATGCTCTTGTGCTGCTCATCCATGCGGGCCTGCAGGGCCTCTTCCTTGAGGGCGCCGGAGGCGATCATGTCCTCGTAGGAGGACCGGAAGCTGTCGAGGATCTCCCCACCGACGTAGATGAGCGTTTCCACCTTGGGGTTGGAGATGCCCTTGTCTTCCGTCTGCACATGGAAGACCCGGTTGCCGTGGCGGACGTCGGTGTTGTATCCGGTGATCATGGGATCCTAGGGAGGGAAGCGAGGGCTGCCCTCAGGGATGCAGCTTCTTTGCCAGATCGGGGATGACCTCCCAGGCCACTTCCTTGAGCACCTGATCCCCGAGGCGGGCCACCACGGCCTTGGAGAGGGCCTCCATGA
This sequence comes from uncultured Solibacteraceae bacterium, assembly GCA_964627685.1. Taxonomy (GTDB): domain Bacteria; phylum Acidobacteriota; class Holophagae; order Holophagales; family Holophagaceae; genus JAFDVN01. The sequence goes on along the minus strand of CAZVKM010000118.1, from coordinate 7,750 downwards.
GGGCGGGGTTGGCCAGGATGGCCTGGACCGTGGCTTCGAGGTCGTCGGACGCGGCGGGGGCGGGGGCGGAGAAGGGAACGGCCGGCGCCACCGGCGCAGGCGCCTCGAAGAAGGGATCTGGGGTGGGGGCGAAGGTGGGCTCGGGCACGGACACGGCGGTGGGCTGGTCCCAGGCGGCCACGGGCACCGCCGGGGGCAGCTCCGGCAGCGGAGGGAGGTCCGCGGCAAGCAGGCCCGAGAGCTCCTCGGCGCCCAGGGTCTCGAGCTCAGGCAGCTCCGGGGTCTCCCGGGTGGGCTCCTGGGGCGGTACGACCTGCGCCGCCTCCGCGGGGAGGGGCGGGAGCTCCAGGTCCAGCTCGGGCTCCAGCTCCAGTTCGGGCTCGAGCTCAGGCTCGGGTTCGGGAGCCGGGGTGGAGGCCGGTGCCGCGAGGCCCTGCAGGCCTTCCAGGTCCAGCTCCTCGAGCTCCAGCTCGGGCAGCGACTCGGGGGCGGGTTCCGGCGCGGGGGCCTCGAGGGCGGCCGCCGGGACCTCCTGGAGCTCCTCGGGCCAGAGGTCCTCGGGGCCCAGCACCAGGACGTCCTCATCCGGCAGCTGCACCGTGGGGCGGAACTCCGGGAAGTCCTCGAGGGCGCTCACCACCTCGTCCTTGGACATGGGACGGGTGGCGGTGGGGCTCAGCTCCACCGGGACCACGGGGCCCGCCGCGGCGACGGGGGTGGCCAGGAGGGCGTTCACGCGATCGCCCAGCTCCCGGAGCTCGATGGGCTTCTTCAGGAAGCCCTGGATGGGGGCGTTCTGGATCTTCACGGGATCCACGGGATCCAGCACGCCGGCCATCATGGCGATGGGCATGCGGGCGGTGGCTTCCATGGCGCGGAGCCGCTCGAGGAGCGTCCAGCCGTCCATGCCCGGCATGGCGGTGTCCACCATGGCCACGTCGAAGTGCTCGCCGCCTTGGAGGCGGTCCAGGGCTTCCGCAGCGCTGTCGACGCACACGAGCTCGATGGCTGTGGGCGCGAGCAGTGATTCGGCAATCCGATGGATGCTTGGATTGTCGTCCACCAGGAGCAGTCGCGGCATGTGGACCTCAAGGGGCGGTGAAGGCTGGGCTTACGCTAACAGAATCCCATCGGCGCGGGAAACGGCGGCTGGAGCCCTGGCGTTCATTTCGTCCAGCGGCGGAGGGTCCTGAGGCGTGGGGCGTCGGGCAGACGGACGAGGAGCACGCGATCCCCGACCCAGACCCAGGCCGCGCCCTGACGCTCGCGGAGCGCCACCTCGGGCCCTCGGGGCAGCCATCCACGCACGCTGGCCCGGAGGCGGGACGCGGCCAGCCAGTCGGCCCGGAACACCTTCTCCAGGGCGGCCCGGTTCCGTTCCGGCGGCAGGTCCTCCAAAGGGGGTCCGGTCCTCAGGTCCCAGGCCGTGAAGGCGCTGCCGCGAACCCATACCCAGGCGGGATCCGGCGCGGGCCAGGGCTCGGCGTCCGGGGGGATCGGGGTCCAGGTGCCGGGATCCAGGGGGCTCGTGAGGCGCTCGGCACCCGCCTCCGTGCCCCGCACCAGGCCCATGGCCGCGGGCGGGTGGGGGAGGAGCGTCCCCTGACCTTCTGCGGCACGTCGCCAGACGCCCTCCGTCAGTCGCCAAGCCGTCCACCGGCCCTCGGCACCCACCCAGAGCCCATCCCGGTGGGGAAATGCAAGGCGGGCGCCAGGGGGCCAGGGCAGGAGGACGCGTGCGCCGGGAAGGTCCCGGCCATCGTCGCTGAGGGCCTCCTCCTTCCGGGGCCAGGCGGGAGGTGGGGCGGTGAGGGAGGGCTCATCCCAGGGGGCCAGCGTACCGGCCTTCCCGTCTCCCTCCAGGGGGAGGGCGCCCACGAGGAGGCGCTGCGGGCCGCGGTCCTTCTCCTTCACGGGCTCGAAGAACCCCAGCAGCACGGCGGAGCCGTCCCAGGCGAAGCGGGACCAGGGGCCACTCGGCACGCTCCAGAGCACGCGGCCCTCGGGGACCTCCAGCATGCGGGTCTCGAAGCGACGCTCCCCCAGGCGGAGGGTCACCAGGAGGCGGGCGCCCTGGAGCCGGGCCGAGGCCAGGGGGGCCTCGAAGGGATAGCGCCGCCACTCCTGGTTGCGCCACAGGCGCACCTCGCTGGTGCCCTTGGGGCCGTTGAGGGCCAGGCCCTGGTCATCCAGGTAGGGGGAGGCCGGCTCCCAGGGGAGCCCGAAGCCGCCCTCGAAGGGCCAGGCCTCCCACTGGTCGGGATCCTGGGCCCCGAGGAAGCGGGGGCTCCATCCATCCTCCAGGCGCAGCTCCGTCTCGGGCTCGAAGGCCTCGATCCCGGCCACCACGGCCGACACGGGGCCCGGGTCGCCCCCGCTGCCGGGCCTAGGCGCGCGCACGACCATCACCAGCGCCAGCATGCCGGCGATGAAGAGCGTCGCGATGAGGTAGCGTTGGGGGATCACGGCCGATTCCTGTGCCTGAAGGTGACACCGCCCATGAAGCATCGTCAAAGCCTCGAGACGGAATTGAAGCTCCGGGTGCCCACCGTGGCGGTCCTGCCCCCGCTGTTGCGGTCCCTGGGCTTCGAGGAGGGCCAGCCGGAGGCCGAGGAGGTGAGCACCCTGTGGGACCGGGATGGGCAGCTCCGGGCCGCGGAGAGCGCGCTGCGGGTGAGGCGCTTCGCCGGGCGGACCCTCCTGACCTTCAAGGGGCCCCGGGTGCCGGATCCCCAGTTCAAGATCCGGCCGGAGCACGAGACGGCGGTGGCGGATCCCGAGGCCCTGGAGGCGATCCTGCACGCCCTGGGCTACCGCCCCGTGATGCGGATGGTCAAGCACCGGGCGCTGTGGCGCCGGCCCGAGCTGGAGGCCTGCCTGGACCGGACCCCCTTCGGGGACTTCCTGGAGCTGGAGGGGGAGCCTGAGGCCATCAAGCTGGCGGTCCAGGGACTGGGGATCGATGCCTCCCGGGTGGAGCCGCGGAGCTACCCCACCCTGTTCCGCGAAGCGGGTCTCGGCGCCGTCACAGAGCCGTAGCGGAAAAGCAGCACCTCCTTCGGAGGACGGTCATCTCCGCGGGGGATCGTGGAGGCACACCCAGGAGGTGTTCCATGTCCACCCTCGCCGCCGTTCCCCCCACCCTCGAAGGCTCCCGCTACCAGATCCGCGCCCTCCGCACGGAGGACTACGCGCACCTGCGCCGGCTGGAGGCGGAGATCTGGGGGGAGGACGCCACGGGGCAGCTCTGCCCCTACTACCTGCGTCTCTGCACGGAGATGTACCCGGAGTGGTGCTTCCTCGCCCTGGACACCCAGGCTGAGGGCGGCGAGCGGCCCGTGGGGTACGTGCTGAATTTCGCCAACGGGAAGGTCGCCTACTGCGCCACCCTGGCGGTGCACCCCGACTACCAGAAGACCCGCGTGAACTACCTGCTCATCCGCGCCATGGTGAAGCAGCTCATCGACGCCGACATGGAGCAGTGCCGCTTCTGCGTGGAGCCCGGCAATGACGACGCCCGCAGCGTGCACGCCGCCCTGGGTGCCCGCGTGGTGGCCGAGGTGAAGGACTACTACCACGAGGGCGACACGCGCCTCTGGTCCGTCATCGACAAGGCCGACCTGGACAAGGTCCGCAGCCGCTACACCCGCCTCAAGCTGGTCGGATGATGGCGACGGCGCCCCTCGGCTGGGCGGGCATCCTGGGCCACACCTCGCTGCTGCTGCCACCCCTCGTCCTGGGGTGGGACCCCGCGCGATCCCTCCACGCCTGGGCCCGCCGCATCCAGCCCGTCCTCGGACTCGAGGTGTCCGTGTCCGGAACCCCCGACCCCCAGGCCCCCCTCTGGGTCGCCAACCACCTCTCGTGGGTGGACCCCATCATCCTCATGGGGATGCGCCCCATGGGCACCGTGGCCAAAGGCGACCTCGCGCGCTATCCGATCCTCGGGCGCTGGGCCCGCAAGGCCGGCCTCCGCTTCGTGGAACGCCACGACCCCCGCAGCCGGGCCGCCGCCCTGGCGGCCTTCGCCCAGGACCTGCGCTGCGGGCGCCCCATGCTCCTCTTCCCAGAAGGCACCACCACCCGCGGCGAAGCCCTGGCCCCCTTGAACCCGGGCGGCCTCAAGGCCGCCTGGGAGCTGGGCCTGCGGGTGCAGCCCCTGCATCTCTCGAGCTCCGCCCCCCACTACCCCTGGACTGGGGACGAGACCCTGCTGCCGCACCTCCGCACCCTGCTCGCCACCCGCACCCCCGTGTCCGTCAGGGTGCATCCCACCCTGGCCCCGGCCGATTTCCCCACCCCTGAGGCCTGGCTCCAGGCCATCCAAGAAGCCCTCACCGCATGAACGCTGATCACCTGCTGGAAGGCCTGCGCACGGGCCTCATCTCCTTCCTCGGCCTGCCCCTCGCCCTGGAGCCCCGCCCGGTGCCCGGCGTGGTGCTCGGCGCGCCCTACGATGGCGGCGTGCTCAACCGCGCCGGGGCGCGGCTGGGCCCCTGGGCCCTGCGCCAGGCCACCCTGGGGCTCGGCCGCATGCCCATGCCCCGGCGCCTGCAGGGCGGCGAGGAGCACCAGGAGCCCCTGGGCCTCGCCGCCGTGGACTGGGTGGACGGCGGCAACGTCCCCACCCGCCCCTTCCACATGAACGAGGCCCTGGAAGCCGTGGAGGGCCTCACGTACGCGTGGCTCGCCACCGGCGCCCGCACCCTCCTGCTGGGCGGGGACCACCTCCTCACGCTGGGGGCCCTCCGTGCCCATGCCCGCAGGCATGGGCCCCTGGGGCTGCTCCACCTCGACGCCCATCCCGATGCGGGACACGGCGAGGTGTGGGGCACGGACCACCACCACGGCACCTGGCTGCGGGATGCCCTGGAGGAAGGGCTGGTGGACCCCAGGCGCACCGTGCAGGTGGGGCTCCGGGCCCCCCGCTTCGACTCCGAGGAGCTGGCCTTCCTGGCGGACCTCGGCGTGCGCATGTGGACCCCCGGGGATTTCGCGGACCCCCGCCTCCAGGCCCAGTTGCAGGGCGACCTCGCCCGGGTGGGCCAGGGACCCGCCTACGTGAGCGTGGACCTGGACGTGCTCGATCCCGTGCATGCCCCCGCCGTGGCCGAGCCGGTGCCCGGGGGCCTGAGCGTCCGCGAGGCCATCGCCCTCCTGCGTCCCATCCACCGCTGGGAGCGCCCCTGGGTGGGGGCCGATGTGATGGAGCTGGCCCCCACGCTGCCCGGGGCTGAGGAGAGCGCCCGCGCCGCGGCCCACCTGGCCCTCCACCTCCTCGGATAGTCGCCGAAGGTTTCCGCCGCCTTCACGCGCCCTTCATCCCCGACGCCCACCCTGGGATGAGGAGTTCTCCATGCAGAGCCACCTCTTCTACATGTTCAAGCGGTTCAACCCAGGCCCCGTGAGCTGGGACGACGTCATCGTGGGCTACGACTTCAGCTTCCTGGAGGCCCTCGACATCCAGACCTGGGTCCGGGAGATGGGCTTCAGCGGCGAGGCCGTGGAGGCCCTGCTGGCCCTCGAGGGACCCCGCCTGCTCGACTTCGAGGCCCACCTCTGGCGGGCCTGCGCCGAGCAGCGGGGGAAGACGCCCCGGCCCGGCAACATCCACTGGATCGGCGCCCAGGACCGCTGGCGCATGGCCCTCCTCAAGGACGCCCTCGCCATGGACCTCACGCCCGCCGCCCTCGCCAAGACCCTCGAGGTGATCTACGAGCGCGTGGGTTGCCCAGAGGACATGCTCACCCTCTTCAGCCCCGCCGCGGCGTGGACGGGGAAGGCGCCCACGGTGGACCTGCCCGCCGTAGGTGCCTTCATCAGGCGCCTCGACGCCCTGGGCCCCGCAGCCCCACGGTCGGCCTGACCGGTCGCGGCAAGCCGGTCGAGCTCACCGGCGCTTGCGGCTCGCCTCGAGGTAGGTCCGGGTGTAGCCCTCCCACTCGAAGGGGATCATGGTCGCCCCGAGGATCCGCTCCAGCAGGGGCTGGAACGCCCATTCCCCGTTGTCGCTGTTCGTCAGCAGGATCATGCAGGTCCCGGACCTCGGGAAGCAGATCATGTAGTTCTGCGCGCCATCCCCGTGCCCCTCCTTGAAGAAGGCGGGGCCGAAGGCCGTCCTGGTCAGCAGCCCCCAGCCCAGGCCATAGGCCAAGCCGACCTTCGCGGCCTCGGCCCCCTCGCCTTCCCCGTCGGCCAGCGGGAACTGGTGCAGGGAGCGGATCGGGATGGCCGGGGTCAGCATCTCCTTCAGGGACGCCTTCCGGAGCACCTCTCCGCGGAGGAGCGCCGAGGTGAACCGGGCGAGGTCTTCCGCGCTGGAGGTCATGGACCCCGCGGCCCGAGCGGGGAAGCGCCGCGTCTTGGCGAGAAAGCGTCCCTCGGCGTCGTGGCGGTCCGCCACGTTCGCTTCGAAATCCTTGCGATGGATCAACGCCGTGCGGGTCATTCCCAGAGGTGTGAACAGGGCTTCCTGCATCAGCTGGTCCAGGGGTCTCTGCTTCCGGATTTCAAGGGCGAACTGGAGGAGGTTGAGACCCTCCCCCGAGTAGCGGAATTGGGTCCCAGGTTCGAACTGCAGGTGCATCCTCTGATCCGGCTCGAACATCGCGAAGTTGGAGAGGCCCGAGGTGTGGGCCAGCAGCATGCGGGCCGTCACCCTGGGCCACCGGGGATCCAGGACCAGGGCGCTGGCCTTCTCTCGGTAGGGCTCGTAGGTCTCCAGGCCCTGGGGCAGCTGCTCGGCGAGGGGCATGTCCAGGTCGAATTCGCCCCGCTCCACCAGCGTCATCACGTAGGCCCCGAAGAGCCCCTTGGTGATGGAGGCGGCCCACGTGGTGGTCTCCCGCTCCATGGGCAGGGCCGGCTCAAGGCTCCGGAGCCCGAAGGCCGCGCTCCAGACGAGCCTTCCCTTCACCAGCACGGCGATCTGGGCGCCGGTGACGTGGGCCGCCTCGAGGGTCTCCCGGGCGAAGGCCTCCGCCGCCGCCACGGGGATCCGGGAGCCATCCAGGCGCAGGATGGAGGGGCGGGGCCTGGGCTTGGCCACGCAGGGCGCCAGGGCCAGGACCCCCAGGGCCATCCAGGTGAGGGATGTGGGTCGCATGGACCCACTATCCCCTCGAACCCAGGTCCCGGGGGCCGAAAGTTTCCCCCGGGCTGGGGCCCTGTCCTCGGAGTCTTCAGGCCTTGAGCGCCTGCTCCAGATCGGCGATCAGGTCCTCCACATCCTCCACGCCCACGCTGAGGCGCAGGAGGCTGTCCGTGAGGCCGAGTTTCGCGCGGTCCTCGGGGGGCACGCTGCCGTGGGTCATGCTCACGGGGTGGCACACGAGGCTCTCCACGCCCCCCAGGGACTCCGCCAGGGCGAAGACCTTGAAGGCGGAGGCCATGCGGCGGGTGCGCTCGGCGTCGCCGGTGTCGAAGCTCACGATGCCGCTGCCGCCCTTCATCTGGGCCTTCGCCAAGGCATGCTGGGGGTGGCTCTCCAGGAAGGGGTAGAAGACCTTGGGCACGTCACTCCGGCCTTCGAGCCAGCGGGCGATGCGCAGGGCGCTCTCGTTGTGGCGCTGCATGCGCAGGTGCAGGGTCTTGGTGCCGCGCAGGATGAGGAAGCTCTCCATGGGGCTGAGGATGGCGCCGGCGGCGTTCTGGATGAAGGCGAGCTTCGCGGCCAGGTCTTCGCTGTTCGTCACCACCACGCCGCCGATGCTGTCGCTGTGGCCGTTGAGGTACTTGGTGGTGCTGTGGA
>CAZVKM010000117.1:0-10828 GCA_964627685.1 uncultured Solibacteraceae bacterium | reverse complement strand
CCGCGAGCCCTTCCCGAAGGTGTTCGTCACGCGGAAGGTCCGGAAGGACAAGGGGTTGTACTTCGGCCCCTTCTTCCCCGCCAGCACCGCCTACCGCACCGCGGAGCTCGTGTACCGCTTCTTCCAGATCCGGGACTGCGACATCGAGATCGATGGCAAGCGCGGCCGCGCCTGCCTGAAGTACCAGCTCCACCACTGCACCGCCCCCTGCATCGCGGCCGTGAGCCAGGACGCCTACGCCGAGCAGGTGAAGGAGGCGAAGCTCTTCCTCGAAGGAAAGCGGGACGAGCTCAAGGCCCGCATGGAAGCCGCGATGTGGAAGGCGGCCGAGGCCGCGGCCTTCGAGCAGGCGGCGCAGTACCGGGATGCCCTGGGGCAGCTCGATGCCTGGTTCACCAAGCAGAAGGCCGCCAGCTCCGACCAGGAGGACTCGGATGTCTATGGCGCCGCCCTGCTGGATGGCAAGGCCTGCGTCCACCGGCTGGTGCTCCGTGAAGGCCGCATCGTGGGCCGGAACGAGTACGTCTTCGATGAAGTGGAGTCGCTGGATCCGGCCTTCCTCGCCCAGGTGCTCCAGCGGGTCTACCAGCGCGAGTCCGTGCCCTCGAGGATCCTCCTCGAGCAGGAACCCGAGGATCCCGAGCTGCTGCGGGAGTGGCTGGGGGGCATGCGGGGCTCCAGGCCCCAGCTGGTGATCCCCCGGATGGGGCAGAAGTTCGAGCTCCTCGCCATGGCCTCGGAGAACGCCCGGATGGCGCTGGAGCGGAAGTTCGAGCCCGCCCGGCTCAATGAGGCGGTGCTGGAGGGGCTCCAGGCCTTCCTGGGCCTCGTGCGTTTGCCCCGGCGCATCGAGTGCTTCGACATCAGCCATGGCCAGGGCCGGGAGGTGGTGGCCTCCATGGTGAGCTTCCACGACGGCGCCCCCGACAAGGCGGAGTACCGGCGGTTCAAGATGTCCGCGGAACAGAACGACGACTTCGCCAACATGCACGAGGCCGTCACCCGCCGATACAAGCGCCTGAAGGAGGAGGGCAAGCCCTTCCCCGACCTGGTGCTCATCGACGGGGGGCTGGGCCAGCTCCATGCCGCCGAGGCCGCCCTCCGCAGCCTGGGCCTGGATCACCTCGAACGCGCCTCCCTGGCCAAGAAGGAGGAGCTGGTCCACCGTCCCGGGCTGGCCGAGCCCCTGCGCATCCCCAAGAGCAGCCCCGTCCTCCAGCTGCTGCAGCGGGTCCGGGACGAGGCGCACCGCTTCGCCATCACCTACCACCGGAAGCTCAGGGAGAAGCGCACGCTCCAGACGGAGCTCACAGCCATCCCGGGCGTGGGGGAAGCCACGGCGAAGAAGCTCCTCCAGGCCTTCGGCTCGGTGGTCAAGGTCCGCATCGCCACCGAGGCCGCCCTCGAGCAGGCGGTGGGCCGGGCCGCCGCCGCGAAGGTGCTCGCCTGGCAGCAGGTGCCCCGGGATGCCCCGGGGTCGGACTGATCAGCGCTGGCCGCTCTCGATCTGGGCCAGCTCCTGGCGGGCCGCGGCGCTGCCGGCGGCCGCCGCCCGGCGGTACCACTGGAGCCCCTTGTCCCGGTCCTTGGGCACGTTGAGCCCGTAGTAGTGCCAGAGGGCCAGGGTGTGCATGGCCCGGACGTTCCCGCCCTCGGCCTCCCGGAGCATGGCCCGGACCTCGGGGGAAAGGACCTCGGGCGCCTCCGAGGGGGGGGTCGGCAGGGTGACCACCTCCTGGGCGGTCACGGGGGAGCGGGCATTCCAGACCCAGACCCCGGCGACCACGCCCGCGGCCACGAAGCCACCGGCCACCCAGGGGATCCAGCCCCGCCGGGAGGTCTTGGACATGCCCGGCAAGTCGAGCCCGGCCTCCGCCTTCACCGTGGCATAGGCCTCCTTGGGCACGCCCCCCTTCAAGGCCACGGTGGCCAGGGGATCGATGGGCGGCGGTTCGGAGGGACTCGTGGGTTCCGGCATGGGACCTCGGGTGCCCTAAGGCTAAGCCCGCCGGGGCCAGGGGGGAAGGGTCATTCCGCGGCCTCCCGCCAGTGCTCGTAGCGGGGCACGAAGAGCATGAACATGACCGGGGTGAGGGCCAGCATCGTGAGCACATGCTGGAAGGCGTTCCGGCCCACGAGCATCCAGTAGATGAGGCCGTAGAGGCAGCTCAGCTCGAAGAGGGCCGCGTACAGCAGGCTCTCGCGGAACGCCACCCGGGGCTGTTCGGCCCGATCCAACGTGGCGAAGCCCTTCATCACACGTTGGGTCCGCCAGGTGACCCAGCCCGCCGAGAGGAGGCTCAGGCCGGTGAAGCCGAAGGCCAGGGTCCGGAGGGGCCCGACGGGAGCCAGGGTGCCCGGGCGGACGAGGCCGGCCCCGAGCATCACCATCAGGACCAGGGGCCAGGCCAGGCAGAGCGCGAGCCCGAGCAGGCGGGCCCGCTGCACGGCCCGGCGCAGCGGCTCGAACATCGGCTCCCGGGGATCCTCCACCTAGGCGGCCTTCACGCGGATCTCGCCGAAGACCCCCGTCTGCACGAGGGCGATGCGCCCGAGGCGGACCAGCTCCAGCAGGGCGAGGAAGGTCAGCACGAGGTCGTCCCGCGTCTCCACCCGGGCCAGGAGGCTGTCGAAGCTGTGCCAGTCGGCCTGGGTGCGGAGGGCCGCCATGAGCTCGGTGATCCGCTGTTCGATGGTCTTGGGCTGGGCCCGGACCTCCACGGGAGGAGGCGGGAGCAGCCGCTTGAGCGCCTCCCGGTACGCTCCGAGCAGGTCGAAGAGCGTGGCCTTGATGGGCTCGTCCTCCACCCGCGCGTGCTCCGTGATGTCGAGGCCCCGCACGTAGGCGACCTGGGCCTGCTCCTGCTCGCGCTGACCGAGCTTCTGGGCGGCCTCCTTGACGGACTGGTAGTCCAGGAGCTTCTGGACCAGCTCCTCCCGCGGATCCTCGAGGCCCTCATCCGCCGGGGGCCGGGGCAGCATGAGCCGGCTCTTGATCTGGAGGAGGTGCGCGGCCATGGCCACGAACTCCGCGGCGATCTCAAGGTTCAGCTCCTCCATGAGGTGGAGGTACTCCATGTACTGCCGCGTCACATCGGCCATGGGGAGGTCCAGGATGTCCAGCTTCTGGTCCCGGATCAGGTGGAGGAGCAGGTCCAGGGGCCCCTCGAAGGACTGGAGGTGCAGATCCAGGTTCCGGAACTTGCTCTCGAAGCCCTTGGGAGGGTCGAAGCGGGGCGTGACCGGGGGCTCCGGGGTGGGGGGCACCTCGGGGGGATCCTGGGGCTGGAGGGTTTCCATGCCCTGATTCTACCCGGCTGCCAGGGTAGAATGGAGGCTTGCGCCAAGTGCTGCGCGGAGTCGTTTTGGCCCGTCCCCCCCTCCTCCCCGGTCCCCGCCCCGAGTGGCTGAAGATCAAGGTTCCGGCCCCGGAGGTCGTGGACGAGGTCCACACCCTCATGCGGGACAAGCAGCTGGTCACGGTCTGCGAGGAGGCCCGCTGCCCCAACCTGAACGAGTGCTGGGGGGTGCACCGCACCGCCACCTTCATGCTCATGGGGGAGATCTGCACTCGGCACTGCGGCTTCTGCTCCGTGGGGAAGGGCAAGCCCGGGGACCTCGATCCCTCCGAGCCCCAGCGGGTAGCCGAGGCCGTGGCCACGCTGAAGCTGCGCTTCGCCGTGGTCACCAGTGTGAACCGCGATGACCTGCCGGATGGCGGCGCCGCCCACTTCGCCCAGACCATCCAGTGGATCCGCACCCTCAGCCCCGGCTGCGGCGTGGAGGTGCTGATCCCGGACTTCCGCGGCAACGCCGCCGCCCTGGGGGCCGTGCTCACCGCCCGCCCCGAAGTGATCAACCACAACGTGGAGACGGTGCCGCACCTCTACAAGCGGGTGCGGCCGGACGCCGAGTACCACCAGAGCATGGAGGTGCTCAGCCGGGCCGCCGCCTTCCGGGACGCCCACGCACCCGAAATGCGCACCAAGAGCGGGATCATGGTGGGGCTCGGAGAAACCCCGGAGCAGGTGCTCGAGCTCATGGCCGACTGGCGGAAGGCCTCCGTGGACATCGCCACCCTGGGCCAGTACCTCCCTCCCACCCAAGTGCATCTGCCACTCCAGCGGTTCGTGGAGCCCGCCGAGTTCGACATGTACCGCGCCAAGGGCCTGGAGATGGGCTTCCGGCGGGTGGAGAGCGGCCCCCTCGTCCGCAGCAGCTACCACGCCCGGGAGAGCTTCGCCCCCGCCCCGGGCGCCTGATGGGCCGCCCCCGCAAGCACGCCCGCCCCCTGCCGCAGCAGGCCGCGGATGAACTGCGCACGGCCATCCTCCAGGGCCGGCTCAAGGAGGGGGAGCGCCTCCACCAGCTCGCCCTCGCCCGCCAGCTGGGCCTCAGCCCCATCCCCCTCCGGGAAGCCCTCCGGCAGCTGGAGGCCGAAGGCTTCGTCACCCTGGAGCCCTACCATGGGGCCGTGGTGCGGACCATGACCCCGGAAGAGCTCCACGACCTCACGGAGACGCGCCTGGCCCTGGAAGGGCTCGCCCTCCGGAGCGCCCTCCCCGCCCTCACCCCGGAGCTGGTGGATCAGGCCATCCACATCCGGCACGCCATGGTGGCCGCCCCGGATCCCCGGGAGGTGCACGAGGCCCACCTGACGCTCCTCGAGGTGCTCTACGCCTCCGCCGAACGGCCCCACCTCCTTCACCTCCTCAGCGAGGTGGTGAGCCGGGCCCAGCGGTACTACCCCATCTACAAGCAGGTGCTGGGCACCCTTCCGGAGAACCTCCCCACCCTCCTGGAGTATCTCCAGGCCTGCCGGCGCAAGGATCTGGAGGCGGCCAGCCACCTGCTCGAGACGCGCCTGCGGGCCACCTCCGAGGCCTGCGGCCAGTGGCTTCGGCAGCGGTCCGGAAAGGAAGAAGGGCGGCCCTGAGGCCGCCCTTCTTATGACCGGGGAAGCGCTGGGATCAGCCCTTCTTCTCGGCGCCCTTCTTGCCGCAGTCCTTGCAGTCCTTGCAGGTCGCCTTGTTCTTCTTGCAGCACTCCATCTTGCAGGAGGGCTCGGCGGGCTTCTTGTCGTCGGCGAAGGCCACGGTGGCGAAGCCGGCGATGAGGGCGAGGGCGATGAGCTTCTTCATGGGTTCCTCCAGGGGAAAGAAGACCCCCCCACCCTACGCTCCCTGGGGGATGATGGCAATCACGGGAGGCCGATCGACCCCATGCGCAAGCTCGCCGTGATCCACCATCGCCATGCCGAGTGGGTTCCCACCCTCCAGGCCGCGGAGCCCCGCCTGGAGATCCGGGGCTGCCATCCGAAGGACTGGGAGGGCCTGGACTCCGCCTGGCTCGCGGAGGCCGAAGCCCTCTTCTGCTGGAAGCTGCCCGGCGGCCTCGTGGCCCGCATGCCCCGGCTTGCCTGGGTCCAGAACGGAGGCGCGGGTGTGGACCACCTCCTGGCCCACCCGGAACTCTCCGCCCAGGTCCCCGTGTGCAGGGCCGATGGGGCCTTCGGCCTCTGGATGGCCCGCTACGCGGCCGGCCACCTCCTCCGGGAGGCCCAGCGCCTGGAGGCCTGCGCCGTGGCCCAGGCGGAAGGGGCCTGGCGCCCCGGGATCCTGCCGGAGGACCTCACCGGGAAGCAGGCGCTGATCCTGGGCTTCGGCCGCATCGGGAAGGTGATCGCCACCGCCTTCCGGTCCCTGGGCCTGGAGGTGACCGGCCTGGCCACCCGGGCCCGGGAGGAGGCGGGATTCCCCGTGAGGCCCGTGGCCGAGGGATGCGAGCGCCTGGCCGCCGCCCGGGTGCTGGTGCTCTGCGCGCCCCTGACGCCCGCCACCCGGGGCCTGGTGGACCGGGCCTTTCTCGCCCAGGGGCACCCAAACCTCACCCTGATCAACGTCGGACGGGGGGAGCTCCTCGACCTGGAGGCCCTGCGGGAGGCCCTGGCCGAGGGCCGTCTCGGCCGGGCGGTGCTGGACGTCTTCCCCGAGGAGCCCCTGCCCGCCGGGCACTGGCTGTGGTCCCACCCCCAGGTGACCGTCACCCCCCACCACAGCGGGCCCAGCACCCCGGCCCACCTCATCCCCGACATCCTCCCGAACCTCCGGGCCTTCGCCGAAGGGAGGCCCATCGAGGGGGCCGTGGAGCGTCAGCGGGGATATTGACGGAGTTTGCCTGCCGGAGGCCCCGGGCCGATAGGGGCCTTGAGGCCCTCGCATGCTTCCGAAGCCGCTCCGCCTGCTCCCCTGCCTCCTGGCCCCCCTGATGGGTCAGGATCCCGATGACCTCCGGGACCTCCAGGCCGCCCTGGACCGACCCATCGCCATCGCCAGCAAGCGCGTGCAGCGCCTCAAGGAGGCCCCGGCCGACGCCACCGTGATCACCGCCGGTGAGCTGGAGGCCATGGGCTACACCACCCTCGGGGAGGCCCTGGAGGGGACCCTGGGCTTCCGCACCAACCGGGACCACGCGTACGAGGGTCTCGCCGTGCGCGGGCTCTACCTCCTGGGGGACCAGAACACCCGGGTGCTCATCCTCCTGGACGGGCACGCGCTGAACAACCCCGCGGAGGTCGGCTCCAGCAAGGTGGGCCAGGACTTCGGGATCCCCCTCGCCCGGATCGAGCGCATCGAGGTGGTCCGCGGCCCGGCCTCCAGCCTGCATGGCAACAACGCCTTCCTGGGCATGGTGAACATCGTGACGAAGCGCCAGGAGGGGGAGGGCTTCAGCCTGGCCGCCGGAGTCCTGGGCAGCACCCGGCGCGAGGGCACCCTGTGGGCCGACGCGGGGGGATCCCTGGGCTCGGCGCGCTGGAGCCTGCTCGCCCAGGGCTTCCAGCGGCCGGGGGACACCCTGGAGGTCCCGGCCCTCGGGCCATCCTCCCTGCCCCGGGAGCTCGACCGGGAGGAGGCCCAGGGCGCCTACCTCCGGCTGCATGGTCCCGGCTGGTCCTTCCGCGGTCAGGCCCTCAGCCGGACCCAGGGCCTGGCCACCGCCCCCTTCGGAACCACCCTGGGAGATCCCTCGACCCGCTACCGGAACCGGGTGCTCTCGGGAGACCTCCGCCTCGAGCCCACCTGGCGGGACGTGGCCTTCCTGATCCGCGCCTTCGGCGACCACAACACCTTCGGTTCCGTCCTCCCCTTCGACGGGGTGCGCACCCCGGGGACCTCCGGCCTGTTCAGCGAGTCCGACCCGGACCGGGCCCTGGGCCTGGAGCTCCAGGCCCGCTTCCCCACCGGGCCGCACCTCTACTGGACCCGCGGGAGCGAGCGGCAGTGGCACCGCTACGACGGATGGGTGGGGGATCCCTCGGGCGGGGGCGTCTCGACCCGGACGGCCTATGTGCTCGGGAACACCTACCTGCAGGGGGAGTGGAACGCCCTCGAGAGCATCACCTTCATCCTTGGCCTCCAATCCGCCAGCTGGCAGGTGCAGGAGGCCTCCCAGGACTTCGGCGCGGGCCCCATCGGCCTGCCCGCCCGGACCCTCTCCGGCACCACGCCGCGGGTGGCCTTCGTGTGGAGGCCCACCGCCCTCGACATCCTGAAGGTGCTCGTGGGCCAGGGCTACCGGAACCCCACCATCTTCGAGCGCTTCTACGCCGATGGCATCGCCATCCTCAACAACCCCGCGCTGCGTCCGGAGCGCATCGGCAGCACCTCCGCGGTGTGGATCCGCATCTGGGGCAATGGCCTCCAATCCCAACTCTCCGCGACCCGCAGCCGCTGGCAGGACCAGGTGTTCACCGCCGATGCCGGCGGAGGCGCCATCCAAGCCCGGAATGATCCCTCCGGCCTCGATGGCACCGCCTTCGAGGGCGAACTGCAGGGGGCTTGGCCCGGCTGGGAATTGAAGGCCCACCTGGGTGCCTACCGCTGGGAGCGCCAGGGACGCCGGGTGGACAACGCCGCGCCCATGGAGGCCGCCGTGCGCCTGACCCGCCGCCTGGAAGCCTGGTCGCTGTCGGGTGAAGTCCGCCACGTGGGCCCCCGCAGCCTTCCGGGTATCACGGCCCCCGCCGCCACCACCAGCCGCCTCGCCCTCCGCCGCGACTTCGGTGCCACGTGGGGTCGCCTCACGGTGGAGGACCTAGGGCAAGCGCGCCGGCGCGACCTGGTCGCCCGGGAATACGCCCCGGTGCAGGCCCTCCCGGGCGATGGCCGGTTCCTCCGCCTTGAATTGGGATGGCGCTTGCCGTGACCCGATTCCCACCGTCCCTCGCGGCGGGCCTCCTCTCCCTGGCCCTCCTGGCCCAGCCCTCCGAGGTCACGGAGGCGAGGGTAAGGCTCGCCTTGATCGAGAAGCTGGTCCGATTCGTGGATTGGCCCGGGGAGGCCCCCCCTCCGGACCGGCCCTTCGTCCTCGCCGTGGTGGGCCGCACCCCCTTCGGAGATGAGCTCGATGAATATTTCCGTCGGCGCACCATCAAGAACCGGCCCGTGCGCATCCGCTACCTCAAGACCCTTGAGGACCTCGGGGAGTGCGATCTCCTCTACGTCTGCGCCTCGGAGAAGGACCGCATCCCCGCCCTCCTGGCCCTGGTCAGGCACCGGCCCATCCTCACCCTCGGTGAGACGCCGGGCTTCACACGGGCCGGGGTCATGGTGGGGCTCATCCGCGAGGGCGATCGGATCGGCTTCGAGCTGAACCTCACCCGGGCCAAGGAGGCGGGCTTCCGCTTCTCGCCGGGCTTCATTCAGCTGGCCAAGGTGCAGGGATGACTGGGCGGAGCGCCTCCACCCCGGGGACCGGGCTGGGCCTCCGGGAGCGCTTCAGCCGGATGTCCATCCGGAACAAGCTCACCTGGATCATCATGTCCATCACGGGTCTCGCCCTGGTCCTGGCCAGCCTCACCTTCGGCCTGGTGGTGAGCGCCAGCTTCCGGAACGACCTCGCCCGGCGCATGGAGGTCTTCGCGGATCTCACCGAGGCGCCAGGCCGCGTGGCCCTCAGCTTCGATGACGCCCGCATGTGCCAGGACGCCCTGGACGTGCTCAAGCCGCAGGGCACCGTGGTGCGCGCGTTCCTGTTCGATCGGGAGGGGAAGGCCCTCGCCCACCTGGCCCGTGGGCTCCAGGAGGCCCCGCCCCCCCTCGCGAGCCTGCCGAAGGGGCCGCCCGTGGTGCGCGGGGGTCGGATGGTGCTCCGCCGGGACATCTCCTTCCAGGGGGAGGTCATCGGCGTCCTTTACCTCGAAGGCGACATGGATGAGCTCCGGCGCCGCCTGGCCATCGGCGGCACCCTGATCGCCACCATCTCCAGCCTCACCTTCATGCTGGCCTTCATCCTGGCTCGCAGGCTCCAGGCGACCATCTCCAGCCCCATCGATGAGCTGGCCCGGGCGGCCCATCGTGTGACCACGGCGCAGGACTTCACCCACCGCGTCGGGCCCGGTGGGCCCGATGAGCTGGGCCGCCTGCTCGAGGACTTCAACGGCATGCTCGCCCAGCTCGAGACCCGGGATCACGAGCTGGCCCGGTACCGGGAGCACCTGGAGGAGGTGGTGCTCCAGCGCACCGAGGAGCTGGGTTCCGCTCTGGCGCGCGCCGAAGCCGCCAGCCAGGCCAAGACCGAGTTCCTGGCCACCATGAGCCACGAGATCCGCACCCCCATGAACGGGATCATCGGGATGACCGGCCTCCTGCTCGACACGGACCTCAGCACGGAGCAGCGGGAATACACCGACACCGTGCGCCGATCCGGGGAGGCCCTCCTGGGCATCATCAACGACATCCTCGACTTCTCGAAGGTGGAGGCGGGGAAGCTCCAGCTCGAGGCCATCCCCTTCGACCTCTACACGCTGATCGAAGACGTGCTGGAGGTGGGGGCCGAGGCGGCGCGGCGGAAGGGCCTGGACCTGGCGGGGGGCCCCTCGCCCGGAACGCCGAGGTGGATGGTCGGAGATCCCGGCCGCATCCGCCAGATCCTCGTGAACCTCATGGGGAACGCCCTCAAGTTCACCGCCCGGGGCAGTGTGGAGGTCCGGGTCTCCCTTCGGCACGATGGCCAGATCTGCTTCGAGGTCCAGGACACCGGCCCGGGCATCCCCGAAGCCGCCCGGGAGCGGCTCTTCAAGGCCTTCAGCCAGGTGGACGCCTCCCATGCCCGCCGCTACGGCGGCACGGGACTGGGTCTGGCCATCTGCCGGAGGCTGGTGCAGCTCATGGGCGGGGAGATCGGTGTGGACTCCTGGGATGGGAAGGGGAGCCTCTTCTGGTTCACCGCCAACCTGCCCACCCATCCCCCCATGGATGATCCGGAGGCGGGGTTCCCCGGGATCACGATCCGCATCTCCGGCGTGGAGGAGCCGAGCCTCCATCACCTCCGCCAGGTGCTCCGCAGCTGGGGGATCCGGGAGGCGCTGGAGCCGGGGGCCTCCGCGGACCTGGGCCTGCAGGGCTGGTCCGAGGAACGGAGCGCGCCCCCCGCCGGATCACCGCATCCCTGGGTGCTCTTCGGCCCCCCGGGCACCCGCCCCGTGGGCTTCGCCGGGTACGCGCTGCGTCCCCTGCGCCGGGCCCAGCTCCATGCCGCCCTGAGGGCCGCCCTGACCCCCGGGGCCGAAGGTCCACGCTCGGCCGAGCCCGCCCGCGCGGCCCGTCAGTTCCAGGGCCGGGTGCTCCTCGCCGAGGACAACCCGGTGAACCAGCGGTTGGCGCTGGTGATCCTCCGGAAGTTCGGACTGGAGATCGAGGTGGCCGACAACGGGGCCATCGCCGCGGCCAAGGCCGCGGAAGGGGGCTTCGGGCTGATCCTCATGGACTGCCAGATGCCGGGGGTGGACGGCTTCGAAGCCACCCGCCTCATCCGGGAGGCCGAGCAG
>CAZVKM010000116.1:0-10840 GCA_964627685.1 uncultured Solibacteraceae bacterium | reverse complement strand
GAGGGCGAGAACGCCATCCAGCGCTGGCGCGACCTCATGGGCGCCACCAACCCCGAGAAGGCCGACGCCGGCACCCTCCGCAAGCGCTTTGGCGCCAGCATCGGCCGCAACGCCACCCACGGCTCCGACGCCCCCGCGTGCCCAATGTTCGTGGTTTCCTACTAATTCAACGCATTCGTGCTTATTTAAACCACACAGGCTTCCGGCCCGCGGCGCCCACGGGGGCGCCGCTTCCGTTTCAGGGCCGCTCGAGGGCGAGGGCCAGCCCCTGGCCCACCCCCACGCAGAGGGAGACCAGGGCCCGTCGGCCGCCCCGTCGCTGGAGCTCCCGGGCCGCCGTCCCCGCCAGGCGGGCGCCGCTGGCCCCGAGGGGGTGCCCCAGGGCGATGGCCCCGCCATGGGGGTTGAGGTGCTCCGCATCCTCGGGCAATCCCAGGTCCCGGGCCACGGCCAGCACCTGGGCCGCGAAGGCCTCGTTGAACTCAATCACGTCGTAGTCCGCCATGCGCCACCCCAGGCGGGCGTTGAGCTTTTGCACCGCCCCCACGGGCCCCACCCCCATGATGCGGGGGGGGACGCCATGGGCCGCGGCCCCGACGATGCGGGCGAGGGGCTGGAGGCCGTGGAGGCTCATGCCCGCTTCCGAAGCGAGGACCAGCGCACAGGCGCCGTCGTTCAGCCCCGTCGCGTTGCCGGCGGTGACGGTGCCGCCCTCGGCCAGGGGCGCCAGCGATTGGAGCTGGGCCAGGGTGGTGTCCGCCCGGGGATGCTCGTCCGCGGCGACGAGGGCGGCCTTCTTCCCGGTTCCCGCGGTCACGGGGATCAGTTCCCCCTCGAACCAGCCCGCGGCACGGCTCGCGGCGGCCCGCTGCTGGCTCCGGAAGGCGAACCCATCCTGGGCCTCCCGGGACACACCCCATTCCCGGGCCACCGCATCGGCCGTGGCGCTCAGGGCGTCCACCCCGTGGGTGGCCTCCATCCTGGGGTTCACCAGGCGCCAGCCCAGGGTGGTGTCCTCGAGGACCTGCCCCCGGCCAAAGGCCGTGGGGGCCTTCGGGAGCACGTAGGGGCTCCGGGTCATGGACTCCACCCCTCCGGCCACCACCAGGTCCGCCTCCCCGAGGCGGAGGGCCCGGGCGCCCTGGATCACCGCCTCCAGCCCCGAAGCGCAGAGCCGGTTCACCGTGACGCCGGGGACCTCCACGGGCATGCCCGCCAGGAGGAGGGCCATGCGGGCCACGTTCCGGTTGTCCTCGCCGGCCTGGTTGGCGCAGCCGAGGATCACCTCGTCCACCTGCCCCCAGTCCAGCCCGCTCCGTCGCGCCATGAGGGCCTGGAGGGGGAGCGCCGCCAGGTCGTCCGTGCGGACCGGGGCCAGCCCACCGCCCAGGCGCCCGAAGGGGGTGCGGATGTACTCGCAGAGGAAGGCTTCCGCCATGGGGGCTCCGGAAACGGGGGATTCACCCGAAGGTGGGCAGGGTGCGGATGGCTTCCTCGATGGAGCCCGCGGCCGCCCTCAGCTCGGGGAGGATCCGGCCCTGGAGGTCCTTGCGGGCCCCCTCATGCCAGCGCATGCCGACGTTGAGGGCGGCCACGACCTTGCCGCGATGGTGGATGGGCACCGCCAGGGAGCAGAGCCCCAGCTCCAGCTCCTGCTCGTTCATGGCCCAGCCCTGGTGGGTCACCTTCGCCAACTCCGCCCGGAGGGCCGCCGGATCCACGAGCGTGTGGGGGGTGAGGCGCTTCAGGGGCTTCCGGTCCAGCCGCCGGGCCTGCCCCTCCGGGGGCTGCGCCGCCAGGAGGATGCGCCCCATGGACGTGGCGTAGGCCGGCAGTCGGGCCCCGACCCCGAGTCCCACCGCCATGACCTTCCGCACGGGCACCCGCAGGACGTACACGATGTCGTCCCCCGAGAGCACGGCCAGGGAGCAGCTCTCCTCCACCGTCTTGGTGAGGCGCTCCATGAGCGGCAGCACGAGGTCCGAGGCGTTCAGGGAGGAGAGGTAGGAGTAGCCGAGCTCCAGCATCTTCGGCGTGGGCCGGAAGCGCCGGCCATCGCTCTGCACGAAGCCCAGGTGCTGGAGGGTGAGGAGGAAGCGCCGCACCACCGCCCGGGAGTAGCCGGTGCGGTCCGCCACGCCGGCGAGGCTCATCTCCGGGTGCTCCGCATCGAAGGCCCGGATGATGTCCAGGCCGCGGGCCAGGGACTGGACGTACTCGGGGCTCCCCTCGAAGTCGGGGTTCTCCACGGGGTAGTCGTCGTTTGACAGGGGTGAGCTGGGCTTCATAGAATGTTCACTATACGCACTATTGTTCTCATAACGAACTTTTTTCTCAAGGCCCCCATGCGACCCGAGCGCGACACGGTCCTCCACAGCTGGTGCCGGCAGGCCGATTGGCAGGCCCCCACCGTGGTGGGGGGCGAGGGCGCCTGGCTTCTGACCGCTGATGGTCGTCGGATCCTGGATCTCTCCAGCCAGGCCGAGTGCAGCAACCTCGGACATCAGCACCCCCACGTGGTGCAGGCCATCCGCGCCCAGGCCGAGCGTCTCTGCTTCGTGACCGCCGCCTGGGGCGCCGAGCCGAGGGCCGCGCTGGCCGAGCGGCTTCTGGACAAAGCGGTCATGGCCGAGGGCCGTGTCTTCTTCACCCTGGCGGGCGCGGATGCCAACGAGAACGCCGTGAAGTTCGCGCGGTGGGCTTCGGGCCGGCCCGCGGGGCGGATCCTCACCCGGCACCGCAGCTACCACGGCGCCACCCACGCGGCCATGGCCCTCTCCGGCGACACCCGGGCTCAGGGCCTGGAGGGGCTGGGGCTCGAAGGAGTCGTGAAGGTGCAGCCTCCGGATACCTACCGGAGCCCCTTCGGCGGTGCGACGGAGGCGGAGGAGGGCCGCCGGGCCGCGGCCCACGTGGGCGACGTGCTGGACTGCACGCCGGAGGCCGCCGCCGTCCTCATGGAGCCCGATGCCGGCACCAACGGGATCGTCCCCGCCGACACCTGGTGGCCCGCCCTGCGGGAGGAGACCCGCCGCCGCGGCGTACTGCTCATCGCCGATGAGGTCATGAGCGGCTTCGGCCGTGTGGGGGAGTGGTTCGCCTGGCAACGCCATGGGGAGACCGGCCGTCCCGACCTCTTCACCCTGGCCAAGGGCCTCACGGGCGCCCACCTGCCTCTGGGGGCCGTGGTGGTGGATGGCCCCGTGGCCCGGGCCCTGGAAGCCCGCACCCTCCTGACCGGGCTCACCTACTGCGGCCATCCCCTCAGCTGCGCCGCGGCCCTCGGGGCCCTCGACGCCTACGAGGAGGGGAACCTCATCGCCCGCTCCCGGGCCCTCGGTGCGGAGCTCTTCACAAGCCTCAAGGACCTCCAGACCCGTCACGTCGTCATCGGCGATGTGCGGGGCGGCCGGGGGCTCTGGGCCGTGCTGGAGCTGGTGGAGGACCGGGCCACGAAGGCGCCCCTCAGCCCCTGGGACGCCCCGGCCCCCGCCCTGAAGCACCTCGTCGCCCGGGCTCTCGAGGAGGGTGTCTCCCTGGCCATGCGCGGAAACCTCCTCTTCCTGGCCCCGCCCCTCGTGATCTCGGAGACCGACCTGTCCTCGGCCGTGGCGCTGCTGGATCGCCTCTTCGCCGAATGCTTCCCCGGGACCCCCGCATGAGCTTCCGCCTCACCTACGCCACCATGTTCGATCCGCCCGCGGAGCTGCACGCCCGCTTCGAGGCCGCCCTGGCGGAGGTGGAGGCGGGCCTCGGCGCCGAGCACCGCCTCCTCATCGGCGGCCGCGAGGTGGACGGCGCCCGCGTGGTGGCGCAGCGGAGCCCCATCGACCGGGACCTCGTGATCGGCCACTTCCATCACGCCGGCCCCGCGGAAGTGGCGCGGGCCATGGACGCCGCCACCGCGGCCTTCCCCGCCTGGCGCGCCACCCCCCCGGCCCGGCGCCTCGAGCTGATGCTCAAGGCCGCTTCGATCCTGGAGGCCCGGGTCTTCCACCTCGCGGCGGCCCTGGTGCTGGAGGTGGGGAAGAACCGCATGGAGGCCCTCGGCGAGGCCCAGGAGGCCGCGGACTTCTTCACGTCCTACTGCGACGCCTACGAGGCCATGGCCTGCGGGGACCATCCGCTGCCCGACGATCCCCTCCCCGGCTGGAAGAGCACCAACCGGTCCGTGGCCCGCCCCTACGGCGTGTGGGCGGTGATCGCCCCGTTCAACTTCCCCCTGGCCCTGGCAGCCGGTCCCGCCGCCGCGGCCCTCGTCACCGGCAACACCGTGGTGGCGAAGGGGGCCAGCGACACCCCCTGGGCCGTGCGCCTGCTCGCCGAGGCGCTCCGGGAGGCCGGCCTCCCGGAGGGCGTCTTCAACCACCTCTGCGGGGGCGGCTCCGCCGCCGGGGAGGCCCTGGTGAAGCACCCCGCCGTGGCCGGCCTCACCTTCACCGGCAGCCATGGCGTGGGCATGGGCATCCTGCGCCACTTCGCCCAGGGCGACATCCCCCGGCCCTGCATCCTGGAGATGGGTGGGAAGAACCCCGTCCTGGTCACCCGCCATGCGGACCTGGACCGGGCCGCCCTCGGCATCACCCGCTCCGCCTTCGGCATGGGGGGCCAGAAGTGTTCGGCCCTCTCCCGCATCTACGTGGAGGCGACCGTGGCGGATGAACTCGTGGCCCGCCTCAAGGACCGCATCGGAGCCCTCGTCCTCGGCGACCCCCGCCGGCGCGAGACCTACCTCGGCCCGGTGATCCACGCCCAGGCCCAGGCCGACCATGCCCGTTACTGCCAGGAGCTCCTCGCGGGCGGCGCCACCTTCCATGCAGGCGGCTCGCCCCTCGGAGGCGGGGCCTTCGCGAAGGGCCCCTACGTCGCCCCGACCCTCGCGGAGACCCCCCTCGACCACCGCCTCTGGCGGCATGAGATGTTCCTCCCGCTGGCCACCCTGGCCCGGGTGAGGGACCGCGAGGAGGCCATGGCCCTCGCCAACGCCACGCCGCTGGGACTCACCGCCGGGGTGTACGGCAGTGAGGATGATGTGGCCTGGTTCCACGAGCACATCGTGGCCCGGCTACCAGCCTTTCGGAGGCTGGAATGGCTCCGGATCCACCGGCAAGGGGATCGCCTCCTTCTACTACCTGCCCCTCTACCTGCGCGAGCAGTCCCGCACGGTGGTGCGCTGATGCCCATCCTCCCCCTCCGCGAAGCCATCGCGTCCTTTGTGAAGGATCACCAGACCGTCGCCCTGGAAGGCTTCACGCACCTCATCCCCTTCGCCGCCGGCCACGAGATCCTGCGACAGGGGCGGAAGGACCTCACCCTCGTCCGCATGACGCCGGACCTCATCTACGACCAGATGATCGGGATGGGCTGCGCCCGGAAGCTGATCTTCAGCTGGGGCGGCAATCCAGGGGTGGGCTCCCTGCACCGGCTCCGGGAGGCCCTGGAGACGGGTCATCCCCATCCCCTGGCCTGGGAGGAGCACAGCCATGCCGGCATGGCCGCCGCCTACACCGCCGGGGCCGCCCGCCTGCCCTTCGGCGTGCTGAGGGGCTATGCCGGCACGGACCTGCCCGGGGTGAACCCCGCGATCCGCAGCGTCACCTGTCCCTACACAGGGGAGGTGCTGGCCACGGTGCCGGCCCTCAATCCCGATGTCACCGTGATCCACGCCCAGCGCGCCGACCGGAAGGGCAACGTCTGGATCCAGGGTATCCTCGGCGCCGCCAAGGAGGCCGCCCTCGCGGCGAAGACCCTCCTCGTGACCGTGGAGGAGGTGGTGGACCACCTCGAGGCTCCCCCCAACGCCGTGATCCTGCCCCACTGGGTCGTCGCGGCGGTGGCCCATGTCCCGGGAGGGGCCTGGCCCTCCTACGCCGCGGGGCACTACGACCGTGACAATGCCTTCTACCAGGCCTGGGACGCCATCGCCCGGGACCGGGGCGCCTTCCACGCCTGGATGGAGCGCCATGTGCTCGGCACGCCCGACCACGCGGCCTTCCTCGCCTCCATCCGGGAGCACCGATGACCGCCTGTACCCCCGACGAGCGCATGACGGTGGCCGCGGCGCGCCGGCTCCGGAACGGAGCCGTCTGCTTCGTGGGCATCGGCCTGCCCAGCGCCGCCGCCAACCTGGCGCGCCTCACCCACGCCCCGGACCTCGTCCTCATCTACGAATCCGGCACCATCGGCACGCGGCCGGAGGTCCTGCCCCTCTCCATCGGAGATGGGGAACTCGCGCAGACGGCCGACTGCGTGGTGCCCCTGCCGGAAATCTTCACCCACTACCTGCAGGCCGGCCGCATCGACCTCGGGTTCCTGGGCGCGGCGCAGATCGATCGCTTCGGCAACCTCAACACCACCGTCATCGGCCCCTATGCCCACCCCAAGGTGCGGCTGCCCGGCGCCGGCGGGGCCCCCGAGATCGCCCGCCACGCCCGGGAGACCCTCATCGTCATGAAGCTGGGCCTCCGCACCTTCGTGGAGCGCCTGGACTTCGTGAGCAGCGCGGGCGCCGGCCGGGGCAAGGCCCCCAAGGCCGTCATCACGGATCTGGGCATCCTCACCCCGGGTGGAGACGGGGAACTGGTGCTCAGCACCCTCTATGAAGGGGTCGAGGTCGCGGATGTGGAAGCCGTCACCGGCTGGCCCCTCCGCGTGGCCGAGACCCTCCCGCGGGAACCGGAGCCCTCGGCCTCCGAACTGCAGGTCCTGCGCGCACTCCACGAGCGCACCCGCCTCGCCCATGCCCGTCCCCCCGCCCTGCCCTGCTGAGGTCTCCATGTCCAACCCGCACCTCAAGACCGAACTCCCCGGCCCCAAGGCCCAGGCCCTCTTGGCCCGGGACGTCCTCGTCACCTCGCCCTCCTATCCCCGGGACTACCCCTTCGTCATGAGCCACGGGAGGGGCTGCGAGGTCTGGGATGTGGATGGCAACCGCTTCCTCGATTTCATGGCCGGCATCGCCGTGTGCAGCACGGGGCATGCGCATCCGAAGGTCGTGCAGGCCGTGAAGGACGCGGCCGACAAGTTCCTCCACATCTCCTCCGACTACTGGCACGAGGGCCAGACGCGCCTCGCCGAGCGGATCAACGAGCTCGCGCCCATGGGCGAGCCCGTCATGAGCTTCTTCGCCCAGAGCGGCACCGAGTCCGTGGAGGGGGCCCTCAAGCTGGCCCGCTACGTCACCGGCCGCTCCCGCTTCATCGGATTCATCGGCGGCTTCCACGGCCGGACGATGGGCTCCCTGGCCTTCACCTCCAGCAAATCCACCCAGCAGAAGGGCTTCTTCCCCACCATGCCGGGCGTCACCCACGTGCCCTACCCCAATGCCTTCCGGCCCCTGCTCGCCGGGGAGGACCAGGGCCGCGCGGTGCTGGACTACGTGGAGAAGGTGCTCTTCCAGGGCCCGGTGCCCGCCTCGGAGGTGGCCGCCATCCTCATCGAGCCCATCCAGGGAGAGGGCGGCTACCTGGTGCCGCCGGACGGCTTCCTCCAGGGGCTCCGCGAGCTCTGCGACCGCCACGGCATCCTGCTCATCTTCGACGAGGTGCAGTCCGGAATAGGCCGCACGGGCATGCTCTTCGCCTCCCAGCACTGGGGCGTGAAGCCGGACATCATGACCCTGGCCAAGGGCCTGGGCTCGGGCCTGCCCATCGGCCTCGTGGTGGCGAAGAAGCGGATCATGGAGCAGTGGGCCCGCGGCGCCCACGGCAACACCTACGGTGGCAACCCGCTCTGCTGCGCCGCGGCCCTGGCCACCCTGGACCTGGTGACGGTGGGCGGCCTCACGGAGAACGCCGCCCGCCTGGGCGCCTACCTCATGGACCGCCTCCGCGCCCTCCAGGCCAGGTACCCGGTGATCGGCGAGGTGCGCGGCAGGGGCCTCATGATCGGGGTGGAGCTCATCGATCCCGCCACCAAGGCCGATGCCCACGACCTCTGCGACGCCGTCATCACGAAGGCCTACCACCGCGGCCTCCTCCTGCTCTCCTGCGGCAAGTCCACGATCCGGCTCATGCCGCCGCTCACGGTGACGGAGGCGGAGGCGGACGAGGCCCTGGCCCTGCTGGAGCAGGCCCTCCGCGACGCCCTGGGGGTCTGAGGTGAGGCTCCGGGTCCTGCTGCTGGCGTGCCTCCCCCTCGCCGCGCAGGCCCCGCGGCAGCCGGTGATGGCCCAGGTGGCCCATCCCCACCCCTACTACTGGCGGGGCCTCTACCTGCCCCAGGTGACCACGGGCGAGACCAGCCCGAGCTGGACGCCCGATGGGAAGGCCCTCGTCTTCTCGAAGGGCGGCCGCCTCTGGCGGCAGGAGCTGTCGGGTGGTCGCTGTGTGCAGCTCACCGAGGGACCCGGCTATGACCATCAGCCTGACGTCTCCCCCGATGGGCGGCGGGTCGCCTTCGTCCGTGAGCTCAAGGGGGCCCTGGAGCTCCACCTTCTGGACCTGGCCACTGGCCGGGTCATGCCCCTCACGAGCGCCGGGGCCGTGAACACGGAGCCCCGCTGGTCGCCCGATGGCCAGCGCCTCGCCTGGGTCTCCACGGAGGGCTCCGGGCACTTCCACGTGTTCCTCGGCGAGCTCGGCGCGGACGGGCGCCTGCGGAGCTCCCGGCTCACACCGGAGCACCGGGCGGCCGAGCCCCGCTACTACTACGGCCCCGTGGACCATGAGATCTCACCCACCTGGACCCGGGATGGGAAGGCCCTGCTCATCGTGTCCAATCGCGACACGCCCCATGGCACCGGCGGGATCTGGCGGCTCGAGCTCGCGGATCCGGCCCATCCGGTGCGGATCCACGACGAGGAGACCACCTGGCAGGCCCGTCCGGAGCTGTCCCCGGAAGGTCGGCGCCTCGCCTTCGCCAGCTACGCCGGACGGGCCTGGCACCAGCTCTGGGTGAGGCCCCTGGAGGCCGGCCCGGCCTTCCCCCTGACTTACGGCGACTTCGACGCCCGGGAGCCCCGCTGGTCCCCTGAAGGCCAGCGCCTCGCCTACGTGAGCACCGCGTCGGGGACCCCGGCCCTCTGGGTCTTCGACTTCGCGGCCGGAGGCCGGCGGTCCGCGGTCCCCCTCGGGCCCCCCCACTTCCTCCGGCCCTCGGGCACCTTGGTGGTGCGCGTGGAGGACCCGGAGGGTCGGCCCCGTCCCGCCCGCCTGGCCCTGCGCGACCACGCGGGCCTCGCCGTGGCCCCCGAGGGCGCCTGGCTCGCCGCCGATGACAGCGTGGACCCCACCCGTCCCGAGCCCTGGCGCAGCTTCCCCACCCAGGGGGAGGTCCGGCTCAGCGTGCCTGCAGGGGCCGTCCGGGCCACGGCCTGGTGCGGCCTGCGACATGGCGTGGCCGAAGGCGAGGTGCAGGTCCCCGCAGGCGGGGAGGCGCAGCTGGTGCTCCACCCCCGGCCCCTGGACCCGCCCGCCACCTTCGCCGCCTGGCGCAGCACCGACGTGCACCTCCACATGAACTATGGGGGGGCCTACCGCAACACCCCCGCCCGCTTCTCCGCCCAGGCCGCCGCCGAGGACCTGGACCTGGCCTGGAACCTGGTGGTGAACAAGGAGCAGCGGGTGCCCGACCAGGAGGCCTTCCGGACGGGTGTGGAGGCCCACGCCCAGCCCCGCGTCGCCCAGGACGGCCAGGAGTTCCACAGCAGCCACTGGGGACACCTCGGGATCCTGGGCCTGAGGGACCACCTCCTCATCCCGGACTACACGGCCTATCCCCACACCGCCGCGGCCAGCCCCTTCCCCGACAACGCCACCGTGGCCGACTGGGCCCACGCCCAGGGCGCCCTCGTGGGGTACGTGCATCCCTTCGACGAGGTGCCGGATCCCCCGAAGGAGGCCAGGTGGACCCACGCCCTGCCCATCGATGTGGCCCTCGGGAAGGTGGACTACCTGGAGGTCGTCGGCTTCAGCGATCACAGGGCCACCGCCGAGGTCTGGTACCGCCTCCTGAACCTGGGCTTCCGCCTGCCCGCCGCCGGCGGCACGGACGCCATGGCCAACCACGCCTCCCTGCGGGGGCCCCTCGGGCTCAATCGCACCTACGCGGACACGGCGGGCCGGACCGACCCCGAGGCCTTCCTGGAGGCGATCCGGGCCGGCCGGACCCTGGCCACCAACGCCCCCCTGCTGGGCTTGAGCGTGGACGGGGTGGGTCCGGGAGGCGCCCTCCCGCAGGGTGGCCCCCGCCAGGTCAAGGTCTGGCTCAGGAGCTTCGTGCCCGTGACCCACTTGGAGCTCGTGGCCAACGGGCAGGTGATCCACCGCTTCCCCCTGAAGGGGGGCACCACCTTCGACGGCACGGTCACCTTGCCCGTCCCCTCCGGCTGGCTCCTGCTCCGCGCCTGGGGCGCGGCCCCGCATCCCCTCCTCCAGGACCTCTATCCCTACGGCACCACGAGCCCCGTGTACTTCGCCGGCCCCACCCCCGCGGACCCCGGCTCGGCCCGCTACTTCATGGGCTGGATCGACAAGGTCATGGAGGACACGCGCCGTCACCCGGGCTTCAACACCGAAGCCGAACGTGAGGCGGTGCTGGCCCGCCAGGCCCGGGCCCGCGCGAGCTTCGAAGCCCACTCCCGCTGAGGACGCCATGGCCCGCCTCCCCGAGCACGACCTCCTCTTCCAGCCCCTCCGGATCGGCCCCGTCACCGCCCCGAACCGCTTCTACCAGGTGCCCCACTGCAACGGCATGGGCCACATGCGGCCCCGGGCCCTGGCGGCCCTCCGCGGCATGAAGGCCGAGGGGGGCTGGGGTGTCATCTGCACGGAGGAGGTGGAGATCCACCCCAGCTCCGACCTCAGCCCCTTCCTCGAAGGCCGCCTCTCCGTCCGGCACC
>CAZVKM010000115.1:3772-10871 GCA_964627685.1 uncultured Solibacteraceae bacterium | reverse complement strand
CCGACGGCCCCTTCTTCCTGCTCAACGCCGTGAGCGTGGGCCTCTACTTCGGCCTGTCCCAGCGTGAGCTGACGGACAACCGGGGCTGGACCAAGCGCATCAAGTACATCCCCGCCCTCATGGGCCTCGGCATCGGCCTCGCCCTGAACCAGGCCAAGGCCGTGCTCGAGGGGTTCTTCACGGACGACAAGGAGTTCAAGCGCACCCCCAAGCTGGGTGTCGAAGCGGGCGGCAAGACCGTGCAGAAGCGCGCCTACAAGGTGCCCAAGAGCCTCGTGACCTACCTCGAGGGCCTCTTCGCCATCTACTACTTCGGGGCCCTGCTCGTCTCCATCTACATCCGGAAGTGGGCCTCCGTCCCCTTCCTCTGGCTCTTCTTCAGCGGCTTCGCCTACATGAGCCTCTGGAGCCTCTCCGACATGCCCCTGTTCCGGCGCCTCACCACCGAGGAGCTGCCTGAGGAAGTGGACGAGACCTCCTTCGTCCAGTAACGTCAGGCCCTTCTTGGGAAGGCCCCGGCTCCAGCCGGGGCCTTTGCCTTCCGAAAGGGACTCATGACCCGATCCGCCCGCCTCCGGGCCGCCGCCCTCCGCTACCGCCCCGAGGAGCCCACCGGCGACCTCGCCCCGCGGCTGGTGGCCAAGGGGAAGGGCAAGCTCGCGGAGCGCATCCTCGAGGAAGCCCAGAGGGCGGGTGTCCCCGTCCACCGGGACCCCGATCTCATGACGGCCCTTGAACCCCTTGACGTGGACCAGGCCATCCCCCCAGAGCTGTTCCAGGCCGTGGCCGTGATCCTCGCGGCCCTCTACCGCGCCAACGGGCGCATGCCCGAGCCCACCCGATCATGATCGACTTCCACTTCCACTCTCTCCACAGCGACGGCACCGATGAGCCCGGGGAACTGGCCCTCATGGCCGACCGGGCGGGCCTCTACGCCGCCTGCCTGACCGACCACGACACGGTGGCCGGGATCCCCGCCTTCCTAGCCATGCAGGATCGCGTCACCACCCGCCTCTTCGCGGGCACCGAGCTGAGCTGCATCTTCCTCGGGCGGAGCCTCCACATGCTGGGCCTCCTGGTGGACCCCCAGGACACGCGCTTCCTCGGGCGCCTCCACGACCTGCGGGCCCGGCGGGCCGATCGGAATCACCGCATGGTCCGGCGGCTCCAGGAGCTGGGCTACGGCCTCACCCTGGAGGATGTGGCCGAGCAGGCCGAGAGCCCCCTGCTCTCCCGGGTGCACTTCGCCAAGGCCCTCAAGGCGAAGGGGTACGTGACCCGCCCCCAGGAGGCCTTCGAGAAGCTCATCGGGGATGGCTGCCCGGCCTTCGTGGAGCGCGACGAACTCACGCCCCGGGAAGCGGTGCAGTGGATCCGGGAGGCGGGGGGGGTGCCCATCGTGGCCCACCCCGGACGCTTCCACGGCGGGACCTTCGCCTGGGCGGAGCCCATGGCCCAGCTCCGGGACCTGGGGGTGGCGGGCTTCGAGGCCTACTACGGGGACTACCAGCCCGCCCAGCAGCACCACTTCCTCCGCCTCTCCGAGAAGCTGCGGATGGTGGTCAGTGGCGGAAGCGACTATCACGGGGCCAACAAGCCGGGCCTGCGCCTCGGGGTGGGCCGAGGCAGCCTGAACGTCCCCGACAGCCTGTTGGCGGACCTCCAGGATCGCCAGCGCCGCGGCGCCTGATCCACCCGGATTCCCTACGGGAGCCTCACACTGCGCTAGACTGGCCCTGGAGCCCCCATGTCCAATCGCATCCTGCTGGTCGAGGACGATCCCATCAACGTGAAGTTCATCAAGGTCGTCCTCTCGAAGAAGGGCGGCTTCGAGGTGCTCCACACCGAGGACGTACCGGAGATCCTCCAACTGGCCCACGAGGCCGACCTGGCCGCCATCATCATGGACGTCAGCCTCAGCCGCAGCACCTGGGAAGGCCAGAAGGTGGATGGCCTGGCCATCACCAAGCTGCTGAAGGCCGATCCCATCAGCCGGCACATCCCCGTACTCCTGGCCACCGCCCACGCCATGTACGGCGACCGGGAGAAGTTCCTGCAGGAGACCGGCGCCGAAGGCTACTTCCCCAAGCCCATCCACGATCCCGATGCCTTCGTGGCGGCCGTGAAGGCCGTCATCGAGGGGCCGTGAGCCGTCCTCCCGCGCCCCGCCGACCCGCCGCGCCTCGGCCGGCCGCCCGGCCCCGGCCCGCCGCCGTCCCCGGACGCGTGGTGGCCTATCGCCTGCTGCTCGAGTACGAGGGCGGCAAGTTCAACGGCTGGCAGCGGCAGAGTGATCGGCAGACGGTGGAAGGCGTGCGCACCGTGGCGAGCAGCCTCGAGCACGCCGTCCGCCAGGCGGGGATGCGGTTGGTCAACCTCACGGGCAGCGGACGGACCGACGCCGGCGTCCATGCCCTGGGCCCGGTGGCCCACCTGCAGGTCGAGCCCAAGGGCGCCCCGGATCCCAGGGACCTGCCGCGCCTCCTGGAGCCCCATCTCCCGGGCGACATCGGCCTGAGGGCCGTGCAGGCCTGCCCCCCGTCCTTCCACGCCCGCCATGACGCCGTGGGCCGCACCTACCTCTACCAGCTCTCCCTGCGGCGCTCCGGCCTCGCCAAGCCCTTCATCTGGTGGGTGAAGCAGCAGCTGGACCTGGCGATCCTGGAGCGGGCCTGGAAGGCCTTCGAGGGCCCCTTCGATGTCTCGGGCTTCTCCGACCTGGGTCCCCAGGATGACCCTCGGTGCCGCATCGAAGCCTGTGAGCTGGCCCAGTCCGGCAGCCTGATCCTCCTCCGGGTGACGGCCTCCCACTTCAAGCGGAGCCAGGTCCGTCGCATGGTCGGGGCCGCCGTGGCCTGTGCCCGCCGGGAACCCGGGGCCGATCCCGCCCGCATCACCCGCGACCTGGCCCGTCCCAGGCCCGAGGCCGCCCTGTTCTGGAGCCCCCTGGCGGCCCCGGCCTCGGGCCTGTTCCTCGAGCACGTCCGCTACGAGGGGGAGCCTGGTCCGGGGCCTTTGAAGCCCGTGATCTTCGTGCCCTGAGGTCCCCCATGCTCACCCGTGACGAAGCCTGGACCCTCCTCTGCGAGTGGACCCCCTCCCCCAAGCTCCGCACCCATGCCCGGGCCGTGGAGCTGGTGATGCGGGACCTCGCCTCGCGGGTGGGAGCGGAGGTGGAGCGCTTCGGCTTGGCCGGCCTTCTCCACGACGCCGACTACGACCAGTGGCCCACGGAGCACCCGAACCGCATCGTGGCCTGGCTGCGGGAGCGCGGAGAGACGGAGCTGGCCCACGCCATCAGCGCCCACTACACCCAGTGGGGCGTTCCCTACGAAAGCCTCCTGGACAAGGCCCTGCTGGCCTCCGACGAGCTCACCGGGTTCTGCATGGCTGTGGCCCTGGTGCGCCCCGAGCGCACCGTGGGCATCCAGCCCTCCTCCGTGAAGAAGAAGCTCAAGGACAAGGCCTTCGCCGCGGGGGTGGACCGCCACGAGGTGAAGGAGGGGCTGCGGATGGTCATGGAAGCCGTCGGGGGCACCGAGGAGGAGCACCTCACGCGCATCCTCGCGGTGCTCCACGCCCACCGGGAGGAGCTGGGCCTGCTGCCCCCGGGCTGAGATGACCCGCCCCGCCCTGCGGCTCCGCCTGCTCGCGGCCGTGCGCTCGGACCGCTGCGCGGAGCCCGTGGCGTCGGGCTGGATCACCCGGTGCCTCCACTGCCGGAGCCGGGTGGGGATCAGCGCCACGGGAGAACCCGACCCGGGCACGACCCTGGAGCACGTGGTCCCCCGCAGCTGGTTCGGACGTCGTGCCGCCACCCCGCTCACGGAAGGGCTGGAGGGACCGGACGACCCCGCCAACCTGGCCCTGGCC
Source organism: uncultured Solibacteraceae bacterium (assembly GCA_964627685.1). GTDB lineage: Bacteria > Acidobacteriota > Holophagae > Holophagales > Holophagaceae > JAFDVN01. The sequence continues at coordinate 6,998 of CAZVKM010000115.1, read as the reverse complement.
TGCGCCCGCTGCAATCAGGGCAAGGGCAAGGGGCCGGACGCCGCGGGCCCTTCGGACCCTCGGGCGCGGGAGGTCGTGGCCCAGCTCCTGGCCACACGCCGGACCCGGCTCAGACCTCCTTTGGAGGCTCCTTCGGGCTGACCACCAGGCTCCAGGCGAAGAGGAGGCCCCCGCACACGATGAAGCTGTCCGCCACGTTGAAGGTCCAGTAGTGCCAACCGCGGATGACCACGTCGATGAAATCCACCACGTGGCCATGGCGCACCCGGTCGAGGCCGTTGCCGAGGGCACCGCCCAGGATGAAGCCCAGGGCGATGCGCTCCAGGCGGGGCGTCTCCTCCGCCAGGAAGGCCCGGCCGAAGTAGGCGAGGGCCAACAGCCCGGCCAGCCCGAAGATCACGCTCCGCGCCGTGGGGGACAGCCCTTGGAGGCTGCCGAAGATGGCGCCGGGGTTGAACCCCAGCGTGAAATTGAGGAGGCCCGGGATCAGGGTGAGGCTGTCGCCTTCACCCTTCAGGCGCTGGAGGATGGCAGCCTTGGAGGCCCAGTCCAGCAGCAGGGCGGTGGCGGGCAGGATCAGCCAGGGCAGGCGACGGGTCACGCGGAGGCTCCCACGACATCCGCGCAGCGGGCGCAGAGGGCGGCATCCTCACCCGTGCCGTGGCCGCCCTTGTGGTTCCAGCAGCGGGGGCACTTGGTCCCGGGGTGGGCGGTGACGTCCAGGTTCAGCTCCGCGGCCTCGGTGAAGGTGAGGCCGCTCACTACCAGCAGCTCCTCCAGGGGCTCGCCGAGGCGGTGCAGGAGGTCGCGGGTGGCCTCGGGCAGACCCACGGTCACCTGGGCGTCGAGGCTCGTGCCCACCACCTTGGCGGCCCGCAGGGGCTCCAGGGCGGCGGCGAGGGCGTCCTTCACCACCCAGAGGGCGGCCCAGCTCTCGGGAAGCGTGCGGGTGCCCTTCCCTTCCGGGAAGCGCTGCTCCAGCACGGAGCCTTCGACCCCGGGGATGTGGCCCCAAGCTTCATCCGCCGTGAAGCTCATGATGGGGGCCAGCAGCACGCAAAGCCCCTTGACCAGCTCCCAGCAGGCGGTCTGGGCGCCGCGGCGGCGTGGCGCATCCAGGGCATCGCAGTAGAGGCGGTCCTTGAGCACTTCGAAGTAGCGGCCGCTGAGCTCCAGCTGGCAGAAGCCGTGGAGGGCCTGGGTGGCCTCGTGGAACTCGAAGCGGCGGTAGTGCTCGCGAACCTTGGTGGACAGCTGGCCCAGCTCCTCCAGCACCCAGGTGTCCACGGGGGAGAAGTCCCCGGGGGCGGCGGGGGCCGCAGGATCGAAGCCCGAGAGGGCGCCCAGCAGGAAGCGCAGGGTGTTGCGCATCTTGCGGTAGGCGTCGGCGCTGCGCTCCAGGATCTCCTTGCCGATGCGCACGTCCTCGCTGTAGTCCACGGAGGCGGCCCAGAGGCGCAGGATGTCGGCCCCGTAGGTCTTCATGACCTCGTCGGGGCTCACCACGTTGCCCAGGCTCTTGCTCATCTTCTGGCCCTTGGCGTCGAGCACGAAGCCGTGGGTCACCACCTGGGTGTAGGGCTTGAGGCCGCTGGCCGCCAGGTTGAAGAGGAGGCTGGAGTGGAACCACCCGCGGTGCTGGTCGCTGCCCTCCAGGTAGATGAACTGGCCGTAGTCCGCCCGGGTCAGCTCGGGGAAGATGTCGCACACGATCGTCGCGGAGACCCCGGAGTCGATCCACACGTCGAGGATGTCCGTCTCCTTCTGGTACTGGCTGGCGTCGATGCCCAGGCCCTCGGCCAGGGTCGCCACGTCCGCATCGGCCCAGGCCTCGATGCCGCCGGCCTCGATGATCCGGGCGGCCCGCTCGAAGAGCTCCGGGTGCACGAAGGGCTCGCCCGTCTCCACGTGGCGCAGCACGGTGATGGGGGTGCCCCAGGCGCGCTGCCGGCTGATGCACCAGTCGGGGCGCCCCGCGATCATGGCGTGGATGCGGTTGCGGCCCACGGCGGGGACCCAGGTGGTGGCGTCCACGCCCTCCAGGCCCGCTTCGCGCAGGCTCTTGCCGGCGCTGGGACCGCCCTGGATGGCATCGTCCATGGTGATGAACCACTGCTCCGTGGCCCGGAACAGGATGGGGGTCTTGGTGCGCCAGCAGTGGGGGTAACTGTGCTGCAGGCTGTCCTCGTGGAGCAGGCGACCGGCGGCGTTCAGCTTGGCGATCACGAGGGGGTTGGCGTCGAAGATGTTCTTCCCCTCCAGCTCCGGATCGTTCACGGCGGCCACGAACTTGCCGTCGGGGCCCACGAGCTGGAAGAGGCCCATGTGGTGGGCCAGGTGGAAGTCGTCCACGCCATGGTCGGGCGCCGTGTGCACGAGGCCGGTGCCCGCATCGGCGGTGACGTGGTCGCCCAGGAGCACGGGGGACTCCCGGTCAATCCAGGCGTGGCGGGCCACGAGGGTCTGGAACTCCCTGCCCTTGCGGGTCTGGACCGTGTGCAGCTCCACCCCGAGCTTCTTCTGGAAGTCCTCCAGGAGGGTGACCGCCACCACGTAGTGGGCGTCGCCCGCCTTCACCACGGCGTACTCCAGGTCCGCGTGCATGGCGATGGCGCGGTTGCTGGGGAGGGTCCAGGGGGTGGTGGTCCAGATGGGGAGGTAGAGGGGCGTGGGCAGCTCCAGCCGGTGGGCCTCAGCCTCGGGCACGGGGAAGGCCACGGTCACGGCGGGGCTGGTCTTGTCGGCGTACTCCACCTCCGCCTCGGCCAGGGCCGTGCGGGCGCCGTAGCTCCAGTGCACCACCTTCAGCTTGCGGGTCACGCAGCCGTGCTCGAAGAGCTTGCCCAGCTGACGCACAATGGCGGCCTCGTAGGCGGGGGCCATGGTCACGTAGGGCGTGTCCCAGGCGCCGAGCACGCCCAGGCGCTGGAAGGAGGTGCGCTGGGCGTCGATCCACTTCTGGGCGTAGGCCCGGCAGTGCTTCAGGAAGTCGGCGCGGCTCATCTCCCGGCGCTTGGGGCCGAGGTCCTTCTCCACCGCGTGCTCGATGGGCAGCCCGTGGCAGTCCCAACCCGGCACGTAGGGGCTCTCGAAGCCCTCCAGCCAGCTGGTCTTGACCACGAAATCCTTGAGGATCTTGTTGAGGGCGTGGCCGATGTGGATGCCGCCATTGGCGTAGGGCGGCCCGTCGAGCAGCACACGGCGGCCCCGGCCCTTCCCCGCGGCG
>CAZVKM010000115.1:0-3762 GCA_964627685.1 uncultured Solibacteraceae bacterium | reverse complement strand
GGCGTTGTCCGCCCGGCGGCGGGCCTCGATGCGGGCGTACAGGCCCTCGGCCTTCCACTGCTCCACGCGCTTCGGTTCGCGCTGCGGCAGGTCCGCCTTCATGGAGAAATCCGTCTTGGGAAGGAAGACGGGATATTTCTTGGCCGCGGCCTGCTCGCTCATCGGCGCCCTCGTGCGTCGGCGGGGGCACTCGATCCCCCGGAGGTTGAACCTCCAGTGGACCACAGGGGCCCGCTTCAGGCCAGCGCTTCGATGACCCTGCGGGGGTCCCCGGTCTCGGGGAGGCGCACCAATAGACACAGGAAGGCCATCAGGGGGAGGGGCCGGGCCAGGAGCTTCGCATTCGCGGCGACGGCCGCATCCGCCCGCTGGAGGGCCTCCCCCCGGGCGGTGGGCTCGAGGAGGGCGAGCTCCTGGGCGAAGGCCCAGGCCCCATCCCGCACGGCATTCAGACCGAAGCGGGCCAGGGCCTCGTCCAAGTCCCCTCCGGCCACATCCAGCACGCCAAGCCAGGGGCTCAGCCCGTCGAGGGCCTCCTGCACCTCCCCGCTGAGCGCTCCGAGGATCTCGTTGATGGCCATGAAGTCGGTCTTCAGGGTGGCCAACCGCGCTCCGGGGGCCACCTCCGCCGCGGCGACACCCAGATCGAGCTGGATGTGGGCGGCCATGCCCAGGAGGAGGTGCTGGAGGATCGTGGGCCGCCATCGGCCCGCACTCTCGAAGGCCACCCGCCAGCATTCACTGCAGGGCTCCCCCGCCTGCCAGGCATGCAAGGCCGCGAGGTAGCGGTTGGCGAACACGGTGTCCAGGCGGTCCATGCGGGGCCCATCCTGGAAGCGGCCCGTTCGGATCCCCTCCCGCACCGCGCGCGTGACCTTCAGGTACAGGGCCGGGAAGTAGCCCAGTCGGGATCCGCCCGACCGGAAGCCCGCAACCAGGGCTTCCAGCCGGGCGATGACCTCGTCGATGTCCGCCGCGGGGACGAAGGCCATCAGGCCAGGTCGCTGGTGCAGTGCTTGCAGCGCGTCGCCTTCAAGGGCACCGCCTCCAGGCAGCGGGGGCAGTCCTTGGTGGTGGGGGCGAGCAGCGGGGTGTCCTCGGGCTTCTTGTTGAGCTTGGAGAAGCCCTTCACGAAGACCAGGAAGACCACGAAGGCGATGCAGATGAAGTCCACCACCGCGCCCGCCACGCTTCCGACCTTGAAGGCGTTCTGGGGGCCCACGGCGATGGTGCGCCAGTCCCCGCCCGGAATGGCCATGCCCACCAGGGGCATGATGAGGCCCTCCACGAGGGCGGTCACGATCTTGCCGAAGGCGCCGCCGATGACCACGGCCACGGCCAGGTCCACGACATTGCCCTTCATCACGAAGCCCTTGAACTCGTCCTTGAATCCCATGGGATCTCCCGAATGGAAGCGGGGGGCCGGAGCCCCCCGCGGGTTGGGTGGAACCTACTGCTTCACGTCCGTCTCCGTGCGGCGGACCTCGATGTTGGCCCCCTCGGCCTTCACATCGATCTCCACCCGGCGGTTCTTGGCCTGCCCGGCCTTCGTCTTGTTCTCCGTGAGGGGCTTGTCGGGACCCGCCCCCTCGGAGGTGATGGCGGCGGCCGGGACACCCGCCTCGACGAGCACCTTGGCCACGGCTTCCGCCCGCTTCTTGGAGAGCGCCTTGTTCAGGGCCTTGCCCCCCACGGAGGAGGTGTGCCCCGTGACGACCACGCTGTACTTGCCCGCGAAGCCCTTCAGGGACTCGGCGACCTTCCGGATGGCGGTGGTGCCGGCTTCATCCAGGTCGGCCTTTCCGTTCGCGAAGTGCAGGCTGGCTTCATCCAGCACGAACTTCTGGGGCGGCGGAGGGGGAGGCGGGACGGGTTTGGCCTCTTCCTTCGGCGGCTCTGGCGCAGGCGGCGGAGGGGGAACCGGCGCCGGGGCCGGCGGGGGCTGCGGAGGCTCGGGCTTCACCTCCTCCTTGGGGGCCGGAGGCGGCGGAGGGGCGGCCGGCATCACGGGCGCGGCCTTCTTCCCGGTGCTGAAGCGCCATCCCAGGCCCACGCTCAGGAGGTGGGTGGTCGGGTGTTGGTCGTCGGCACTGCGCACGAGCTTCCAGTCCACCCCCGCCAGGAACCGCTCGCCGAAGGGGATGTGGAGGCCGAGGCCGGCATGGAGGGCCGGCTTCGTGGAGGCTTCCTGCTTGCCGCTGAATGGTTCTCCGGTGCGGACCCCGCCCACCCCGAAGGAGGCATAGGGCCACCAGGTGCCCCCGGGATTGAAGTTGAAGTTCACCCCGGCGAGCAGGAGGCTCCGCTTGGCGGAGAAGGGCGCCAGCACGCCCTCCCCGTTCATCGTGGTGGAGAGGAGGCGCATGTCGGCGCCCCACTCGGACCTGTACCAGTGGCCGGCGCCGAGACCCACGTGGGCGGCCCCTTCGATGGCGCCGGACTGGCCCCCGAACATGCGGTTGTCGAACCGCGTCCAGCCGGCGTGGAGCATGCCGTAGCTCGTACCTTCCTGAGCGTGCAACCCCAGGCCTCCGGCGGCCAGGAGCAGGACGAGGGACAGGTGGGATCGCATGGCGTTCTCCTTGGGAAATGAACGCTCAGGCTAGCCCTGGCCTCGGGGGGTTGCAACCGGGACGCACCCCGCGGGCGTGACCTCGGACACGGAACAGCCGTCGGGATCGACCAGGACGCTTGGGGACGGGATCCCTCAAGGGGCCGCAGGCTCCCCTCCATGGGCGGGAATCCGCCCATTCCCTCAAGCCACGTCTTCCGAGGCCAGAAGTCCCTCCTGGCCCCGTCCGCGAATTCTGGACATCCCTCGGGGTGGCGATCCCACCCTTGCACCTCAGCCCTCGAGAGGCCCCAAGGTGATCATGGCCTGGGCGGTCTCCACGGTGCCGCCTTCGGCCACATGGAGCTTGGTGATCACCCCGGCGGAAGTGCTCTTGAACTCGTTCTGCATCTTCATGGCTTCCAGGATGAGCAGGGCCTGCCCCTCTTCGACCCGGTCCCCCTCCTTCACCAGGAGCTTCACCACCTTCCCAGGCATGGGGGCCGTGTGGAGCCCGCCCGCGGCGCCGGCGCCCCCGGCGGCGGCCAGGAGGGCCTTCCGCGGATCCTGCAGGGCGAACTCGTAGGCGCCATCGAAGAGGCTCGCCCGGAACGCGTGGAGGTCCGGATCCGGGTGCTTGGCCTCGTCGAGGCGGACGTCCACGCTCCGACCGGCGATGATCACGGAGTAGCAGCCGGGCTCCACTTCACGGAGATCCACGGGCATGGCCTCCCCATTCCAGGTCAGCGTATCCACGCCATCCTGGTGGACCAGCTCCACGTCGACCTGCTCCTTGCCGATGATGAGGGTGCGCTTCATCGTCTCGATCCTTTCCGCTTCAGATCCGGTTGAACTTCCCCCAATGCCGCCAGGCATCGGGCCGATCTTCGCCGGATTCCGGCTGGATCGCACGTCGGACCTCCGCTTCCATCTCCTGCTTCAGCGCCGCGGCCACCGCGAACTTCAGGCTGGGGCCCATCTCCTTCTTCTTCCAGAAGGGCTTGTCCAGCATCCCGGTGTGCAGGGCCCCGCTGCGGAAGGGCTCGTGGTCCATGAGCACCTTGTGGAACTCCACGTTGTGTCGGATGCCCCCGATGCGGTACTCGCCCAGGGCCATCTTCATCTTGTCGATGGACTCCAGGCGGGTCGGCGCCCACGTGCTCAGCTTGCTGATCATGGGGTCGTAGAACATGGGCACCTCGCTCCCTTCG
>CAZVKM010000114.1:0-10871 GCA_964627685.1 uncultured Solibacteraceae bacterium | reverse complement strand
GCGGGGATGATCTCGTCGGTGTTGATGTGGGCGCGGCCGTAGACGTGGGCGCGGCCCTGCAGGACGGTGGGCAGGCTCATGGGGTCTCCTACACGCCCCACAGCTGCTGCTCTTCGGCAACGGGCCTGGGGAGGAAGTCGCGGGGATCGGCCAGGGCGCCGGTGATGGCGGTCGCGGCGGCGGTGGCGGGGCTGGCCAGGTACACCTTGGAGGTGGGGTGGCCCATGCGGCCCGTGAAGTTGCGGTTGGTGGTGGAGAGGCAGGTCTCTTCGGCCCCAAGCACGCCCATGTGGCCGCCCAGACAGGCCCCGCAGGTGGCGGTGGAGATCACGCAGCCGGCCTCGGCGAAGATGTCCATGAGGCCCTCCTTCATGGCCTGCTTCCACACGGTGGTGGTGGCGGGCACCACGATGGCGCGGGTGCCCGCGGCCACCTTGTTCCCCTTGAACACGGAGGCCGCGATGCGCAGGTCCTCGATGCGGCCATTGGTGCAGCTGCCGATGTACACCTGATCCATCTTCACGGGGGTGGCCTGAGAGATGGGGGTGCCATTGCTGGGCAGGCCGGGCAGGGCCACCATGGGCTCCAGCTGGTCCACGCGGATGGTGTGGGTCTGGGCGTACTCGGCGTCCTCATCGCTCTCGTAGCGGACGCCCCGCTCGGGGGTGCGCTCGGCCAGGTAGGCCTCGGTCACGGCGTCCACGGGGAAGATGCCGCTCTTGCCGCCGGCCTCGATGGCCATGTTGGTGATGGTGAAGCGGGCCTCCATGGTGAGGTGGGGCAGGGCGCTGCCCCGGTATTCCATGGCCATGTAGCGGGCCCCGTCCACTCCGATGCGGCGGATGATCTCCAGGATGATGTCCTTGCTGTAGACCCCGGCCTGGGGGGCGCCCTCCAGGTTGAAGAGGATGGACTCCGGCACGCGGAACCAGAGCTCCCCGGTGGCGAGGCCCGCCGCCAGGTCCGTGCTGCCCCCGCCGGAGGCGAAGGTGCCCAGGGCCCCCATGGTGGTGGTGTGGCTGTCGCCGCAGATGATGGTCATGCCCGGGTGCACGTGGCCCTGCTCCGGGGCCAGGGCGTGGCAGATGCCGTGGTTGCCGATCTCGTAGTAGCGCTCGATGCCCTGCTCCTCCCGCCACTGGCGGAGGGCCTTGGTGAGCTCGGCGCTCTTGATGTCCTTGTTGGGCACGAAGTGATCGGGGGTCACCAGGATCCTGGTGGGATCCCAGACCTTGGTGATCCCCAGCTTGCGGAGCATTTCCACGGCGGGGGGTGTGGTCACCTCGTGGCAGATCACGAGGTCGAGCTTCGCGTTCACGATCTCGCCCGGGCGCACGGACTCGCGGCCCGAGTGGGCGGCGAGGATCTTCTCGGTGAGGGTCATGGGCATGGGGTGGATCCTCAGGCGGTGACGGCCTGCCGCGACGCCTTGAGCTGGCGGGCGTGCAGGGCCTTGTTGACGGCGTTCAGGTAGGCGCGGGCGGCGCCTTCGATGATGTCGGTGCTGGCGGCCTTGCCCGTGAGCAGGCTGCCCTCCACCTCGACCTTCATGAAGACCTCGCCCACGGCGTCGCTGCCCTCGCTCACCGCGCGCACCTGGAAGTCCAGGACCTCGCCGCGGATGGAGGTGAGGCCGGCGATGGCATCCACCAGGGCCGCCACGGGACCATCGCCGTGCCCCGTGCCACTGGGCTCGTGGTCCCCGCTGCGGAGCTGGACCAGGGCGTGGCTGTAGCCCTGGGTGCCCGCCGTGACCTGGGCGAGCCGGAGCTTCCAGGTCTCGGGGATGTCGCTGAGGCCGTCGCGCAGGATGGCCACGAGGTCCTCCTCGAAGACCTCCTTCTTCACGTCGCAGAGCTTCGTGAAGAGCTTGTAGGCCTTCTCCAGCTCGGGCTTGGCCAGGTCGTAGCCCAGCTCCTGGTAGCGCTGGGCCAGGGCGGCCCGCCCGCTGTGCTTGCCCAGCACGATGTGCTGGACCTTCACCCCCACGCTCTCGGGGGTCATGATCTCGTAGGTGGCGCGGTTCCGGAGCACACCGTGCTGGTGGATGCCGCTCTCGTGCGCGAAGGCGTTCTTCCCCACGATGGCCTTGTTGGGCTGGGGGTGCACCCCGGTGATGTTGCTGAGCAGCTGGCTGCTCTTGGCGATCTCCTCCGTGCGGATCCCGGTGGCGAAGGGCAGGCGGTCCTGGCGCACCTTCAGCGCCATGGCCACTTCCTCCAGCGCCGCGTTGCCGGCCCGCTCGCCGATGCCGTTCACGGTGCACTCCACCTGGCGGGCGCCCGCTTCGATGGCGGCGAGGCTGTTGGCCACGGCGAGCCCGAGGTCGTTGTGGCAGTGGACGCTCACCACAGCCCGGTCGATGGCCGGGACCTGCGCCATCAGGGTGCGGATCAGCTGGTGGTACTCGGAGGGCGTGGTGTAGCCCACGGTGTCGGGGATGTTCACCGTGGTGGCGCCGGCCTCGATCACCGCGGTGATCACCCGGCAGAGGTAGGCGGGGTCGGTGCGGGTGGCGTCCTCGGCGCTGAATTCGACGTCTGTGCAGCGGGAACGGGCGTGTCGCACCCCCGCCACGGCCATCTCCAGGGCCTCCTCGCGGCCGAGCCGGAGCTTGTGCTCCAGGTGGATGTCCGAAGTGGCCAGGAAGGTGTGGATGCGGGGATGGGCCGCTTCCCGCAGGGCCTCCCAGGCGCGGTCGATGTCGGCGGGCAGGGCGCGGCAGAGGCCCGCCACGACGGTCTTCTGGAGGGACCGGGCGATGGCCCGCACCGCTTCGAAGTCACCCTCGGAGGCCACGGGGAAGCCGGCCTCGAGGATGTCGACGCCCAGCCGCTCCAGCTGGAGGGCCAGGCGCAGCTTCTCCTCCAGGTGCATGGAGCAGCCCGGCGACTGCTCGCCGTCGCGCAGGGTCGTGTCGAAGATGCGGATGCGTTGGGGCCCCATGGCCGCCTCCTGATCTGGAGAGCCTAGGGGTCGGATTCGATATTCAAAAATGATTAATACTGACAAATGAATAAGAAAAACAAATACTAATTTCTGGGAGGTCTCCCCGATGGAGTTTGATCAGCTCGGGTTTTTCCTGGCCGTGGTGGAGGAGGGAAGCTTCTCCCGAGCCGCAGAGCGGGTGGGTCGAACCCAGCCGGCCCTGAGCCTCGCCTTGAAACGTCTAGAGGAGGACCTCGGTGAGCGGCTCCTCGACCGCACCCCGCGGAAGGTGGTGCCCACGGAGGCGGGGCGTCTCTTCCAGAACTACGCCCACCGGCTCCTGTTCCTGCGGGACGAGGCCCGGACGTCCATCTCGGAGTTGCGGGGCCTCACCCGGGGGCGCCTGCGCATCGGCGCCAACGAGAGCACCTCGCTGTACCTGCTCCCGGAGCTGTTGGTGGCCTACCGGCAGGCCCATCCCCACATCAAGGTGGAGGTCTTCAGGAGCAACTCCGAGCAGATCCCCCGGCAGGTGCTGGAGTACGGGCTGGACGTGGGCTTCATCTCCTTCGACCCGGGGACCCGGGGGGTGGAGAGCCTGCTCATGCACCGGGATCCGCTCGTCCTCGTGGTGCCGCCGAAGCACCGCCTGGCCCGGCGCCGGGAGGTGCGGGTGGAGGAGCTGGGGCGGGAGACCTTCGTGGCGCACAACGCCCGCACCCCCGCCCGCACCCGGCTGGTGGACTTCTTCGCCGAGCACGGCACGCCCCTGAACATCACGGTGGAGCTGGCCACCATCGAGACCATCAAGGCCTTCGTGATCAAGGGCGCGGGGCTGGCCATCCTCCCCCGCATGAGCGTGGCGGACGCCCTGGAGGATGGGCGCCTGCGGGAGGTCCGCATCCGCGGCATGGAGATCGAGCGGGCCATCCGCGTGGTGCACCGGCCCGAGGAGGACCTGAGCCACGCGGCCAAGGCCTTCCTCGGGATGGTGCGGCGGGGCCGCTGATCACTCGTAGCGGAGCGCTTCGATGGGGTCGAGCTTGCTGGCCTTGGCGGCGGGGTAGATGCCGAAGATGAGGCCGATGGCCGCAGGCACGGCGAAGGCGCTGACCAGGGCCCAGAGGGGGATGCCCCCCACCGTGCCCAGCAGGGCCTTGCCGAGGGCGGCGCCCAGGGCGTAGCCGACGCCGATGCCGATGGCGCCCCCCAGCAGCGAGAGCAGGGCCGCCTCGATGAGGAACTGCAGCATCACATCGCGCCGCTTGGCCCCCACCGCCTTGCGCACGCCGATCTCCCGGGTGCGCTCCGTGACGCTCACCAGCATGATGTTCATGATGCCGATGCCGCCCACCAGGAGGGCGATGCTCACCATGCCCCCGGCCACGGCCGTGATGGCGCCCATCACGCTGCTCACGATCCCGGCGATCTGCTTGGGGCTGAAGACCTTGAAACCCTCGGGCTCGCCCTGCTTGAGCCCCTTGATGCGGCGCAGGGCCTCCGTGAGCAGGTCGGCGCCATCGTCCACGTTGATGCGGGGATCCACGCGGGCCTGGAAGATGAGCTGCTTGCGCTGCTGATCCGTGAGGGTGGCGCGGCCCGTGGTGAGGGGGATGAGCACGTTGCTGTCGGGATCGTTGCCCAGGCTGGAGCCCTGCTCCTCCAGCACGCCGATGACCTCGAGGGCCATCTGGGGGGTCTGGATGATGCGCCCGATGGGATGGTCCTTGATGCCGAGCTTCTCCAGCACCCGGGGGCCCACGATGGCCACCTTGCTGGCCAGGCGGTTGTCGGAGGGCACGAAGTTCCGGCCCGTGGTGAGGTTGATGGCGTTGAGCTCCAGGTAGCTCTCATCCGTCATGATGAGGTTCACGTTCGCGGTCTTGCCGGCGGCCTTCACCTCGCTCCCATTGAAGTAGAGCGGGGTCATGGTGGTGAGAGCGGGCACCATGCGCTGCAGGGCCTTCATGTCCTCCATGTAGAGGTCGCGGTTCTTGATCTTGGTGAACTCGCTGTAGGGCACGTCCGTGGGGAAGACGGGCCGGACGATGAGCGTCTGGCTGCCGGCCTTCTCGATCTGCTTGAGCACGCTGCCCTGGAGCCCCTGGATGAGGCTCACCACGATGATCACCGCGGCCACCCCGATGATGATGCCCAGCGTGGTGAGGGCCGACCGCAGCTTGTTGGCCCGCAGGCTCTTCAGGGCCGCGACCAGGGGCTCCCGGAGCTCCATGCTCACTTCTTCTCCTTCTGGAGGGTCGCGGCCAGGTCCGCATCGCTGCGGGCCTTGAGGGTGAGCGCGGCCTTGTCCTTCAGGTCCTTCAGCTTGCGGAGGGGCCCCGTGAGGACCTGGTCCCCCTCGGCGACGCCCTCGAGGATCTGGATGGCCTGGGTGCTGGCGATGCCCGTGCGGACCTCCCGCTCCTGGGCATGGCCGTTCTTCGCGACCATGACGATGGTCCGGGTGGTGGGGGCCAGCAGGCCCTTGCGCTTGGCCTCCTCCAGGCTGCCCTCCCTCTCAAGGACCGCCTGGAGCGGGACCTGCAGGGTGCCCTTCGCCTCGCTGGTGAGGATCACCGCGCGGGCGCTCATGCCCGGGCGGAGCTTGGCGATGTCCTCGGCCTTCATGTCGAGCATCACCTTCACCTTGTAGAGGTTCGCGTCCTGGCCCGTCTTCTCGGCGCCGGTGGCCACCTCGGCCACGGTGCCGGGGAAGATGCGGCCCGGGAGGGCCTCCACGGCCACCTGGGCGGTCTGGCCCACCTTGGTGCGGACCACCTCGCCCTCGCTCACCTTCACCTCGGCCATGAGCTTGCTCATGTCGCTGATGACCATAAGCGTCGCGCCGGGCAGGTTGGAGGTGCCGGGGATGGCCATCTCGCCCATCTCGGCCTTGAGGCTGGTGACCCGGCCGCTGATGGGGGCCCGGAGGGTGCTCTTGGCAAGGCCATCCCGCAGGCCCGCCACGCTGGCTTCGCTCTGGGTGACGTTGGCCCGGGACGCGGCGGCGGCGAGCTCCGAACTCTCCCGCGCCAGCTTGGCCTGGCGGAAGTCCTCATCGCTGACCAGCTTCTGGTTGAAGAGGTGCTCCGTGCGGGCGAAGGACTCCACGCTGCGCTTGCGGGCGGCTTCGAGGCGCTCGGATTCCTTCCGCTGGGCGGCCAGTCCGGCCTCCCCCTGGAGCAGGGCCTGGCGGAGGCGCTCCTGGTCGATGGTGACGAGGAGGTCGCCCACCTTCACATCCTGGCCATCCTCCACATGCCGCCTGCGGATCTCGCCCATGACGGTGGTGCCCACGTTCACCTGCACCTTGGCGCGGATCTCCCCGGAGGCCGTGAGGGTCTCCCGGAGGTCGCCCCGGGAGACCTTGTCCCAGGTGTAGCGGTCGGACTCGTCCCGGGGGCCGCCGGCCAGGAGGCCGACCACCACGAGGAGGACCAGGGCGCCGCCGCCGCCCAGGAGGAGGTGCTGCTTCTTCATCAGTTGGCTCCCATCACACGGAAGCCCAGGGTGGTGGCGGCGCAGAGGAGCGTCCCCAGCCAGGCCTTCCCCTCGCTGAACCGGAGGAGGTGGCGCAGGGCCAGGTAGGTCAGGACGTACACGCCGATGAAGAAGGGGTCCACGTGGCGCAGGAGGGCCCCCAGCTTGGGGTTCCCCACGGGCAGGTAGAAGCCCAGGCTGGTGGGGCTCAGCTTGTCGGGGGTGGCGCCGCCCACGGGGCGGAGCAGGGCCAGGAGGGTGATGACCACCTGCTGGGGCACCAGCACCAGGTTGGGCACGGCCGTGGCCGAGAGGGCGTGGGTGTAGGTGGGGGCGTCGGCCTCGCCACGCCCCAGGAGGAAGAAGAGGAGCGCCGGGAGGAAGGTGCCCACGGCCATGGCGAAGGCCACCATGATGGGGCTGAACACCGGGATGAACTTCGCCTGCATCTCGATGATCCGGTCGATCTGCTCGGCGGGGACCTTGGGGTTGGCCTCGAGGACGGGGCGTACCATGGCATCCACGTCCACCTTGGTGGCCCACACGACGGTGAGCAGGAAGGCGGCCGCGAAGACGAGCAGGGTGGGGGCCACCCAGGAGGGCGCCTTGCGCAGCTGCTGGAAGAGCGCCGCGGGCTCGGTGAAGACACCGGTGATCAGGTCCAGCAGGCCGGGGGCCTTGGGGGCCGGCTCCGGGGTGCCGCCGCCGTAGAGCGGGGCTTCGGGCGTGGAGTAGGGGTTCTCGGCCATGGCGGTGCCTCCGGGATCAAGGATCTGCGTCCATGATGGGCCGCCCGTCGGGCCTCCGGCGGGATTCCGATGAACGGCGGAGCCCACCCGTTGAACGGGGGCGTGGGGCCGATGTCCGGGGTCAGGCCGGGCCGGCGGCGGGCCGGGGCTCCACCCTCACCTGGAGGATGCGGGGGCCCTCCATGCGGAGGATGGTGAGCACGGCGCCCTCCACGGGCACCCGGTCCTGCACCTTGGGGATGCGGCCCAGGCGCGCCATGGCCAGGCCGCCGAGGGTGTCGAAGCCCTCGTGGGCCCAGGTGAGGCCCAGGTGGCCGGCCACGTCATCCACGTGGGCCTGCCCGCTGGCCAGGAGGGCGCCATCGGGCTGGGGCTGGATCTCCGGGGCCCCCTCGTGCTCGTCGCGGATCTCCCCGAAGACCTCCTCGAGCAGGTCCTCCATGGTGACGAGGCCCGAGACGGTTCCGAACTCGTCCACCACCAGCGCCATCTGGGCGCGCTGGCGTTGCATCTCCTTCATGAGCTCCGCCACGGGTTTGCTCTCGGGCACGAAGAGGGCGGGCTTGCAGAGGTCCCGGGCCTGCCGGGGATCCTGGTCCGGCAGCTGCATCAGGTCCTTGAGCAGGAGGATGCCCACGATGCGGTCGATGGCCCCTTCATAGACGGGCAGGCGCGCGTGGCGGTTCCCCATGAAGGCCTGCCAGGCCTCGCCCACGGTGGCCTCGGCGGGAAGGCCCTTCATGCGGGTGCGGGGGGTCATGACCTCGCGCACCACCGTGTCGCCGAAGCTCACCACGTTGCGGATCAGCTCGGAATCCGACTCCTCGAGGATGCCCTCGGCCTCGCCCTCCTCCAGCAGGGCGGTCACGGCGTCCTCGCCCGGCTCATCCTCGCCATCGCGGGCGCGGTCGGCCTCCGCCCGGCGGCGCTCCAGGCGGCGGGCCAGGGGGGAGACCAGCAGGTTGAAGAGGGGCTCCACGGGGGCGTAGATGGGCCAGAGGCGGGTGAGCCAGAGGGCGGGATCCCCCGCGGTCAGCAGCGTGGGCAGCGCCATGTCCAGCCCCCAGAGGAAGGCCAGGGTCAGCACCGCGAGGCTCGCCCAGCCGCCGGGGATGGCGGGCTTCAGGGGCCAGCTGAGCACGAGCAGCGCCACCAGGAGGAACTGCGCCAGGAGGGAGAGCCCCATGCCCAGCATGTGGGGGCGCTCCAGGAGGGCGGCCAGCTCGGGGTCGGCGATGGCCTCCTCCTCCAGGAGGCGGCGGCGCTGCAGGCTGCCCAGGGCGTGATGGGCGGCCAGCATGATGGCCAGGGCGCCCCGGTAGAGGAGCAGGCCGATCAGGAGGCCGATGAGCCAGGTCGGGGTGCTGGGGCTGGGGTCCACGGGACCATTCTACCGGTTCCGGATCTGCTCCGCCCGCTTGGCCCGGGCTTCGGGCGTCACGAGGCGTCCCAGGCGGGCCTCCTCGCGGAAGACCTCCTCGGGGTCCCGGCTCAGGCCGTCCGCGGTGGGGGCCAGGCCCTTCCGCTCCCGGGCGGCGTTGAGGAAGGGGTAGGGCTCCCGGGCCAGCTCGGGGCTGCCCAGGAGGAAGCGGAAGGTGAGCCAGCCGCCGGCGATGAAGTTGAGGGCCAGCACCGCGAGGCCCGCCCGCTGGAGCAGGCGCATGCGGGGCACGTCCTTCCGCACCGCCTGCCAGGCCACGCCCGCCCAGAGGTTGAAGCCCACGATGGCCAGGGTGAGGAAGCCCGTCACGCCCCAGCCCTGGGTGTTCCAGTCCCAGCCCGTGCGCCCGATGACGAAGGGGGTCATGAGCACGCCGTAGATGAGGTTGAGGTGCAGCATGTAGAGGAGGAGGCTCTCACGCCCCGAGGCCTCCACGGGGTTCGGTCCCGGGAGCTGGGGGCGGTACGCATCGATCACCCCCAGGGCCGCGCCGCCCATGCTGATCCAGCCCAGGCGCTCCGCCACGGAGGGCAGGGTGGTGTTGTGCATGGCGGTGAGCTCATCCCACCGGAAGCCGTTCAGCAACGCGACCCCCCCGGGGGTCTGCTTCCAGGTGCCTTCCCAGATCCAGCCGTTCTTCCGCAGCAGGCCCCAGAGCATCAGGGCCAGGCCCAGGCCGAACAGGGCGGCGAGGAAGCGGCCTTCGCTCCAGCGGGCCTGGCCCGCCACGGGCTCCACCCGGAAGTGGCGGTAGGCCCCCCCCAGGAAGCTGCCGAAGCTCACGAAGGCGAGCCACGGGAAGAGGGGGAAGAGGGCCTTGAGCCCATGGTGGTCGTTGCCGTTGAGGAGGCCGCGGATGGGGATCCACACCCCTTCGCCCACCCCCTTGATCCAGAGCGTGGGGGCCACCAGGGCCACGAAGAGGGCCAGGCCCAGGGCCGCCCAGGTGAAGCGGCGGGCGGTGCCCAGGGTGCGGGCCAGGGCCTGGAGGATGAGGAGGCTGTAGACCACGCACTGGAGCACGTCGATCTTGAAGAGCTCCCGCATCTTGGCGGGGGTGTTCAGCACCGTCCACTCCGCCAGGGTGAGGCCCGGGGCGTGGAGCAGGTAGGCGCAGAGGAGGATGAAGCCCAGGCGCTTGGCGGTGTCGGGCCAGAAGGGGCGCAGGGTGCCGTCGGTCTTGAAGGTGCTGAGCACCAGGCTGAAGCCCGCGGCCATGAGGAAGCTGGGGGCCACGAGGCCGTTCACGTAGTTGAGCCACTCGGGCCGCAGGTCCAGCCGCAGCCAGGTGTTCACCACGTGCACCTCGATCATCACGATCACGGCCAGGCCGCGGAGGAGGTCCACCCACTGGCAGCGCCGGGAGGGGCTGAGGTCGGTCCAGAGGCCTGAGCGGGGGCCGGGGGTCATGGGCATCCTCGGGGAAAGGAGCAGTTTAGAACAACGGGATCCTCCCATCCGAATCCAGGCGGGCCGGGCCCGGCCCCACGCCTCGCCCCATCCGGGTTCAAGGCCCATGACCGGCCTGTTACAGTGGGGCCACTGCCACATTCCCAACGACTTGGCTTACCGGAGGCTCCTCCCATGGGTGGTTTGTTCGTCAAGAAGGACCTGGCCCGGCTCATCGCCGATGCCAACGATCCCAACGCCGGGGAGGGCGGGCACGGCGGGGGCACCCTGAAGCGCCACCTGGGCGCCTTCAACCTCACCATGCTCGGCATCGGCGCCATCATCGGCGCCGGCATCTTCTCCCTCACGGGCACCGCCGCCGCCAACTACGCGGGCCCCGGCATCGTCTACAGCTTCATCATCGGCGGCATCCTCTGCGCCTTCGCGGGCCTCTGCTACGCCGAGATGGCCGCCATGATCCCCGTGGCCGGCTCCGCCTACGCCTACTCCTACGCCACCATGGGCGAGTTCATCGCCTGGATCATCGGCTGGGACCTGGTGCTGGAGTACGCCTTCGGCGCCGTGACGGTGTCCGCCGCCTGGTCCGGCTACCTCTACTCCATCCTCCACAAGACCTTGGGCATCAACCTGCCGGATGCGCTGATCAAGCTCACCAAGGGCCCCTGGGAGACGGTGACGCTCAATGGCGGTCAGGTGGTGCACGGCATCTGGAACGTGCCCGCCTCCGTGATCGCCCTCGTGGTGGCCTCCATCCTCTACAAGGGGATCAAGGAGAGCGCCTCCGTGAACAACATCATCGTGATCATCAAGGTCACCATCGTGATCGTGTTCATCGCCCTGGGCATCAGCATGATCAGCGGCGC
>CAZVKM010000113.1:0-10923 GCA_964627685.1 uncultured Solibacteraceae bacterium | reverse complement strand
GCGGGTCATGACCAGCACGCCGAAGCGGTTGATCTTCCCGACTTCCATGCGGGCCTTGTCCTGCTTGAGGTGCTCCACGAGGCGGTCCTGCACCGCCTTGATGTGGCTCTCCTTGCGCATGTCGATGAAGTCGATGGCCACCAGGCCGGCGAGGTCGCGCAGGCGCAGCTGGCGGGCGATCTCCTTGGCGGCCTCCAGGTTGGTCTTGTAGGCCGTGTCCTCCTGGTTGTCGCCGGAGATCTTGCCGGAGTTCACGTCGATCGCCACCAGGGCCTCGGTCTGGTCGATGACGAGGGCGCCGCCGGAGGGGAGGTTCACCTTGCGGGCGTAGATCCGGTCGATCTGCTCCTCGGTCTGGTGGCGGGAGAAGATGGGCTTCTTGCCCGTGTACTGCTTCAGCACTGGCAGGTACTGCGGCATCGTGCGCTTCACGAAGCTGTGGGCCGTGTGGAAGGTGTCGAGGTCGTCGATGCTCACCTCCTCCACATCGGGGGTGAAGGCGTCGCGGAGGGTGCGGATGACCACATCATCTTCCTGCCACACGAGCCCGGCCCCGCCGCGGTGCTTGTAGCGGTGCAGGACCTCCTTGTAGCTGTCCAGGAGGTACTCGAGGTCGCGCTGGAAGTCCTCCTTGGTCACGCCCAGGGAGGCGGTGCGCACGATCACGCCGATGTCCTCGGGGATCTCCAGGGAGTCGATGAGCTGCTTGAAGTGGCGCCGTTCCTCGGTGCCCTCGATCTTGCGGCTGATGCCGTTCACGGGGTTGCCGGGGGTGATCACGAGGTAGCGGCCCGCCAGGCTGATCTGGGCGGTCATCATGGCGCCCTTCGAGCCCAGCTCCTCGCGCACGGCCTGAACCATGATCTCCTGGTCCCGGTGGAGCAGGTCCTGGATCCGGCCGCGGCGACCGTCGGGGCTCACCATGTCCCGGGGCAGCTCGCCCATGGGCAGGAAGCCGTTCTTGGTGCCTCCGTAGTGGATGAAGGCGGCCTGGAGGCTCTGGTCCACGCGGACCACCTTGGCCTTGTAGATGTTCCCCTTGATCTTCTCGTTGTGGAGGAATTCCACGTCGTAGTCGAAGAGGGTTCCGTCGATCAGGGTCGCGATCCGGATCTCCTCCGGGTCGGTCGCGTTGATCATCATGACTTTTTTGCTGCTCAAGGTTGCTCCTTGGGCCCGGGTCGTCCCCGCGAGGCTCGACCGTGCGATGGGTGGGATGGGGTGGGGGGTCAGCCGGCTCCCCTGGGGGGAGGGCGACCAGGAGATGGTCGGATTGGGAGGGCCCGGGTCACGCAGGCGGTGCCAGGTAAGGTCCGGGTCTTGAGGCATTGTTTCAGTGATCCGACCGAACCGCAACTGAAACACCGATTTAACGGGCTCCTTTTCCTTTTTTTTCAACAATTGGGAGGGCATCCGAGGCGTTTTACGGCCAAGTTCCGGTGGAAATTAACATCCTCGTCACACCAGCAGCGCATCCTTGTCTCGCCCCCCCGGGACCCTGGTTCCCATACCAAGGAGGCACCCCATGCGCATCTGCGCCCGCTTCGCCCTCGCCCTGCTCCCCATCCTCTCGGTCCCCGCCTCGGCCCAGGCCCTGAAGGTGGACCCCAAGCTCGCCCCCTACAAGAAGGTGGCCGGCATCAACGGGAACCTGAACAGCATCGGCTCCGACACCCTGAACAACCTCATGGGCTTCTGGATCCAGTCCTTCAACCAGCAGTACCCCAACGTCAAGGTCCAGATGGAAGGCAAGGGCTCCGCCACCGCCCCCCCGGCCCTGATCGAGGGGACCGCCCAGCTCGGCCCCATGAGCCGGGAGATGAAGGGCGAGGAGATGGACAAGTTCGAGAAGAAGCACGGGTACAAGCCCACCAAGATCGCCGTGGCCATCGACTGCCTGGCCGTGTACGTGAACAAGAACAACCCCATCAAGGAGCTGAGCCTCGAGGAGGTGGACGGCATCT
This sequence comes from uncultured Solibacteraceae bacterium, assembly GCA_964627685.1. Taxonomy (GTDB): domain Bacteria; phylum Acidobacteriota; class Holophagae; order Holophagales; family Holophagaceae; genus JAFDVN01. The sequence continues at coordinate 8,959 of CAZVKM010000113.1, read as the reverse complement.
TCTCCTCCACCCGCAAGTGGGGCGGCAAGGACGCCACCACCTGGGGCCAGGTGGGCCTCAAGGGGGAGTGGGCCGCCAAGCCCTTCAGCCTCTACGGTCGCAACAGCGCCAGTGGCACCTACGGGTACTTCAAGGAGCACGCCCTCAACAAGGGTGACTTCCGCAACACCGTGAAGGAGCAGCCCGGCAGTTCCGCCGTTGTGCAGGGCATCACCAACGACCGGTTCGCCATCGGCTACAGCGGCATCGGCTACATGACCAGCGGGGTGCGGGCGGTGCCCCTCTCCATGAAGGGCCGCTACAACGACCAGGCCTTCGCCCCCACCTATGAGAACGCCCTCAACGGCAAGTACCCCATGGCCCGCTTCCTCTACATCTACGTGAACAAGCACCCCAAGAAGGGCCTGGATCCCCTGAGCGCCGAGTTCCTCAAGTTCGTGCTCTCCAAGGAGGGCCAGGAGATCGTCATCAAGGACGGCTACTATCCCCTGACCGCCGCCACCGGGGCCGCCAACGCCCAGTCCGAGCTGAAGAAGCTCAACTAGTCCCCTTCTCCAAACCGCTCCGATCGGGAGATCGATGACCCGCTCCACGACCAGACACCTGGCCAAGCGCATGGATCGATTCATGGCCGTCCTCATCACCGGGGGCGGCCTCCTGATCATCCTCGCCGTGTTGGGGATCCTCTTCTTCATCACGAAGGAGGCCCTGCCCCTCTTCTTCCCCGCCCGCGCCACCGCGGCCCGCACGGTGCCCCTGCCCCCGGGCCGGGGCCTCTGGGCCGAGGAGTCCGGCCGGACCCTCCTCACCCTCGATCCCCAGGCGGGTCCCAAGCTCCATCGGGTCGACACCGGAGCGCCCCTCCCCGATCCGACCCCCCAGGGGACGCCCGCCGCCCTGCCCTGGCAGACCCAGACCCCGCCCAACGCCCGAGGGCAGTTCGCCGCCCTGGGGGCTGATGGACGGCTCCATGTCGCCGAGTTCCGCTGGAGCAAGCCCGCGGGCGTGGACGACCCCCTGCAGTGGACCGCCGAGGTGGAGTGGACTCCGGGCCTCGCCCTGGCGGAAACGCCCCAGGCCCTCCTGGAGGTCCGCACCCTGGAGGTGGGGGGCCTCGGAGGCGGCCGCATGGTGCACGCGCTGGCCCGGACCGCGACCAGCCTGGTCTTTGCGGAGGCACCGGCCGACGGGACCCAGCCCCTGGCCTGGGTCCCGCTCCCCGGGGCGCCGAGGGAGGGCGTCGCCCTGTACTCCCCGGACGGCCGGCACATCTACGTGGGGACCCCTGCGGGCACGCTCCAGGACTGGTCCCTGGAGGGGACACCCTCCCTCGTCGCGGAGGTCCCGTTCGGGGAGCCCGTGACGGCCCTGGGGTTCGCCCTCGGGGGCACCTCCCTCCTGGTGGGTGGGGAACGCGGAGCCCTGGCCGCCTACCAGCAGGTTCGGAAGGACTCCGGCAGCACCCTCACCGCCTTCCATCGCTTCGAACCCCTGGCGGGGCCCGTGGCCGGCTTCGCCCACTCCCTCCGGGACAAGCGGTTCCTGGCCTGGGGGCCCCAGGCCGCGGCGGTGATCCACCTGACCTCCGAGCGGGTCCTGTTCCGGACTTCCGGGGCTGGGATCCGTACCGGCGCCCTCTCCTCGAGGGGCGACCACATCCTCCTGCAGGAAGGCGCCCTGCTCCGCCCCTTCCTCCTGGATGCGCCCCACCCGGAGATCAGCTGGAAGACCCTCTGGGGGAAGATCCACTACGAGGGCTACGAGCGGCCCGAGTACACCTGGCAGTCCACGGGCGGCGGCGATGACTTCGAGCCCAAGCTCAGCCTCCTCCCCCTGCTCTTCGGGACCCTCAAGGGGACCTTCTACGCCCTCCTGTTCGCCGTGCCGCTGGCGATCCTAGGAGCCCTCTACACCAGCCAGTTCGCCACCCCGGGGCTGAAGGCCCGCATCAAGCCCACCATCGAGATCATGGCCGCCCTGCCTTCAGTGGTGCTGGGATTCCTGGCCGGCCTCGTGATGGCGCCGCTCTTCGAGCAGACCGCGGTCCACGTCCTCGTCTATCCCGCCGCCGCCCTGGGGGTGGGGCTGGCCCTGGTGCCCCTCTGGACCCGCCTGCCCGCCTCCTGGCGCCGGATCTGGGGTGAGGGCCGTGAAGCTCTCTGGATGATCCCCCTCCTCCTTCTGGCCTTCGCCCTCACCCTGGTGGTGGCCCCGGCCCTGGAGAAGGCCTTCATGGGCGGGAGCTACCGCACCTGGCTCCAGGAGGCCTTCGGCATCCGCTACGACCAGCGGAACAGCCTCGTGGTGGGCTTCGCCATGGGCTTCGCCGTCATCCCCATCATCTTCACCATCAGCGAGGACGCCCTCTCCAGCGTGCCCAAGGCCCTCACCTCCGCCAGCCTCGCCTGCGGGGCCAGCCCCTGGCAGACCGCCTGGCGCGTGGTGCTCCCCACCGCCTCGCCCGGCATCTTCAGCGCCGTGATGGTGGGCGTGGGCCGCGCCATCGGCGAAACCATGATCGTGCTGATGGCCACCGGCAACACCCCCATCCTGGACTGGGGTCCCTTTAACGGCATGCGCACCCTCAGCGCCAACATCGCCGTGGAGATCCCCGAGGCGCCCCATCACGGGACCCTGTACCGGATCCTATTCCTCGCCGCCCTGCTGCTCTTCATCCTGACCTTCTCCCTCAACACCGTGGCCGAGCTGGTGCGCCAGCACCTCCGCCGCAAGTACGAGAGCTACTGATGCGCCTCTCCTCCTGGCTCCGCCGCGGCTCCCCCTTCGTGTGGGTGAGTGGAGGCCTGCTCGCCTTCACCCTGCTCATGATCACCGCCCTGGTGGGTTACATCGCCTTCAAGGGACTGGGCTTCTACTGGCCCAAGGACCTGGTGCAGTACGAGACCACCGGGGGCCCTGTGCTGGGGGAGCCCAGCGGCTACGAACCCGCCACCAAGGAGGATCCAGCCCGCCTCCAGGTCCGTGTCGCCAACCGCGACCTCTATGGACAGGACTTCCGATGGATCCCCATCTCGGAAGTGACCTCCCAGAGCAGGCCGCTGGACGGACTGGTGATCGAGCGACTCGAGAACGGCACCTTCTTCGGTCGGTTGGCTCGCGTGATGCTCGATGGCCAGGTGGTGGCGGAGGGGGCCCAGGCCCTCTCCGAAGCCCAGCGGCGCCTCCCCGAAGCCACCACCCTCCGGAAGCGCATCGTCGCCATGGAGCGGGAGGAGGTCGGCGCCCTGAACCTCCGCCTGGAGCAGGTCCGCCTCCAGCGGCGGAAGGCGGAAGCCAAGGGCACGCCCACGGAAGGCCTGGCCCAGCAGGAAGCCGAGCTCCTCAACCGGTTCCAGCACCTCCAGGAAGAGCTCGAGGCCTTCCGCACCCAGTCGAACGGCCTCCAGGTGGCGCTCCGGAGCATCGATGGCCAGGAGAAGGTGATGCCCCTCGCGGGCGTGCTGCGGCTCGTCCCGACCAACCAGCTGGGCCTTGGAGGGAAGGTCTTCATCTACCTGAGCCGTCTCTGGGAGTTCGTCTGGGAGGACCCCCGGGAGAGCAACACGGAAGGAGGCGTGTTCCCCGCCCTCTTCGGCACCGTGATGATGGTGATGCTGATGTCGATCATGGTGGTCCCCCTCGGGGTGATGGCCGCCCTCTACCTCCGGGAGTACGCCCGGGACGGGTGGATCGTCCGCCTCGTCCGCGTTGCGGTGAACAACCTGGCGGGGGTGCCGTCCATCGTCTTCGGCGTCTTCGGCCTGGGGTTCTTCGTCTACACCCTGGGCGGCTCCCTGGATGCGCTCTTCTTCTCCGACAAGCTCCCCACCCCCACCTTCGGCACCGGCGGGATCCTCTGGGCCAGTTTGACCCTGGCCCTCCTCACGGTGCCCGTGGTCATCGTGGCCACGGAGGAGGCCATCGCCGCCGTGCCGCGCAGCCTCCGCGAGGCCAGCCTGGCCCTGGGCGCCACCAAGTGGCAGACCATCCGGGAGGCGGTGCTGCCCGGGGCCATGCCCGGGATCCTCACGGGCCTCATCCTGGCCATGGCCCGGGGCGCCGGCGAGGTGGCCCCCCTGATGCTCACGGGAGTGGTGAAGCTCGCCCCCAGCCTGCCCCTGGATGCCCAGGCGCCCTTCCTCCACCTGGACCGCAAGTTCATGCACCTCGGCTTCCACATCTACGACGTGGGGTTCCAGAGCCCCAACAGCGAGGCCGCCAAGCCCATGGTCTTCATGACCACCCTCCTGCTCCTGGGCATCGTGGTGGTCCTCAACCTCTTCGCCCTCCGGATGCGCCGCAAGCTGCGGGCCCGCATGGGCGGCAGCACCTTCTGATGTCCCCCACCGGTCTGCTGGAGCCCACCACCATGGACGCCGAAACCAAACTGCCCGTGCCCGAACCCGTCGTCCTCGGGGGCGACCGGGAGGCCGAGCCTCCCAGACTGCCCAGGCCCCTGGAGGCCAAGGCCGCCAATCTCCCCCTGACGGACACGGCCGCCCTGGTGGCCCCCCCGGCCCTGGAGGTGGAGAAGCTGAACCTCTGGTACGGCCCCAAGCAGGCGCTGTTCGACATCGACCTCCAGGTGCGCCGCAACACCGTGATGAGCCTCATCGGCCCCTCCGGCTGCGGCAAGAGCACCCTCCTGCGCTCCCTGAACCGGATGAACGACCTCGTCGACAGCGTCCGGATCGAGGGTTCCGTGCGGCTCGGCCAGGAGGACCTCTACGCCCCGGGCGTGGATGTCATCGAGCTCCGGAAGCGGATGGGCATGGTGTTCCAGAAGTCCAACCCCTTCCCCAAATCCATCTTCGAGAACGTGGCCTATGGCCTCCGGGTCCAGGGGGAGAAGGACCGGCTCCTCCTGGAAGAGGCGGTCGAGACGAGCCTCAAGGGCGCCGGTCTCTGGGAGGAGGTCAAGGACCGCCTCAAGGACTCGGCCCTGGGGCTCTCCGGTGGACAGCAGCAGCGGCTCTGCATCGCCCGGGCCATGGCGGTGCGACCGGAGGTGCTCCTCATGGACGAGCCCTGCTCCGCCCTGGATCCCATCGCCACCGCCCGCATCGAGGAACTCATCTTCGAGCTCAAGAAGAACTACACCATCGTCATCGTCACCCACTCCATGCAGCAGGCCGCCCGGGTGAGTGACTACACCGCCTTCTTCTGGCTGGGCAAGCTGGTGGAGACGGATCTCACGGAGAAGATCTTCACCAATCCCACCAACCGCATGACGGAAGACTACATCACGGGGAGGTTCGGCTGATGGCCCGGCACTTCGACACGGAACTCAAGGAACTCAAGGACGGCCTGCTCTCCATGGCGGGCATGGCCGAGCGGATGATCGACCTCACCCGCCGGGCCCTGCTGGAGCGCAACAGCGCGCTCACGGACGAGGTGAACATCCTGGACGAGAAGCTGGACGAGACGGAGCTGCGTCTCGATCAGCTCTGCATCGACCTGCTGGCCCTGCGGGCACCCATCGCCGCCGACCTGCGGCTCATCGCCTCCGCCATCAAGATCATCCCGGAAGTGGAGCGCATCGGGGACCACTGCGGGAACATCTGCCGGCGCGCCAAGATGCTCAACGATCAACCTCCGATCCTGAACGGGGACTACCTTGAGCGTCTGGCCTCCGAGACCCACGGCATGGTGCGCCGGGCCGTCGACGCCTTCGTCACCAGCGATGCCAGCCTCGCCCGGGCGGTCATCCGGGACGACGACAAGGTGGACAACCTCTACCAGGCCATCTACCGGGAGCTGCTGAAGCTGATGCTCGCCGACCCCCTTTGCATTGAGCGGGCCTCCCACCTCATCCTGGTGATCAAGAACTGGGAACGCATCGCCGACCAGGCCACGAACATCGCCGAGGAGGTGCTGTTCATCCTCGAAGGGCGGAGCGCCAAGCACAGCTACCTCCAGGAGCGGAACTGACCATGGCCAACCTGCTGATCCTCGAGGACGACGCGGACATCCGCCAGGCCCTTGACCAGCACCTCCGCCGCGAAGGATTCAATCCCCTGCTGGCCGGCACGGGCAAGGAGGCCCTCCGGCAGGTGGACTCGGGCCAGAAGCTCGATGGGGCGCTCCTGGACCTGAGCCTGCCCGACATGGATGGCCTCGACGTGCTCCGGGCCATCCGGGCCAACCCCAAGACCCGCATGCTCCCCATCCTCCTGGTGACCGCCCGCGCCGATGAGATCGACCGGGTGCTGGGGCTTGAGCTGGGGGCGGATGACTACGTCCCCAAGCCCTTCAGCACCCGGGAGCTGATCGCCCGCATTCGCGCCGTCCTCCGCAGGGCCACCTTCCTGGAAGCCCAGCCCGAGGGTCAGGGCCTGACCTATGGTCCCATCACGGTGGACCTGGACATGCACGTGGCCCGGGTGGAGGGCCAGCCCATCGAGCTCACCCGGCGGGAGTTCGAACTGCTCGCCTATTTCCTGAAGAACCCCAAGCGGGTGCTGGGCCGGGAGAAGATCCTGCAGCAGGTCTGGGGGCTCGAGTACCTGGGGGAGAGCCGCACCATCGATGCCCATGTGCGCCGGGTGCGGGCCAAGCTGGGCGAGGCGGCCAACCTCATCGAGACCATCGTCGGCGTCGGCTACCGCCTGGGTTCCGTGGACTGAGTCCGGGGCTTCGAGGTGGGCAAGGGGCGCCTGAAGGCGCCCCTTGCTGTTGGGAACCTGTGGCGTGATCCACGGAATCACCGCTTCGTTACATCCCCTTCACCGGTCACAATGGAGGGGAATGAACCCGGGAGATCCACCATGTCCCTGAACGCCCTCATGCGCTGGCTGAAGCCCCGCGAGACCGTCTTCTTCGAGCTGCTGGAGGCCGCGGCGGACAACGCCTACAAGGCCGCGCAACTCTTCGACACGGCCGTCCGGACCAACGAGCCGGAGCGCTGGCCGGAGTTCCGCCGCCAGATGAAGGAGCTGGAGCATGCCGGGGACCGCATCACCCACGACCTCATCGACCGCCTGAACCAGACCTTCGTGACCCCCCTGGAGCGGGAGGACATCCTCGCCCTCACCCACGCCCTCGATGATGTGGCGGACCTCCTGGACGCCACCACGGAGCGCCTCGTCCTCTACCGCATCGGGAAGGTGATGCCCGCCGTGACGGAGCTCAGCTCCATCATCGTGGAAGGCGCCCAGGAGCTGACCCACCTGGTCCGCCACCTCCGCAGCATGAGCGACCAGAAGGACATTCGGGCCCGCATCAAGCACTGCCATGCGCTCGAGAACCAGGCCGACAGCATCTACCACACCGCCCTGGCCCAGATCTTCGAGAACCCCACCGACCCCATCGAGCTCATCAAGTGGAAGGAGCTCCTCGCCCAGATCGAGGATGCCACCGACCAGATCGAGCACGTGGCCCAGGTGGTGGGTTCCACCGTCATGCGGAATGCCTAGGCCATGGAAATCCCGCTGGCATTGGCCCTCATCGTCTTCCTGGCGCTGAGCTTCGACTACATCAACGGCTTCCATGACACCGCGAACGCCATCGCCACGGTGGTCTCCACCGGCGTGCTCTCGGCCCGAAACGCCATCCTCATGGCCGGCATCCTGAACTTCGGGGGGGCCCTCATGGGCACCCAGGTGGCCACCACCATCGCCAAGGGCATCGCCGCCCACTCGGCCGACGTGGTGCCCGCGGTGATCATCGCGGCCCTTCTGGCCGCCATCGTGTGGAATTTGGTGACCTGGTGGTTCGGCATCCCCTCCAGCTCCAGCCATGCCCTCGTGGGGGCCCTGGCGGGTGCCATCGCCGCCCACGCGGGCCGGGGGGCCCTGGAGACCAAGAAGCTCAAGGAGGTTGCCACCTTCCTCGTGGTGTCCCCCGTGGTGGGCTTCCTCATCGCCATGGTGCTCATCATCTCGATCCTCTGGATCGTGCGGCACAAGGCGGGCCACAAGGTCAACTTCGCGTTCCGGAAGCTCCAGCTGGTCTCCGCGGGTGCCATGGCCTTCACCCACGGCACCAACGATGCTCAGAAGGCCATGGGCATCATCGCCCTGGGCCTCATCACCTTCGGCAAGCTGCACGCCCATGGCGCCAAGGTGGACGTGCCCCTCTGGGTGAAGCTCGCCTGCGCCACGGCCATGGGCCTCGGCACCATGAGCGGTGGCTGGAAGATCATCCGCACCATGGGCGCCAAGATCGTGAAGCTCCGGCCCATCCATGGCTTCGCCGCTGAGACCTCCGCCGCCATCGTGCTCTTCACCACCGCCCACTTCGGCATCCCCGTGAGCACCACCCACGTGATCTCCGGCGCCATCATGGGCGTGGGGGCCAGCATGAACGTCAGCGCCGTGCGCTGGGGGGTGGCCGGGAACATCCTGGTGGCCTGGATCCTCACCATCCCCGTGAGCGCCGGACTGGCCATGTTCTTCCTGAAGCTGATCCACCCCTACTTCTGAGGGGGCCCGATCCATGGAAAGGACCCGGGAGACCGGGTCCTTTCCATTTCTTGAACGCCGTGCTCAGCGGCTGTAGCGCCTGAGCATCCGCATGTTCTTGCGGTAGGCCATGCCCCGCGTGAAGTTGATGGCCACGCCCCGGGGGAACTTGGTGATGTTGCTGGCCAGGGTGATGAAGGTGCGCACGGTCATGGCCGCCTGCCGACCCTGCCGCGTGGCGTTGTCGTAGTAGACCATCAGGGCCGAGCGCATGAGGCTCTTGGGCAGGTTGAACAGGCCATAGGCTTCCAGGACGTCATGGTTGATGCGCCGGGTCCCATCCTGCTCGGTGACGATCAGGTCCTCGGGTCGGATTTCCTGGGGATTGCTCATGGTGGCCTCGGTCTGGATTCTATCGGCAGGGTGGCTGAAAGCCTAAACCATGCCAACCCTGTCGCAGGCGCCTACCGGGCGGGATGCTCCAGGAAGATGAGGTCCGGGTTCTTCTCGGCAGTGGTGCGCCGCTGCCAGTCGTTCTCGAAGAGGATCGCGGGGTT
>CAZVKM010000112.1:0-10926 GCA_964627685.1 uncultured Solibacteraceae bacterium | reverse complement strand
CCGTCTCGCTGTCCACGGTGCTGCCGGCGATCAGCAGGTGGGGCATCTTCGCGAGATCCACCGTGACGGGGTGGCCGGCGATGTCCTTGCCCAGGGCCAGCGTGAGGAGGCCCGCGCCCGGATCCCGGAAGGCCGGGGCGTCGATCACCTCCCGGAAGGTGATGACCTCCCGCTTGGGATTGGGGATCTCGATGCCCACCGTGTTCCGGCCCGGGATGCGATCCATCCGCACGGCCTCCGCGTGGAGGGCCAGGGCGAGGTCCTCCTCCATGCCGAGGATCCGCGAGAGGGGGATGCCCGCGTCGGGCTGGAACTCGTAGACGGTGACCACCGGCCCTGGCTGGGTGCCGGCGATGGTCCCCTTGATCTTGAACTCCGCGAGCTTGGCGAGGATCGCCTCGGTCTGCTGTTCCAGCACCGCGGGATCCATGCGGCCATGGGCTCCCGGGGGATCGAAGAGCCGACGGGGCGGCAGCGACTCCCGGTCCAGCGGGCTCGGCTCGAGCTTCGCCGAGACGGGACGCGGGGGCTCGGGCTTCACCTCCGGCCTCGGCTCGGGCAGGGGCGGCAGCGGCTTCGCCGGGGTGGGCTCCATGAGGGGGAGCGGCTGCTGGATCGCCTCACGCCCGAAGCGGTCCCGGGCCACCTGGGTCTGCGCGACCGTGGGCTTGGGGGGCTTCGGGGGCGGGGCCGCCGCGAGGATGGGGCTGCGGAAGCCGTCCCCGGGGAAGGGCGCCACCGGGGGCGGCTCGGAGCCGAGCGGCTGGAGGTCCAGCAGGTTGGCCTGGGAAGCCCCGGTGGGGGGGAGCGGGTCCAGGCGCATGGATTGGATCACCGGCAGCATCTCATCCGCCCGGATCACCACGCCCTGGCGCCGCAGGTCCGCAGCCTCCATCTCCGCCTTCAGCAGGGCCTCCCGCTGTTGTTCCATGAGGGCGAGATCCGCCAGGCTGCGGGCATCGCCCGCATCAAGATCCGGCACCTCCGCAGCCCTGGAGCCCCACCCGAGGAAGGGCCGCCGCACCATGCTCACGAAGCCCCTGAATCCCGCCTCCGCCACGCGGGAGGGCATGGGCTTCAGGAAGGGCCACACGCGGTCGCCGAACCACCGGGCCAGCAGGCGGCCGAAGGCCTCCATGAGCACCGGGGCGAGGATCAGCAGGGCCAGGGAGACGAGGGGCAGGAGCACCAGGGGCAGGCCCACGGGACCGAGGGAGGCCTTGAGGGGCGGATAGAGGACATGGCCCCACCATCCCCCCCAGGTCAGGGGCATGACGCCCTGACCGGACTCCGTGGCGAGGGCCCGGGGTCCCATCCACCCGAGGATGGCCCCCGCCGCGAGGAGCAGCGCCAGCCAGGCCAGGCGGCCGGGCCACCGGCGCCCCTCCCGGGGCCAGGCTTCCCAGGCGGCGTAGCCGGCCACGAGGTAGCCCCCGACACCGAAAAGGGCCTGGAGCAGGCCCGCCAGGAAGGCCCCCACGGCCCCGCACCAGTTCCGCACCCCGCCCGACACGCCCCCCAGGGAGAAGGGCCCGGGATCCGTGGGATGGTGGCTCAGCAGGGAGAGCAGGAGGAGCAGGGCGAAGAGGCCCAGGAGGGCGCGCAGCACAGGGCCCGCCACGCCGCCGCCGGGGGCGGCTGCCTCAGCGGAACCTTCCTTGCGCATGACGGCCATCGATGGCTCCCAGTGTAGCGGGGGCCCGGGGCTTCAGGGGGCTCCCGTGCCGCCCCCGCGCTGGAGCAGGGCCAGGCGGGGCGCCCGATCCCAGGTGGGCTTCCCCATCTCACGGAGCATCTCCCCGGCGGTGGTGAAGGTCCAGCCCTCCGCCCGGGCCCGGTCCAGGAATGCGCCCAGCTTGGCCGCGGGCCGGTCCTGCTCATCCCGCTCGCTGCCGAGGTGCATCAGCACGATCAGACCCTCGCCCTCCCGCGCCAGCCGCCCCTGGAGGCGCTGCAGGATGGCGTCCCCGCTGCGGTAGAGCTTCCGCTCCTTGGGCGTCGCCCAGTCCAATGAGTCGGCACCCTCGCTCCAGCCAACGTGGCGGTATCCGAGTTCCTCCGCCCAGCGGCGGATCTCCGCGTTGTGCTCCCCGTAGGGCGCCCGCCAGACGGGATCCATGGGGCGGCCCAGCAGCTGGTACAGCGCCCGGTCCGCCGCGAGGAGCTCCTCCTGGATCCGCTCCTTCGTCCACTTGGGATCGCGGCGCATGCCCGGCGCGAAGTGGGGATGGTTGAGGGTGTGGTTGCCCAGCTCATGGCCTTCGGCCGCCATCCGGCGCACGAGGTTTGGAAACTTCCTCACGAAGGTGCCTGTGAGGAAGAGGGTGGTGCGGATGCCCCGGGCCTTCAGGGCGTCCAGGATCTCCGTGGCGCCTTCACTGTTCGATCCCCCATCGAAGCTGAGGAGGAGGGCCTTCCGGCTGCGGGGGCCGTGGGTGAGGTTCAGGGCCTCCCCCATGCCGGGCCAGGCCAGCGCAGGCGCCGCCCCAGGGGTGGCGGTCCTGGGGATGGGAGTGGCCTCCGGCGCCGTGGGCCTTGGCGCCGCGGCCACGGGGCGGACGGGCTCCCGCAGGTCGGGTGGCGTGAAGGCCTTGCCGGGCTTGAGGGGGCTCACCGGCGTGAGGCGCGAAATCCGCACTTCGGGAGTCGGGTCCGGGGTCGGAAGGGCGGGCGCTGGGGGCTTGGCGGCCGGCGTCGGCGCGGGCTTGGAGGCGGGCCTCGGGGCCACCGGGCGGGACGGAGGGGGCGCAGCGAGCGGCGGAGCCGGGGGCGCCGTGCGCTGGGCCAGCCGACGGGGGGCCTCCACCGCCGGGGGCTCGGAATCCCCACGGAAGTGGAACGTGGCGAGGATCCGTCCCTGCCCATCCTTCAGCTGCGCGACCTCACCCTGGGGGGGGCGGAGCACTTCCCATCGCACCGGCCCGAGCTCCGCGGCCCGGCTGTGGCGGATCGAGGGCCCTTCCAGGAAGAGGTCCGTCTCCTCCGCGACCTCCCCTTCGATGACGACGAGGTTGCCGAGCCGATGCCAGGTCCAGGGCGCCATGGCCACCGGCTGCTCCGCGGCCACCTGCGGGGCCGGTGCTTCGGCCTTCCGGCCGCAACCACCCAGGCCCAGCAACGCCCCGGCCAGGGACAGGGTGGTCCAGGAGGGCCAGGGACCCGGGCGGCGGTGGCGGGGGGTGGGCATGGTGGCTCAAGTGTAGCCCCCGGGGCGCCCCGGCGGGGATGGGCACTCGTGCCGTGAGGCTGTGCCGATTGGGCGGATCCTCGGGGCGGTTCGTCCACCGGGGCGACCCATTCGTCTCATTCCCCTCGTCCGACCCGCGGGGGCACCTGAGGCTGGAGGCTGTCAACCCTCACCCTGCCCACACCATGCGCGCCGCCCCGACCCGCCCTTCCGCCGTGCTGCTCGTCCGCGAGCCTGGGGAGATCATCTTCGCGAATCCCCTCGCCCTGGAGCAGGTGGTGTGGCTCACGGGAGCGCCTCCTGGCGAGGGCTGGACCCTGGCCGACCTCGTGGCCCTGCTGTTCCCCTATGGGGGCCAGCCTCAGCGGGCCCGCCGGGTGCTGGCGCGGGCCCTCGCCGTGGCCCGACGCCGCGGGAGCCTCCAGTGCCGCCTCTCGGTGCCCCGTCCCGAGCTGGGTCCCACCACCTGGGAGGTGCACATCAGCCACCTCCCCGGACATGCCGAGACCACCTATGAGGTGGGCTTCCGCCGGACCCAGGAGGAACCCCGCCGGGGCGCCCCCCACCCGTCGCCCGCAGGCCACCTCCTCCACACGGCCCTCCAGCAGACCGTGCGGATCCTCGATCGCGCCACGTCGACCGAGGACCCCGCCCCCCCGGAGGTGATCCCCGCGGTGCTTGAACTCCTCGACCAGGCGCGCGCGCTTCTGGTTAGGCTCGAAGGCGAACCCACGGACCCTGTGCCCCTGGAACCCCGCCTCCGAGGAGAAGGTTGAGCCCCGCGACTCCGATCCAGCCCGGAACGAGCCTGCGCTACGCGGTCGTGGAGGATGAGGCTCTGGCCCGCCGGCTGCTGGTGAAGATGGTCTCCACCCTCGCCCCGGACTGGACCCTCGCCTGGGATGCGGAGGATGGGGAAGGCGCGTTCCGCAACCTGCTGGAGCGCCCGGTGGACGTGGTCTTCCTCGACATCGTCTTCCCCCCGGATGGCGCCTTCGGCTTCCTGGAGCGCGTCCGGGAAGCCGGCCAATCCCTTCCCGAGATCGTCTTCGTGACGAGCCGGGAGGATCAGGCCCGCCGGGCCTTCGATTGGGCCGCCTGCGACTACCTCGTGAAGCCCCTGGCCAGCGCCCGCATGAAGGAGACCCTCGAGCGGCTCCGCACCCGCCGGGCCGCGGCGGACCGGACCGCCCTCCTCGCCGCGGTGAAGGGGCTCACCCAGAACGCCGGCCCGGAACGGTTCACGGTGGCCCTGCGGGATCGCATCCTGGTCTTCCGCTGGAACGAGGTGCTCTACCTCCACACCGACTTCCGCCAGGTCTTCGCCCACACCGCCCGCGGCAAGGTGCCGCTGGATCGCACCCTCGACGAGCTGGAGCTCCTCCTGGGCGAGCGCTTCGTGCGCATCCACCGCTCCACCCTGGTGAACCTGGACTACCTCGTGGAGGTCCACACGCCCGGAGGCCGCGCCGGCGAGGCCCTCATGCAGGATGGCGCGCTGCTCAGCGTGAGCCGCCCCCGCCTGGACCCCCTCCTCCGGAGGCTCGAGCAGCTCCGCTGAGCCCGGAGGTGCGGCCCGGCCGCCCAGGCCTCATCATGGCCCCATGGATGTCCGCCTCCGCCTCACGCAGCTCGCCGACCAGGTGCGGGAGCACCGCCACCGCTACTACGTGCTGGACCAGCCGGTGCTCAGCGACGCGGAGTACGACGCCCTCGAGCGGGAGCTGCGGGACCTGGAGGCGGCCCACCCGGAGCTGGCGGATCCCAACAGCCCCACGCGACGGGTGGGGGCGCCCCCGATCGAGGCCTTCGCCAAGGCCAAGCACCGCACCTTCATGCTCAGCCTCGACAACGCCTACACCATGGAGGAGCTGCGGGAGTGGGAGCAGCGCATGCTGCGCCAGCTGCCGGCGGGCACGGCGCTCGCCTACGCGGCGGAGCTGAAGGTGGATGGCCTCTCCCTGAGCCTGCGCTATGAGGGCGGCCGGCTCGTGCAGGGCGTCACCCGGGGCGATGGGGAGACCGGTGAGGATGTCACCGAGAACGCCCGCACCATCGCCGACATCCCCCTCGCCATCCCCGAGAGGGAGGAGGTGGAGGTGCGTGGGGAGGTCTTCCTCAGCCGCCGCCGCTGGGAGGAGCTGAATGTCCAACGCGACGCCACCGGAGAGGCCCGCTTCGCCAACCCCCGCAACGCGGCCAGCGGCTCCATGAAGCTCCTGGACAGCCGCGAGGTGGCGCGCCGCGCCCTCTCCTTCCTCCCCTGGCAGCGCCTCGGGGCCGGGGACCACGCGGCGGCCATGGCCGGTCTCGCCACCTGGGGCTTCGGCCGCATGCCCGCCCATGTGGAAGGGGACTTGGACGCGGTGCTCGCCTTCATCGAGGCCCAGGCGGAAGCCCGGCTGCGCCTGCCCTTCGACACGGATGGCGTGGTCATCAAGGTGCGGGACCTCGCGCACCAGCAGGCCCTGGGCACCACGGACCGCGTGCCCCGCTGGGCCCTCGCCTTCAAGTACCCGGCCACCCAGGTGACCACGGTGGTGCAGGGCATCACCTGGCAGGTGGGCCGCACGGGCAAGCTCACGCCCGTGGCCGAGCTGGAGGCCTGCGAAGTGGGCGGGTCCACCGTGCGCCGGGCGACGCTGCACAACGCCGACGAGCTGGCCCGCCTCCAGCTCCGCGTGGGACAGCGGGTCTTCATCGAGAAGGGCGGCGAGGTGATCCCCAAGGTGGTGGCCGTGGTGCCCGGGGAGCCCACGGACCTGCCCCTGCCTGAAATCCCCTCCGCCTGCCCCATCTGCGGCGGGAGCGTGGGGAAGGACGACGACGCCGAGGTGGCCATCCGCTGCCTCAACCCCGAGTGCCCTGCCAAGCTCGAGGCGCGCCTCCAGCACTTCGCCAGCCGGTCCGCGCTGGACATCGAAGGCCTGGGCGAGTCCCTCGTGGCCCAGCTGCAGGCCACGGGCCGCTTCCAGCAGCCCTGGGACGTGTTCACCCTCCTCGAGGACCCGCGCCAGGGTCTGGCCTTCCTGGCGGGCCTGGAGCGCATGGGCGAGAAGAGCGCCCAGAACGTGCTCGGCGCCCTCGAGGGCGCGCGGGTGAAGCCGCTGGCCCGGTGGATCCACGCCCTGGGCATCCCCTTCGTGGGTTCCCGCACGGCGGAGCTGCTGGCGGAGGCCACGCTGGGCCTCGAGGCGCTCTGGACGCTGCCCGAGGAGAAGCTCCAGGCCGTGGAGGAGGTGGGCCCCAAGGTCTCCGCCGCCATCCGTGCCTTCGTGGCGCTGCATCCCGACCTGCCCGAGCGCCTCGCGGCCCTCGGCATCCATCCTGAGGCCCCCCAGCCTCGGGACCTGGGCGACCT
This sequence comes from uncultured Solibacteraceae bacterium, assembly GCA_964627685.1. GTDB lineage: Bacteria > Acidobacteriota > Holophagae > Holophagales > Holophagaceae > JAFDVN01. The sequence continues at coordinate 4,378 of CAZVKM010000112.1, read as the reverse complement.
TCCCCTCGCCGGTGAGGTCGCCGTGGTCACGGGCACCCTCCCCACCCTGGGACGCGAGGAGGCCGAAGCCCTGTTGAAGTCCCTCGGTGCGAAGGTGACGGGCTCGGTGAGCGCCAAGACCACCGTGCTCGTGGCGGGCGAGAAGGCCGGCTCGAAGCTGGACAAGGCCCAGGCGCTGGGGATCCCCGTGCGGGATGAGGCCTGGCTGCGGGCGGTGGCCGGACGCGGGGCCTGAGACCCTCGCGGAATTGTCAGGTCCGGAACGCCCGCGGGGCGGCCCCGCGGGCCCTACCGCTTGAGCGCCGCGCGGAAGTGCGGGATTCTTCCCACGGACGTCCTGGGGCCCTGATTGCTCACCAAGCTCGGCAAGTTCGAGATCATCCGCCTCCTGGGCCAGGGGAGCATGGGGGAGGTCTACCTGGGGCGGGACCCCATGATCGGCCGCGAGGTGGCCATCAAGGTGATCCATGCGGCCAGCACCCTGGGCAAGGACGCCCGTGAGCGCTTCGCCCGGGAGGCCCGGGCGGCGGGTGTGCTGAACCACCCGAACATCGTGACCATCCACGAGCTGGGCGAGGACCAGGGCGTGCTCTACCTGGCCATGGAGCACGTGAAGGGTGAGGACCTCGCCTCCCTGCTCCGGGAGGGCAACCTCTCCGCGCGGGAGGTGGTGGAGGTCATGGCCCAGGTCTGCGATGGGCTGGCGGTGGCCCACCGGCACCACATCCTCCATCGGGACATCAAGCCCTCCAACATCAAGGTGGTGTGGGACGGGAGCACCCTCCAGGCGAAGATCCTCGACTTCGGCGTGGCCAAGCACATCAACAGCGACACCACGGATGAGGGCACGGTCTTCGGCACCGTGAACTACATGGCCCCGGAGTACCTCCAGAGCGGACGCCCGGATGCCCGCAGCGACCTCTTCGCCGTCGGCGTGGTCATCTACGAGGCCCTCACCGGCGCGCCACCCTTCGATGGGCCCAGCCCGGGCGCCATCATCTACCGGCTCCTCCACGAGCACCCGCCCCAGCTGGCCAAGGACTGCTTCCAAGGGCTGAGCCCCGACCTTCAGAGCGTGCTCAACCGCCTCCTCGCGAAGGACCCGGGCAATCGGTTCCAGACCGCGGAGGACGTGGCCCGGGCCCTCCGGGGCACCCTCGACCCCAACTGGCACTACGACAAGGAGCAGGCCACCGTGGCGCTGCGGGTGCCGGTGCGGGGCAGCGAGGCCGGGCGCAAGAGCGCCCCCCGCACCCCACCCAAGGGCATCACCCCCGGGCGCTTCAGGCCTTCCAGCCTGCTCACCCCCACCTCGACGCCCCCCCCTCCGCCCCAGCCTTCGGCCCCCCGCCCGGCCCTGCTCCAGCCGCCGAAGAAGGAGACCCCGAAGCCCTCCGACCCCATCAAGCGGGCCATGCCCACCCGGGAGCCCAGTCCCGAGGTGCAGATGGACGTGCTCCTGGAGACCCGGCGCCAGGTGATGCAGGCCCTGGAGCTGGACCCCCGCAACCCGCGCGCCCACGCCCTCTACATGGTCACGCTCTACCGAATGCGGCAGATGGAGACCTTCCACACGGCCCTGCGCAGCGCCCAGTCCCTGAACATCCAGTCCCGGGACCTGAAGAACGTGCCCCGCTTCCAGCAGATGGTGGAGGAGGAGTCCCGGGCCTGCCTGCTCCCCTTCGAGCTCCACGCCGAATTCATGAGCTGGGCCGGCGGGTGATTCAACCTCCCGGCCCCATCTGCCCTCCCAGCATGAGGGAACGACCATGAGGACCCGGATCGCCAAGTTCGAGATCGTCCGCACCCTGGGCAAGGGGGCGATGGGCGAGGTGTTCCTGGCCGTGGACCCCCTCATCGGCCGTCAGGTCGCGATCAAGACCATCAAGGGCGATGCCGCCGAGGGACCGGAGGCCCGCGAGCGCTTCCAACGGGAGGCCCGGGCCGCGGGCCAGCTGAACCACCCGAACCTCGTGGGGATCCATGAGTTCGGGGAGGACCAGGGCCTGCTCTACCTCGCCATGGAGTTCGTGGAAGGCGAAGACCTTGAGCGGCTGCTGCAGCAGCGGTCGCTGCGGCCCCAGGACCTCCTGGAGGTGCTGGCCCAGGTCTGCGATGGGCTGGCCTACGCCCACGGGAAGGGCGTGCTCCACCGGGACATCAAGCCCAGCAACATCCGCGTGAGCCGCGGAGGGGCCTCCCTCCAGGCGAAGATCATGGACTTCGGGATCGCCCGGCTCCACAACAGCGACCTCACGGGCACCGGCACCCTCCTCGGGACCTTCGGCTACATGGCCCCGGAATACGTCCAGACTGGCCAGCCGGATCCCCGCAGCGACCTCTTCGCCGTGGGCGTGATCCTCTACGAGGCCCTCTCGGGCCGGCGTCCCTTCGAAGGCGACACCACCGCCACCGTGCTCTACCGCCTCGTCCATGAGGAACCCGCGCCCCTGGATCTGAGTGCCCTCCAGGGCGTGAGCCCCAAGCTCGCCCAGGTGCTCTCGCTGGCCCTGGCGAAGGACCCGCGGGCCCGTTACCAGCGGGCCGAGGACCTCGCCAAGGCGCTGCGGGAGTCCAAGGACCCCACCTGGGGCGGCCCGGACTTCGACCGGACCATGGCAGTGCCCCGCCCGGTCCAGCCCCCGCCGCCTCCTCCGGTGGCGCCCCCACCGGTGCGAGCCCAGGCCGCCTCCCCCCGCCCTTGGGGACGCTGGGCCGCCCTCGCCCTGCTGGTGGGCCTGGGAGGCGGGGCCGCGTGGTGGGCGACCCACCGGCCCAAGGTCGTCCCCACGATCTCGCTGCCGCCCCCCGATCCCGTCCCGCCCCATCGGACCGCTCCCGGAGCCGAACCCCGGCCCTTGCCGGCCCGACCCGAGCCCCACCGGGAGGCGAAGCGGGGGGAAGCCCCCAGGCCCGTGAAGGCGGATCCCCCGCTCACGGATGAAGAGGCCGAAGCCTGGCTGGCGGAAGCCGCCTCAGGCCTGATCGACACCCCCGAGCAGAGCCTGCGGCGGGTCGAGCGGGTGATCAAGGACCACCCCGGCAATCCGCGGGCCCGCTCCCTACAGGTGGTGGCCCTCTACAACGCGGGGCGCTACGCAGGCATGGTGCCCGCCGTGGAGAGCGCCAAGGAGGCCGGGGTCCGCCCCGTCCAGCTGGCCGCCTTCGGCGCCTTCAAGGACATGCTCCGCACCGAGAAGCGGGAACATCGGCTGCCCCAGGAGGTGCGCGAGGGCCTTGCGGCCGAGCTGCCCTTCTTCGGAGGGCCCCGGGGACGCCTGGCCCGCCCCTAAGGTTCCAGGGCCCGGGCCCGGGTCACCCGCCAGGTTCCGCCCTCCCTCCGCCAGGTGAGGACCCAGCGCCGCCGCGCCCGCTCCCCCTGGAAGGAGAGGAGCGCCTCCACCTCCTGCGTCACCTCCTCACCGACCTCGCGTCCCTCCACGTGGAGCAGGAGGATGCCCGGGCGCCCCTGCCGCAGCAGGCCCAGGAGGAAGAGCTTCAGCTGGGGCCGGTCGAGGTCCCCCTCGGGCCCCTCGAGCCGGAAGGTGGGACTCAGGAGCTCCGTCCCTCCGGCCAGGTCGCCCGCCTCCAGGGCCCGGGCGGCGGCGGTGAGGGACTGCTTGGCCTGATCCACCGGTTTGTCGGTTCGACAAGCGAGGGCGGCCGCCAGGACCAGGAAGGTGGGAAAACATCGGGCGACCCTAGGCATTTCGACCCTCCGGGAGGATCCTGGAAGGATGAACGAACAGAGCCGCTTTGACACCCGTTGCGTCCACGCCGGCCAGGCCCCCGACCTCCTCAGCGGGGCGGTGATGACCCCGGTCTACTTCACCAGCACCTACCTCCAGGAGGGGCTGGGCCAGCACAAGGGCTTCGAGTACGCCCGCACGCGCAACCCCACCCGGGACGCGGTGCAGGGCAACCTCGCCGCCCTGGAGGGCGCGAAGCACGGCATCGCCTTCGCCTCGGGCCTGGCGGCCACCCAGGCCATCCTGGAGCTCTTGGATGGCGGCGACCACCTGGTGCTGGGCCATAACGTCTACGGCGGCACCTACCGGCTGGTGGACAAGATCATGAAGCGCTTCGGGCTGACCTACACCCAGGTGGACACCAGCGACCTGGCGGCCCTCACCGCGGCCCTGAAGCCGAACACCAAGCTCGTGATGCTGGAGACCCCCACCAACCCCATGCTCGGGCTCTCCGACATCCAGGGCGTGCGAAAGGCATTGGACGGCGCGGGCTTCAAGGGCGTGCTGGCGGTGGACAACACCTTCGCCACCCCCTTCAACCAGCAGCCCCTGAGCCTCGGCGCCGACCTGGTCTTCCACAGCACCACCAAGTACCTCAACGGCCACAGCGACAGCATCGGCGGCGTGGT
>CAZVKM010000111.1:0-10953 GCA_964627685.1 uncultured Solibacteraceae bacterium | reverse complement strand
GCGGTTCGCCGGAGGCGAAGGGCCGGGCGCAGCCGCCAGCCGGCCGGATGGGACGCCCTGAAGGGGTGGCCCTGGAGGGAATCCCCCTCTCTCTCCGCCACGGATCGCCCACCGCTAGGTGGGCGTTTTCGTGTGGGAGGCGGGGGATCCGAAGGCGGAGCCGCCCGCCAGCGGGGCCTGAAGGTTGGGATTCAGGCCGTCCCACCGGGCTTCCGAAAGGAAGGCCAGCCCCCGGGGCCCGGTGGCGCCGTTCCCCAGGGGGGAAAGCGATAGGGTTGATATGGCGGATGCACACGGGGAGGCGGACCTCCGGGAAGTGCTGGAGGGACTGGAGCGGATCCTCTCCCGGTCGGCCATCGGATCGGCCCGCACGTCGCTGAGTCTGGGCCGGGTGAACCGGTCGGGGCGGGACCTGAACCAGCTGGTGACGGACATCCGCCATTCCGCAGAGGTCTTCGCGGAGGACATCCGCCAGGCGGCGGAGGCCTCCCACCATGCCTCCGAGCAGGCAAGGCATGCGGCGGACCTGGGGAAGCAGGGGCAGGGCACCAGCGAGGCCTCGGCCCGGAGCTCGGGGCTCCTCCAGGAGCAGGTGGAGGTCACAGCCGCCCGCCTGGGCAGCCTCGTGGAGAAGTTCTCGGGAATCCTCGCGGTGAGCACCGTGATCGAGGAGATCGCCAGCCGCACCCACCTGCTGGCCCTCAACGCGGCCATCGAAGCGGCCCATGCGGGAGCCGCAGGGCGGGGGTTCGCCGTCGTGGCGGGCGAAGTGCGGAGCCTCGCCGAGCGGACCTCCCTGCAGACCCAGGAGATCCAAGTGATCCTGGAGGCCATCCGGAAGGACCTCGAGCCGGCCCAGGCGGCCATGGACCAGAGCCGTGAGCTGGCTGGGCAGACCTTCCAGCAATCCGAGGAGGTGCGCCAGGCCTTCGGGGATCTGGAGCAGGCCACCACGCAGATCTCCTCCGACATCACCCAGGTGGCCCGCAGGCTGGCGCACCAGTCCGAAGAGATCAGCTCCCTGGGGAGCTCCGTGGCGGCCTCCGCGGAGGCGCTGGAGAGCCTGAACGGGGAGACGGAGCGCATCGCGCACGAAGCCTTCGAGCTGGGCAGCCTCTCGGAGGAGGGGCACCTGCTCCTGGGGCGGGTGGAAACCGGGACCTTCTTCCACGCCATGCTGGGGGTGGGGCGGGCGTTGGCCCGCCGCACCGCCGAGATCCTCGAGCGGCCCATCCGGGAGGGCCAACTCCGGGTGGAGGACGTGTGCGGGCTCACCTACGAACCCATCACAGGCGCCCGCATCCAGGATCTTGCCCGGCTCTTCGACGTGTCCCGCGTCCCCCCCGCAGGGTTCACTCCGATGAAGTACGCGACCCCCTACGACGCCCGGGTCGATGTCGCCCTCCAGGCTTGTTTCGATGAGGTCCTCCTGCAGGTCCCCGCCCTCATCTTCGCCCTGGCTACGGACCTGAACGCCTACGCGCCGATCCACAACTCGGCCTACATGAAGGGCATCACGGGGGATCCCGCGGCCGACCTCATGGGCAACCGGGTGAAGCGCTTCTTCCATGACAACCGGGTGCTCATCCGGGGGGCCCGCGTGGGGCTTGGGGCCGGAGCCGAGGAGCTGGGGGACCAGGCCTCCCTCGCGGAGTTCCGGAGGCGGGGCTGCAGCCTCAAGGAGGCCGACGCCCCCCCGGGGATCTTCCGCGTCCAGACCTATGCCCGCGACACGGGGGCCCTGATCACGGTCCTGAACGTCCCCATCCACGTGATGGGGCATCGCTACGGGGCGAGCCTGCTGGGGTGGAACGAGGACGGCAGCCGCTGAATGGACCCGGTGCAACACCGTGTCACAACGCGCTGCATCAGGTCATGGGCGGACCGGGGAGGCTGGAGCTTGCCCCGGATGGACCGGGCCCGGGTCGCCCCGCTTCCAGAGGAACGTGCCATGCAGTTCGTGACTTCCGGTCCCGCCGCGCGTCCCCAGGCGCCCCGTGGACGGAACCGCACCCCCTCCCTCCCCGGTCGCGACCAGGGGGTCGCCTTCCGCTGTGGGGACATGGTCCTCCAGGGAGAGCGCCTGCTCGCAACGGAAACCCTGCCTCCGCGGCTGGCAGCCGCCCTCCGGGAGCTGTTGCCGCTGCTCCAGGGGTATGGGTCCCTGGTCGCCTCGGCCCTGACCGCGGGCCGGGAGGTGCCCCCGGGGGAACGGGTCGCCCAGGCCACCGCCCTCCGCCGGGCGGAGGCGGTGGTGGATGAGGCGCTTTCCCTGGAATGGGAGGGGTTCCGGTTTCGGCCTTACGAGCCCGCGGAGCGGCTGAGGCGCCTGGAACCCTCGCTTCACCGGGTCCTCGGGAAGGGGCTTCCCCTGAGCCTGGGGCTTCCGGAGGGGCCGCTGGTGGCCTTCGGCCCGGCCGAGGGCTTCGATCGCCTGGTCCTCGCCCTGGCGGTCCAGGTCCGGGAGGCCACCGGGGGGCGGGGCCTGTCCCGGTTGTCGTTGCGTGAAGCCCACTTCCCCAATGGCAACCCCGCGGCCCGGCTGAGGGTGGAGGACACGGGGGCCGGCTGGCCCGTGTCGGTCCTGGCGGGCCTGCCCGAGGCGGGCTTCGGAGCGCCGGGGGGCGGGGCGGAGGCCCCGGGTCCCACCGTGGCGGCGCTGGTGAAGGAGATGCGCGGGGCGGCTCACCTGGAGAACCACCTGGGGCAGGGCTCGACCCTCGACCTCTGGCTCCCCCTCGCCGTGTCCTTCCGGCCCTGAAGGGGCTGGCGCCGGCCCCTCCTTGGGGGAAATGCGGATGAATTCTTGCAAACCCTGGCATGAAAGGCTTTCCTGCCCCACAATCCAGCCATGGGTGACGGGGTCCAGCCGCCGGTGTCGGACTCCCCGCATGGGGATTCTGTCTCCGCGCCCGGAGATCCCTCGGGCCAGCACGACCCGGGCCGCCAGGACGTGGCCTGCGGCGAGGTGGAGTGCCTGACCCTGGATGGGGCCTTCGCCCGGGTGGTGGCGGCCTTCCGGCGTCACCATCCCAAGGGGGATGTGGCGCTCCTCGAAAAGGCCTTCCGTGTGGGCCGGGACATGCACGCCTCCCAGAAGCGGAAGAGCGGGGAACCCTATTTCTTCCACCCGCTCGCCGTGGCGGAGAGCTTGGCCGAGTGGCGCCTCGATGCCGTCAGCGTGGCCTGCGGCATGCTCCACGACACCGTGGAGGACACCCTCATGAGCCTGGGCGAGGTCCGGGCCCAGTTCGGCGAGGAGACCGCCGAGATCGTGGATGGCCTCACGAAGATGAGCAAGCTGGCCTTCACCGACAAGCACCTGCTCAACGCCGAGAACGTGCGGAAGCTGCTGGTGGCCATGGGCAAGGATGTGCGCGTGCTGCTGGTGAAGCTGGCCGACCGCCTGCACAACATGAAGACCCTCGGGGTGATGCGTGAGGACAAGCGCCGCCGCATCGCGCGGGAGACGCTGGAGCTCTACGCCCCCCTGGCCAACCGGCTGGGCATGGGGGCCGTGCGCATGGAGCTGGAGGACCTCGCGTTCCGGCAGCTGGAGCCCGTCTCCTACGCCCAGCTCGAAGGCGTCGTGAGGGCCAAGCAGGAGAAGTTGGCCGACACCGTGGAGGAGACGCGGCTGCTCCTGGAGGCCGTCCTGTCACAGAGCGGCATCCGGGCCCAGGTCGCGGGCCGGGTGAAGCACCTCTTCGGCCTCTACAAGAAGATGGACCTCCAGGGGAAGGCGGTGGAGGACATCCACGACTGGCTCGCCTACCGCATCATCTGCCCCGATCGGCCCAGCTGCTACACGGCCTTGGGCCTGGTCCACAGCCTCTTCAAGCCCATTCCGGGCCGCTTCAAGGACTACATCAGCCTCCCCAAGGACAACGGCTACCAGAGCATCCACACGAGCGTGCTCCTGGACTCCGGCGATGCCTTCGAGGTGCAGATCCGCACCAAGGTGATGCACGAGTCCGCGGAGAACGGCATCGCCTCCCACTGGACCTACAAGGACGGCCGGATCGCCGATCGCACGGAGATCAACCAGGTGGCCTTCCTCCGCCGCATGGTGGAGCTCCACCAGGACAGCCGCGACAGCCGGGATCTGGTGGCCAACCTCAAGGGCGAGCTCTCCTTCGGCCGCATCCAGGTGTTCACCCCCAAGGGGGACCTCAAGAGCCTGCCCGAGGGCTCCACCCCCATCGACTTCGCCTATGCCATCCACACGGAGGTGGGGCATCGCTGCTTCGGGGCGAAGGTCAACGGACGCATGGTGCCCCTCCGCACCCCTCTCCAGAATGGAGACCGGGTGGAGGTCCTCACGCGGCCCGATCACAAGCCGGGTCGGGACTGGCTGGGCATCGTCAAGAGCGCCGGGGCCAAGTCCAAGATCCAGGCCTTCATCCGCGAGGAGGAGCGCCGGCACGCCATCCAGATGGGGCGGGAGCGCTTCGAGCGCGAGCTGCGGGGCGTGGGGCTCCGGGCCGACGACACCCTGCTCAAGCCCCGCTTCGACGAGCGGCTGGCGGAGCTCAAGCACGCCAGCTGGGACGCCTTCTTCGCGGGCGTGGGCTTCGGCCGCGTGTCCGTCCAGAAGTTCATCGATCCCTTCCTGCCCGAGCCGGAGCGGCAGCGCTACAAGGGGGATCCGGGGAAGGCCGAGTCCGACGCCATCGTCGTGGACGACACCGAGGGCGTGCTCTACTACCTCGGCCAGTGCTGCAAGCCGGTGTGGGGCGATGAGGTGATCGGCTACGTCACGCGCACCCGGGGCGTGGCCATCCACCGGGAGAGTTGCCCGCAGATGCAGGCGGAGACCCTCCACCCCGAGCGCCGCATCAACGTGAGTTGGGGCGCGGCCTCCAAGGGGAGCTACGACACCGAACTCGCCCTGGCCACCGAGGACCGTCCCGGGATGGTGGCGGCCATCAGCGAGTCGGTCCAGAAGCTGGGCATCAACATGCAGCGCTTCCATGCCGCGGCCTCGGAGGAGGGCGGCGGGCTCTTCCACATCGCCCTGCGCGTCCGGAACCGGGACCACCTCGTGGAGCTGACCCATGCCCTGCGGCGCGTGCGGGGGGTCTTCAGCGTGGAGCGGGTGCGGGGCTCCGTGTTCGGGAAGATCAAGTGAGCACCGCGGTCTGGGTGCCCCCGGCGGAAGCCCCGCCGGTCGCGTGGGGTGCCATCGAAGCCACCCTGCGGGGGGCCTACCGGAGCGGGGCGCCCTTCAAGATCAGCCAGCGCATCCCCGAGGACGGGCGGAGGGCGGCCGTGGCCCTGGTGCTCCATGGCGATGCCGAAGGGGCCCGCCGGCTGGTGCTGGTCCAGCGTGGGCGCACCGCACCTCAGCATCCCGGGGAGCTGGCCCTGCCCGGAGGCATGGTGGAGCCCACGGATCGCGACCTCCCCCACACGGCCCGCCGTGAGCTGGCGGAGGAGCTGGGGCTCACCGAGGGGCTCTGGGAGCTGGGCTGCTTTCCGGATGGCGTGGCCAAGGCCCGCACCCGCTTCACGCCGGTGCTCTTCCGGTGGGAGGCCTCTGAGCCGGCCTTCGAGGTGGGCTCCGAGCTGGAGCGGGCTCTCCTCCTGCCGATCCTCCCCCTGCTGGACGCGCCATGGACCTGGGAGTGGCTCACCCGGAAGGACCTCAGCCTGGAGGTGCCGCGCCTCGAGCTGCCCGAGATCCCCCTGTGGGGAGCCACGGCCTTCGTGCTGAAGGCCTGGCTTGATGCGCTGCGGCGGGAGCTGCAGCCTTCCTCCTGAGGGCGCTTCGGCCTCAGCGGCGCATGGGCCGGCCCAGGGGATAGACCCGGACGGGGCTGTCGCCCAGGAGGGCGACGCGGTGCTCCCGGGTGAGCGCCGACCCATAGAGGCCATAGAGCTCGTGCAGGTCGGCCCGCAGCATTTCGAGGCTCTCCTGCAGGGCCATCTCGTGGCGTTCCGCTTCCGTGTACGTGGCCACGACCTCGACCACGGCCATGGGGGTGCCTTCCTGCAGGTAGGCGCGCCAGGCCGCCATGGGATCGAGGGTCAGTCCCGCCTGGAGGCGGGACCGCAGGCGGGGATCGGCCCCAGGTTCGGGCAGGCCCTGGGCGAGGAGGGGAAGGCCGAAGGCGAGGAACATCATGGGACGCATGTGGGAGAAATGCGGTGTGTCCCCCATGGGTTCCGGACCCGTCGAGGGGGAATTCTGGGGCATAAAATACCTGATCAAATAAGCCTAACTGTCCTAAATTCAACGCCTGCGAATGGGCTTCCGATTCTCCCTCTGAACCAGGATGACTCCGGGAGCCTCCATGATCGCCCGCCACGCCCTCTCTTCCCTCCTGCTGATCGGCGCGATCGGCATCGGGTCCCTGAGCTGCTCAAGCTCGAAGTGGTGCGCGGAATGCGGGACCCAGACCTCGATCCTAGGGCTGAACTACCAGACGAACCTGACCTACACCGCAGGTACGCCGATCTCGGCGAACCTGCCCAATCCGACGGGCGGGACTCCGGTGACCTATGGGGTGACCAGCGGCACCCTGCCCCCGGGCCTCTCCATGGATCCCACCACGGGCCACATCACGGGCACGCCCACCACGCCCGGCGTCTACACCTTTGAAGCCCAGGGCGGCAATTCGGCGAACCACGTCCGGCAGACGATCACCGTGACCGTCCTGCCCTCCCAGCCCATGGCGCTCTCCTACAGCACGCCCATGACCTTCCAGGCGGTCACGGTCATTCCCGACCAGCCCGGAACCCTCACCTACGCCACTCCCGGAGTGCCGGTCGGGTACGCCCTCACCGGGGCCTTCATCCCGAAGGTGAAGGGCTCACCGGTCAACCTCCCCGCCGTGGCGGGGCTTCCTCCCGGGCTCGCGGTGAATCCCACCACGGGGGTGATCGGAGGCATCCCCACCACGGCGGGTGTCTATGGGTTCTCCGTGACGGCGACCAACGGGAGTCGATCGGCCCAGGCGGACCTGGTCTACACGATCCTGCCGTCGGGGAACCTCACGCTGAATTACCCAACCCCCCTCACCTTCAGCGTCGGCACCGCCATCGCGACCCAGGCGCCCAGCACCTCGCCGCTGACCCCGGGCCTCAGCTCCAGCTATGCGCTCGGATCGGGGACCCTGGCGCCAGGCCTCACCTTGAACCCGGATGGCACGATCACCGGCACTCCCACCACGCCCGGGGTCTACCCCTTCGTGGTCGTGCTGACCAATGGCACCCGTGTCGCCTCCGCCGTGCCGACCTACATCGTGACGCCTTCGAGCGCCCTCACCCTGAGCTACGCCACCCCCTTGGAGCTCACCCAGGGGACGGCCATGGCCACCCAGAACCCGACCCTGACCAATGTGACCTCCGGAGTCCCCACCACGTTCGTGCTCGGGGGAGGCGCCCTTCCGCCCGGCCTCAGCCTCCATCCGACCACCGGGGCGCTCACGGGAACGCCGACCACGCCGGGTGTCTACCCCTTCACCATCGCGGCCACCAACGGCGCCCGGGTGGCGACTTCCACCCCCACCTACACCGTGGTGTCCAGCTCGCCCATGACGATGAGCTACGCCTCCCCCCAGTTCTTCCCGCGAGGGGCGGCCATCCCCAGCCAGAGCCCCAGCATGGGCGCCCTCACCCCGGGGGTGTCCACCACCTGGGCCCTCACGGCCGGCACCCTGCCGGCGGGGATCACCCTGAGTCCCGGCACGGGCGCCCTCACGGGAACCCCCACCACCGCCGGGGTGAGCACCTTCACCCTCACGGCCACCAACGGCACGCGCACCGCCTCGTCCACGCCCACCTACATCGTGGAGGACACGACGGCGTTGACCCTGAGCTACGTGTCGCCGCGGTTCTTCACCCAGGGAGTGGCCATCCCCTCGCAGGCGGCCACGGTCACCCAGGAGACCCCCGGGGTCGGCAGCACCTTCGCGGTCACTTCGGGAAGCCTGCCTGCAGGCCTCGTCCTGAACGCCGGCACCGGGGCCATCACGGGGACGCCCACCACCCAGGGCGTCAGCACCTTCACCATCACTGCGACCAATGGCACGCGCACCGCCACCGCCACGCCCACTTTCACGGTGGAGAGCTCCGCGGCCCTTGGGCTCAGCTACCCCACGCCGCGCTACTTCCCCGTGGGGAGTGCCATCGCGACCCAGACGCCGACGGTGGGGAACGCCACCTCGGGCGTCACCACCACCTTCGCGGTGACCAGCGGCAGCCTGCCGGCGGGCCTCATCCTGAACGCGGATGGCACCGTGACCGGCACGCCCACGGTGGAGGGGCCCAGCAGCTTCACCATCACGGCCACCAACGGCACCCGCACCGCCACGGCCAGTCCGACCTTTGTGGTGGAGGCCACGACCACCCTGGGGCTGAGCTACCCCACGCCTCAGACCTTCCCCTCCAATGCCGCCATCGCGACCCAGAGCCCCTCCCTGAGCAACGGCACCACCGGGGTGGGCACCACCTACGCCCTGACTTCGGGCAGCCTGCCCACCGGCCTCACCCTGAATGGGGATGGCACCCTCACCGGGACCCCCACGGTGCCCGGTAGCAGCAGCTTCACGATCACGGCGACCAACGGCACGCGCACCGCTTCGGCGAACGTCACCTACACCATCTCGGTCACGGCCCCCACGGCGCTGGGCTATGCCTCGCCCACCACCTACACCAGCGGATTCGCGATCCCCTCCAATGCGCCCAACCCCACCGGAGGGACCCCCACCAGCTACGCGGTGACGTCGGGCGCCCTGCCGGGAGGCCTGTCCCTGGACACTGGAACCGGTCTCATCACAGGCACTCCCACGGCTTCGGGCTCCTTCTCCGTCACCATCACGGGGACCAATGGGGCCGGGAGCGCCCAGCAGGTCCTGAGCATCACCGTGCTGTCGCCCATCACCGCCAACCTGACGGCCAATCCCGTGACCGTGAGCGTGGGCCAGGCCTCCAGCCTGACCGCCATCTTCTCGGGCGGGACCGGCGTGATCGATCACGGCTTCGGCACCGTGGGCTCCGGCGGGAGCCTCTCGACGGGAACCTACGCTTCCACCGGGAACACCACCTACACCCTCACCGTGACCAACGCCAACGGGGACAGCCGGACCTCCACCGCCACCGTCACCGTGGTGGCCACCCCACCCAACAGCGTGACCTTCGCGGTCCCCACCACCGGGACCACCTACACCTATCCCAACCCCGGAGATCCGCTCACGGGCCTTCAGGTGGTCGTGCCCAACCAGGGCAATGCCGTCTGCGCCAGCACGAACCTCACCGTGAGCCGTGGTGTGGGGAGTCCCCAGCCTGGCGCCCTCACGGGAAGCGCCGTGGCGGTGTCCGATCCCTGGACCTTCAGCAGCACGGTGGGCTACCCCTTCCGGAAGCCCATGACCGTGACGTTGCCCTACGACGGGTCGGGCCTCGGGGGTTCCGATGTGCCGGTGCCCTTCTACTGGGACCCCGCCTATGGCAAGTGGGTGGCCGTGGGCCTGAAGTCCTTCAATGCGGGGGCCCAGACCATCACCTTCACCACCCTCCTGCCCGGCACCTACACCATCGTCGCGATCCCCGGCCTCAGCACCACCCTCTCCAGCCAGGCCCCGGGCTTCGTGGCCACCACCGACAGCTGGTACCAGCCCAACCAGGGCATCTTCGATGATCCAGGGGGATCCTCCCTGGGCATGGGCGCCTTCGCCTCCTGGTACTTCGGGATGGCCAAGGCCGCCAATGGGAATGCAGGCCTCTACTCGCTTTTCCGGGAAGGGGATGTGAACTCCACGGCCGACGACGTCAGCGCCCGGGCCCTCATCAGCCGTCTGGCCAACGGGACCCTGGAGACCTGGCACGACCTGTGGACCCAGAGCGGCTACAGCCTCACGAACCTCCAGACGGGGCTGGCCCTCATCACCGGACTCCAGGTCACGGGCCAGCCCCAGATCTTCCTGATGGGCGAGGCCCGACCGGCGGTGGACAACGCGACCACCACCGTGGTGACCGGCTACAACGTCGGCACCGGCAAGTTCAGCGTGCTGGATCCCAACTACCCCGGCATGCCCCTCACCATCACCTGGAACAGCGGCACAGGGGCCTTCACGAGCTACGACCGGGCCTCCGGCTATGTGCCCACCTTCACCCAGTACGCCTTCGAAGGCCAGCCGAGCATCCACCGGTTGTCCGACTATGAGCGCGTGCTCGCCGGGGCCACCGGGGCCTGGTCGACGCCCCCCTTCGCCACCCTCACGGTGTCCGATGTCGGCGGCTCCGGAACCGTTGCCGGGGGCGGTCTGATCTCCGTCGCCAGCGCCAGCAGCGTCAACGTCACCGGATCCATCGCCAACGGCAGCGACACGGCCACGCACATCTATTGGAGCCAGAACGGGGGCGCCCGCACCGCGGTGGCCCTCTCCGGGAGCAGCTTCTCCTTCACCATCCCGGCCCTGGTGGATCCCTACGGGACCCGCATCGCCCTTGAGACCACCACCAACCCCTGCGATCCCACCTTCTCCTACACGGGCTACCTCGAGTTCAACGTGAAGGAGACGGGACGCACAGCCTGGTTCCCGAACATCTGCTTCGAGACCGGGAGCAGCGCCCCCTGGACGTTGCAGCAGGGGAGCAATGCCCTCGTGGCCTATCCGGCCAGCGCCACCTTCAGCTCGACGGATGGTCAGATGAACAGCTACGCCATCACCTGGTCGGGGGGCAGCGTGGACAGCGCCCTCGTCACCGTGGGCACCGACACCAACGTGACCAGCATCCCCCGGGTCTTCGATGGCACCACCGCCTTCCGGGTGAACAACCCCGCCACCGGGGCCCACATCAGCCGGATGTACCAGGACATCACGGTCCCCGCCGATGTGGCCGTCCCCAAGGTCACCTTCTACTGGGCCGCCGTCATGCAGAACGCCGGCCATGCGGCCACGGACCAGCCCTTCGTGGACATCCTCGTGCAGGACGTGACCAACAGCT
>CAZVKM010000110.1:0-11014 GCA_964627685.1 uncultured Solibacteraceae bacterium | reverse complement strand
TGGGCGCCCTCGAAGACGAGGGGGGCCAGGTTCGCGCGGCTGGTGTAGAGCGCGGCGGTGTAACCCGCGGGGCCGGTGCCAACGATGATGACTTTGTGGTGGGACACGGGAACTCCAGTCAGGGGATCAAAGACCACTCGAACCTACGATGGTATCAAGCCCAGCCGCGTGACCGAAGGAGCGCTTCCGCCGCGTCCACATCCGCGGGGACATCCCCCCCCCGGCTCCGGTGGGGGGTCTGGGCCACGCCGTTGGCGAGGCCCGCGGCCAGGGCCCGGAGCTGCTCCCGCATCTCCGTGAGCTCCAGGGGGTGGGGGGGCAGGGCGGTGAAGGCCCGCAGGGTGTCGGGCCGATAGGCGTAGAGGCCCAGGTGCCGTTGGAAGAGGGCCAGCTGCTCCGGGGCCATCCAGGGGCGGAAGTCCGGCTCGAAGACCTTGCCGTTCCGGATGTAGGGGATGGGGCTGCGGCTGAAATAGAGGGCCCGGAGGCGGTCGTCCACCACCACCTTCACCGCGTTGGGATTGAACAGCTCGTCGGCGTTGGCGAAGGGGCACGCGGCCGTGCCCATGGGCAGGTCCGGGTTGTCCCGCATGAGGGCCACCACGCTGGCCACCGTTTCGGGGTGCATGGCGGGCTCATCACCCTGGATGTTGAGCACGCACTCGAAGCGCTCCCCCTGGGCCTCCAGGGCCGCGAGGGCGGCGGCGGTGCGGTCGGTGCCGGAGGGAAGGGCGCTGTCGGTCATCACGGCCTCGCCCCCGAAGCCCCGGACCTCGGCCGCGATGCGGTCGTCGTCCGTGGCCACCACCACCCGGTCCACCCCCTCGGCCCGTTGGGCGGCCTCGTAGACCCAGCGGATCATGGGCTTCCCGGCGATGGGGGCCAGGGGCTTCCCGGGGAAGCGGGTGGCGGCGAAGCGGGAGGGGAGGACGGCGAGGGTGCGCATGGGGCCAGTTTCCCAGGATTTGGGCCCCGGGCCCACCCGCCGATAGGGAAGTCGAGGAGTCCCCGTTTGGCCGAGCAGCCCCTCGAAGAGATCTGGGCGGAATGGGAGGACCTGTTCTCCCAGGCGAGGGCGCATCTGGCCGCGCTGCGGGCCACCCAGGCGGCCCATCAGGTCCAGCAGGCTGTGAACGCCCTCTTCCGGGCCACGCACACCCTCAAGGGGATGGCCGGCATGGTGGGCTTCCCATCCTTCGCCCGTGCGGCCCACCGCATGGAGGACCTGTTCGACCTCATCCGGAAGGGGAAGCTCCGGTCCACGGATGGCCTGATGGACACGCTGGAAGGGGGGATCGACGCCCTGGAGGCGGGCTTCTCCGACCTGAGACGGGGGCGCCCCGAGCCTGAGGATTACCTCCACCGCCTGCGCAAGCCCTTGGGGGAGCTGGAAGCCCTGGCGCGGCTCGGCGACGAGGGCACGGTGGACCTCAGCCACCTCCTCGACCTACCCGAGGCCCAGCGGAAGGCCTTCGCGGAGGAGGAACGCCGGCGCATCACGGTCTCCCTCCAGGATGGGATCCCCATCCATGCCCTGGAGCTGGGCCTGGGCTTCGATGTGTTCGACGACATCATCCGCCATGTCACGGAAGTGCTCTCCGTGCAGGGCGAGATCATCTCCACCCTGCCCGTGGACCTCCCGGATGCACCGGACCAGCTGGGGTTCCTCGTCGTGGTGGCGGCGCCCGTCCTGGACCTCTCTCCCCTGTCCCTGCCGGACGGCGCCCTCCGCAGCTTCCGGGTGCTCGCCGATGGCGCCCGGGTGCCTGCCGCCCTGCAGACCCCGGTGCCGGAAACGACCCCCGCGGCCCCCACCCCCCCGGAGCCTTCCCCGGAGCCGGTGGCCGCGCCGAGCCAGGAGGTGGAGCTCATCCGGCTGCCCGTGGCCACCTTGAGCGCCCTGGAGTCAGAGGTCGAGGAGGCCCTGCAGATCTCCGACGAGCTGCACCAGTGGTCCCATCGGACGGGCAACCCCGGGGCGGAGCCCTACCTCGAGGCCATGGCGGGCCGGCTCCTGGGCCTGCAGCGCACCATGCTCCAGATGCGGATGGTGAAGGTCGATTCCTTCTTCCAGCGGCTGGATCCCCTGCTCAAGTCCCTCAGCCGGGAACTGGGCAAGCCCGTGAAGCTGGTGTTCACCGGCGGGGACCTGGAGCTGGAGCGGGCCCTGGTGGGGAAGCTCATCGAGCCCTTCGTGCACCTCATCCGGAATGCCTTCGACCATGGCCTGGAGACGCCGGAGGAACGGAAGGCCCTGGGGAAGTCCGAGCAGGGGAGCATCCGAATCAGCGCCACCCAGAAGGGGCGGGTGCTGCGCTTCGACATCCGGGACGACGGGCGGGGCTTCGATCTGGAGCGCATCGAGGCCAAGGCCCGGAAGCTCAAGCTCATCCGCCCAGAGGACGAGCCCACGGCCGATCAGCTCCACAGGATGGTGTTCGAGCCGGGCTTCACCACCCGTGATCAGGCGGGCAGCATCAGCGGCCGCGGTGTCGGCATGGATGCGGTGCGGGAGGAGATCGAGCGCCTGGGAGGGGAGGTCCACCTCAGCAGCGAGTGGAAGCGGGGCAGCCTCATCCGCCTCACCTTCCCCATGGCCAAGGCCATCGTGGCCTGCCTGAAGGTGCGGGCGGGGGGGCACCTGTTCGGCATCCCCATTAGCAGCGTGGTGCGGGTGCAGACCCTGGCCCAGCCCCTCCGCGGTGGGGAACGCGTGAAGGTGCTCGGTCGCGACCTGACCTTCGAGAGCCTTCAGGCTTGCATGGGCCGGCCCGATCCGCCGGAGGGCCAACGCACCCTGGTGGTGGTGGCCATGCAGGCGGCGACGGCCGCCACGGGCATCGAGCTGGCCCTTGGGGTGGATGCCATCCTGGACCGGGGGGAAGTCCTCCTGCGCGGGCTTCCGGAGCACGCCCGCCTCCCGGGCCTCATCGGGGTGAGCTTCACGGACCAGGGGGCCCTCTGGGGCCTGGATCCAGAGGAGCTGGTGGGCCTGGGCATGGAAAGCCTGGTGAAGCGGGTGGCCCATGCATGACCGCGCGCTCGTGCTCCGGGCCGCCGTCGGGGACCGGGAACTCTGGATCCCCGCCGAGGACCTCCAGGAGGTGGTGCCCGCCGAAGCGATCCACCCCTTCCCGCCGGCCACGCCCGGCCTGGCGGGGGTGGTGGCCCTCCATGGGGAACCCCTACCCATCCTCTCCTGGCGCGACTTCGGGGTGGAGGGCGCCCCCATCGCCCTCATCGCGGTGCTGAAGCGGCGTCTGGGCATCCCCCTGGAGCGGGTGCTGGAGGTGCGCGCCGTCGAGGGCACCACCCAGGTGGGCCTCAAGCGGGGGGATGCCTGGAATGTCCTCCTCGGGCATAGGCGGCGGTTATCGGGCCATAGCCACGGCGTACTGGATGTGGAAAAGCTGCTGAGCCTCCTGCACAATCAAGCTTTGCGCCGCTGAGGCGGCGCGAGGTTTCCTGGAGGCCGCTTTGACCCGTCGCCTGGCCCGTCCCGTGGGCATCACCGCCACTGGACAGCACTACCCCGAACGGGTCGTCACCAACGACGACCTCTCCAAGTCCATGGAGACCAACGACGAGTGGATCCGGACCCGCACGGGCATTTCCCAGCGGCGCTGGGTGGAGCCGGGGACCGGGGCATCCGAGCTGGCCATCCCGGCCCTGAAGATGGCGCTGGAGCGCCGTGGGATCGGCCCCGATGACCTGGACGCCATCCTCGTGGCCACGGTCACCCCGGATCACCTCTTCCCGGCCACGGCCTGCCTGGTCCAACACGGGATCGGGGCCACGAAGGCCTACGGCTTCGACATCTCCGCGGCGTGCTCCGGGTTCCTCTATGCCCTCACCACCGGGTGCAGCCTGGTGGCCAGCGGCACCCACAAGCGCGTGGCCGTGGTGGGGGTCGATGTGATGAGCTCCATCCTGAACATGGAGGACCGCACCACCTCGGTGCTGTTCGGCGATGCCGCCGGCGCGGTGATCGTGGAAGAGGTTCCGGAAGGATTGGGCCTGCTGGACTTCGAACACCGGGTGGATGGCGGGGGTGGCTGCTTCCTGTTCATGCCGGCAGGCGGCTCGAAGAAGCCCCCCAGTGCCGAGACCATCGCCAACAAGGAGCACTACGTCGTCCAGCACGGGAAGGACGTGTTCAAGAACGCGGTGCCCCGGATGGCCGAGGCGGCCCGCCTCATGCTCGACCGGAACGGGGTCCGCCCGGAGGAACTCAAGCTGTTCGTTCCCCACCAGGCGAACACCCGGATCATGGATGCGGCGGCCAAGCGCCTGGAACTGCCCGAGGAACGGATGATGGTAAACATCGATCGTTACGCCAACACCACCGCCGCCACGATCCCCACGGCCCTCCACCAGGCCTTCGAGCAGGGGCGGATGCGGAAGGGCGACCACGTCATCCTGGCGGCCTTCGGAGCGGGCTTCACCTGGGGTGGCGCCCTCCTGAAGTGGGCCTACTGACCCCCGGGGTCCGCCATGCGCATCATCGCCGGATCCCTCAAGGGGCGGGTGCTCATCGCCCCGCCCGAGGGGGACCTGAGGGTCCGACCCACCTCCGACCGGGCCCGTGAGGCCCTCTTCAGCATCCTCCAGCGCTGGCCCCAGGGTCCGTTCCTGGACCTCTACGCGGGCACGGGCGCCGTCGGGCTGGAGGCCTGGTCCCGCGGATATGGTCCCGTCAGTTGCGTGGAGGCGGGGGAGCCCGGGTGGTCCTGCCTCCAGCGGAACCTCCGGGGCACTGAAGTGCAGGCCCTGAAGACAGATGCCCTGAAGCTGGCTCCAGATGCCTTCCCCCGCCAGGCGGTGGTCTTCCTGGATCCCCCCTACGCCCAAGCCCAGGCGGACTGGATGAAGCTGGCGGCCCGCCTCCGGGGATGGGTCCGGGAGGACGGGGTCGTGGTGGTGGAGACCGATCGGGCCACGGATCTGGAATTACAGCCGGGCCTCCGTTTGGCCGAAACGCGGCCATATGGCGCAGCCCGGTTCCACCTCCTCCTCCCAGAGTGAGGCCCCCATCGAGGGCCTGCCCTCGGTCCTGGCGGAGATCTCCCATCGCCTGAAGGTGGCCATCACCGTGGTCTGGGGGACCAGCACCCTCGTGGCGGTGCTGATCTTCCTCCTGGCGGGCCTGGGTACCCGGAGCCAGATCCCGGGGCTGCTGCTGTCCTTCGGTGGGGCCTGCGCCCTGATGATCTTCATCGCCCGGAAGCATGTGCAGCACCTCATGGATGGCCTGAAGAAGCGGGGCAGCCTGGGGCCCGAGATGTATGCGGCCCTGACGCGGTTCCCCCAGAGCGCCGCCCTGCTCTCCGTGTTCACCGGCATCTGCCTCGGGGTGGTCGCCTACCTCGGCCTCAGGCTGGCCATGGGGCAGGGGGCCTGGAACAGCCTGGTGGTCTTCCTGCTCCTCTGCACCATGGTCGGGATGGGGGGCATCACCCAGTATTTCCTGGCGAAGCAGAACATGGTGCCCCTGCACGCCCTCCTCGCCACCCGGCCCGAGTTCCGGGACCACCCGGCGCGACTCCGCGTGAGCCTCCGTTCCAAGATCGGCATGGGCGTCGTGGCGAACATGTCCGGGGCCCTCCTCCTGGTCGTCCTCTTCTCGGGGCTGACGCTCCAGTCGAGTCTCCGCCAGAACGTCGAAGGCTATGTCCGGAATCAGGCCAAGGCCTTCATGGAGGAGATGACCCTGGTCCGGGACATGCACGTGCCCCTGGAGGATCAGGAGGCCTTCCTGCTGACCCTCAGGACGGGCGTGGGGGGCAACGTCTACCTCACCCTGCCCGCGTCCGAGGGGCGCCGGACGCTGGGATCCGTCCCCAAGCAGATCAACGTGGGCGACATCATCGTCCGCACGCCCCTGGCCGACGGCTCGGAGCTCGCGGTTCACGTGCCCGAGAGCGTCTATGCCGGGCAGGTGTGGAAGTCCCTCAGCCCGAACCTGCTCCTCTTCGGGCTCGGGATCAGCTTCTTCATGTACCTGATGCTGGTGATCCTCAAGGACATCCAGAATCCGATCCGCCTCCTGACCTTCAACACGGCCCGGGTGGGTGAGGGGCGCATCGACCGGATCCGTCCGATTTATTGCGATGACGAGGTGGAGGACCTCTCCTCGGGTTTCGATCGGATGGTCGGCAGCCTCAAGGGGATGGTCGTCTCGATCCGGGGGGCCAGCGTGGACCTCGGGAACGCCGCGTCGGCCATCCACGGCTCCGCGGAGGGGGTGCGCCGGGCCACCCAGGGGCAGCGGGAGCTCATCGAGGGCTTCAACACGGGCGTCCAGGAGCTCAGCGAGACCAGCGTGAACATCAGCGCCTCCTCCATGGAGCTGAGCCTCAGCGCGGAAAGCACCAACGCCACCACCATCGAGATGGCCGCCAGCATCCAGCAGATCAACAAGAGCATGGACAGCCTGATGCTCGTGGTCGATGGCATCACGAGCGCCATCCGGGACTTCGACACCGCCATCAAGAGCGTGGGCAAGAACACGGATCAGCTGGTGGCCCAGGCGGAGCACACCCGGGAGTTCGCCGAGAGCTTGGAGCAGAGCACCTCCGCCATCGACGACAGCATCAAGATCGCCCGCCGCTACGCCAAGAAGGTGCTCGAGAACGCGGCCCGGGGCATGGAGCTCGCCGGCCGGAACCAGGAGAAGATGCGCATCATCGAGGGCGTGGTCCAGGACTTCCAGGGGACGACCCGGAACCTGCTCCTCATGGGCACCGAGATGGCCAAGATCGTGGGGAGCATCGAGGGCCTCACCCAGCAGACCAACATGCTGGCCCTGAACGCGGCCATCGTGGCGGCGCAGGACGAGGGCAGCCAGAACAAGGGCTTCTCCGTGGTCGCAGACGAGATCAAGCAGCTCTCGGAGAGGACCTCGGGGAGCACCCGCGAAGTCCAGAAGATCATCGAGACCTTCCAGACCACCATCCGTTCGGCCTTCGAGCAGGTGGAGCGTGGCCTGGACGCCGTGAAGGAGGGGGCCGACTCCGTGGCCCAGAGCGAGGGCACCCTGCAGGTGATCCTGGAGAGCGTGAGCGAGACGGACAGCGTCGTGGAGCTCATCCTCACCGAGACCCGCCAGCAGGCCGGACACGCCAGCCTCATCCATGATGCGAACCGGAACATCTACGGCCAGGCCGAGACCATCCGCTCGGTCATGGAGGAGCAGCAGGCCACCAGCAACTACATCCTCTCCCTGGCCATGAACGTTCGGGAGGCCACCAGCGTGGTGCGGGACTCCACCCAGGAACAGAGCGTCGGGAGTGACGAGATCGCCCGCGCCATGGAGCGGGTGCGGGCCCTGGCCGCCAGCCTCCACGAGATCCTGGCCCGGCACGAGGACCACATCCTGAGCCTCAAAGGCACCATGGACCAGATCCTGAACATGGCCCAGCAGGGGGACGAGGCGGTGGCCGCCTCGGCGGAATTCGTGGACCGCCTGAACGTCCAGGTGAACCTCCTGAACCGTGAGGTGAACCGCTTCAAGCTGTAGGATGGAGGGGACCCTCCCCCTCGACGACCTGACTCAGGATCCCCCCACCCATGTTCCGGGCCTCCATCAAGACCAAGCTGACCCTGGTGATCAGCATGCTGGTGCTGGGGTTCATCCTCTTCAACGTGATCATCTACCCGGCCTGGGTCCGGGAGCTGGTCCAGGAGCACGCGGCCCTCAGCAACCGCCAGGTGGCGGAGACGGCGAGCTTCGCCCTGGGCCCCCATGTGTCCCGGGGGAAACCCCGCGAGGTGGCCCGCATCCTCCAGGGGGTCCAGCAGCGGGTGCCCGCCTTCCTCTTCAGCGTGGTGTTCGATGCCGACGGCCGGATCATGGACAGCACGCCCAACGTGCCCGGCTGGCTGACCCAGGAGAAGCCCAAGACCGGCCTCACGGTGGGGCAGGTCATCTCCCGGCCGGATTCCCTGGTGGTGCTGACCCCCATCTTCTACGAGGATCCCCAGAGCTCCAAGGTGGGGGTCCTGGCCATGGGGTTCTCGACCGAGGACACGGAGGCCTTCATCTCCAAGAACATCCGGGCCAGCCTGCTCGTGGGGGTCGCGGTCCTCCTGGTGGGCATCCTCGTGGCGCTCTTCCTCTCCAACCGCTACCTCCATCCGGTGCTCAAGCTGACGGAGGCGGCCCAGGCGGTGGCGAGCGGGAACCTGGACAGCCCGCCGGTGGAGGTGAACACCCGGGATGAGCTGCAGAACCTCTCCCAGGCCTTCCAGCTCATGACGGACCGGCTCAAGGTGAGCCGCGACGAGATCGAACGCCAGAACCGTCTGCTGGAATACCGGGTCCAGGAGCGCACCCGGCAGCTCATGGAGACGATCTGGGAGCTGGAGGAGATCCGGGCGAACCTCGAGCAGCTGGTCCAGGAGCGCACCCGCGGCCTGGAGCAGAGCCGTGGCGAGCTCAAGGCCTGGGCCGAGACCCTCGAGGAGAAGGTCGAGGAGAAAACCCGGGAGCTGCAGACCCTCAACCAGAACCTCCTGACCAGCTACCAGAAGCTGCAGGAGGTGGACCGCCTCAAGGACGAGTTCCGCGCCAACATGAGCCACGAGCTCAGGACCCCGCTCAACTCCATCATCGGGTTCTCGGGCATGCTGCTCCAGGATGACCGCCTGGAGCTGGAGCTGCGGGATGACATCCAGATCATCTACCAGAACGGCCGCACCCTGCTCGGCCTCATCGATCAGATCCTGGACCTCTCGAAGATCGAGGCCGGGAAGATGGAGATGGAGCTCCAGGAGATGGATCCCCTCCAGGTGCTCGATGGGGTGTGGGCCATGGCCCAGGGCCTCGTCAAGGACCGCCCCATCCGCCTCTCCTATGAGCGGCCCGATGGTGCCATGAAGGTGCTCGGGGACGGGGAGCGGCTGCGTCAAGTGTTCAACAACCTCGTGGGCAACGCCGTGAAGTTCACGGAGTCCGGTGAGGTCCGGATCAGCGCCGACCGGGAGGGCAGCACCTTCCGGGTGGCCATCACCGACACCGGCATCGGCATGACCGAGGACGAGATGGCCCGTCTCTTCCGCCCCTTCCAGCAGGTGGATGGGAGCATCACCCGCCGGTTCGGCGGCACGGGCCTCGGCCTCGCCATCTCCCAGCGGATCATGGGCTACATGCACGGGCACATCACGGTGCGGAGTGAAAAGGGAAGGGGGTCCACGTTCATGGTGGAGATGCCCCTGCTGCAGGAGGTCGGGGCATGAGCGAAGGCTGCATCCTGTGCATCGAGGACAACCCCATGAACTGGAGGCTGGTGCAGCGGCTCCTCGGGCAGGCGGGATTCGACATGCACTGGGCGGAGGAGGGGCTGCGGGGCTATGAGCTGGCCATGGAGCTCAAGCCGGACCTGGTGCTCCTGGACATCAACCTCCCCGGCCTCTCGGGCTTTGAGGTGGCCACCAAGCTCCGCCAGCAAAGGGACCTCGACCGAACCCTCATCGTCGCCCTGACGGCCAAGACCATGCGGAGCGACCGCGAGACGGCCCTGGTGACGGGCTGCGACGGCTTCATCTCCAAGCCCATCGACCCCTTCCACTTCGTGGACCAGGTGAAGGGCTACCTTGCCGGGCGACGCGACAAGATCGAGGTGGGCCGCGAGGGCGTCGCCCTCCGCCAGTTCACCCAGCAGGTGGTGGAGCACCTCGAGTCCCAGCTGAAGGAGGCCCAGGAGGGCAACCGCCGGCTCACGGAGGCGCAGCGGGAGCTGGAAGCACGGAACCACCACCTGAGCAGCCTCTTCGGGCTGAGCCAGTCCCTGGTAGGCGAGCATGACCCCGAGCGCATCTTCCATCAGGTGCTGCTCCAGACCCGGCGGGAGCTGGGGCTGGGCCGGGTCTGCGCCTACCGGGTGCATGAGAGCGGGGGCTACCTCGTGGGTGTGGGATGCGTGGGGGAGACCCTGCGCCCCCTCCCGGTGCTTCCGGCGGATCACCCGCTGGTGGCCCGCATCCGCAGCCTGCCCCTGGACCAGGTCCTCTCCGGCTCAGAGCTCCACCACAGCCCCTTCTGGGAGGCGGGCCTCGAGCAGGGGTGGTGGGCGCTGAAGGACCAGGGCATGGTCCTGCCGCTCGGCGGGAGGACCGGGGAGACGGGGCTCTGGGGCCTCCTCGCCGCCGGCCGGGAGGGGGAGCCCTTCCTCGGCCATGAACGGGAGCTGGTGGGGCTCAATGGGGGCATCCTCCAGGTCAGCGTGGCGAATGCCACCCTGATCAGCACCCTCAACCAGGCCCACCAGGCCCTGGCGGAAAGCTACGAGCGGGTCGAGTCCTCCCTCGGGGAGCTGCAGAAGGTCCAGATGGCGGCGGGCCAGCGATCCCGGAGCCTCGCCGTGGGCGACCTGCTCACGGCCCTCGCACCCAGGCTCCTCTCGGACCTGGATCTGCTCACTGCGTCCGGGAGCGATGCGGCGGCCCGCGCGGCCAGCCTGATCAAGGCCGTCCTGAGGCGGAGCGGGCAGGTGGGCTCCGCCATGCCCGAGAAGGTGGACCTCCACGCCCTGATCACCCAGGAGATGGAGATCCTCCGCATCCTCGGGGCCCTGCCGGCGAGCCTGGAGGTCCACCTGGAGCTGAAGGCCCCCTCCGCCATGATCTACGGCGTGCCCTCGGATTTCACCGAAGTGCTCGGGCACCTGCTCCAGAACGCCCTCACGGGCCTGCCTCCGGCCCGCCACATCCGGATCAGGACCGAGGGGGACCCGGAGCGCATCCGCCTCCGCTTCGAGGACGACGGCCCGGCCATCCCCGCCGAGCTCCTCGCGGGGGCCTTCGACCCCTTCTCGACCCTGGGTGGGCAGATGGAAGGCGTCCGCCATCCCAGTTCAGGGCTGGCCGCCTGTGCCCAGCTCATGGCGGCCTACCAGGGGGATCCCTCCCTGGAGAGCCGGGAGGGCCAGACCGTGGTGAGCCTGGCGATCCCCCTGGAGGCCTGAGGGGGGTTCACCCCTTGCGGGTGACCACCTTCTCGATGCGCTTCTCGTAG
>CAZVKM010000109.1:6742-11020 GCA_964627685.1 uncultured Solibacteraceae bacterium | reverse complement strand
GATTCAAGCCCCAGGAAAGAGGCCCGCAAGGGCCTCTTTTCGTGGCAGGAGGTCTGCTTCCCAGGCCAAGCGCGAGACGGTGCCCGCCCATGGGGCCCCAGGCCTTGGTCGGAGGGACACCCAAGGCGGGGGGACGCGCCCGCCTTGGAAGAACCCGAGGTGTGTCGAAGGAAGGCCACCGCGCGGGTATGCTGGGCCAAGCCTCCGAGGAGCCCCCCGTGTCCCATGACCAGCTGGCCCACTACCGCATCCTGCGGCCCCTGGGCAGCGGCGGCATGGGCGAGGTGTACCTGGCGGAGGACCTCCGGCTGCAGCGGAAGGTGGCCCTGAAGGTGCTCCGGGCGGACCATGCGGAAGGAGATGCCGGTCGCAAGCGGTTCCTGCGGGAGGCCCAGGCCGTCGCCCAGCTGGATCATCCCAACGTCTGCACCGTGTACGAGGTGGGCGAGAGCGACCGCGGCGCCTACATCGCCATGCAGTACATCGAAGGCGAGAACCTGCACGACCTCATGCTCGCCCAGCGCCTGGAGCTGGGTCCCATCCTGGACCTCGGGATCCAGGTGGTGGACGCCCTGGCCGAGGCCCATGCCCAGGGGATCATCCACCGGGACATCAAGCCCCAGAACATCCTCATCACGCCCAAGGGCCAGGCCAAGGTGCTGGACTTCGGCCTGGCCAAGCGCCTGGAGCTGACCCGGGGGGATGAGACCGGCACCATCCTCACCAACCCGGGCATGGTGCTGGGCACCGTCCCCTACATGAGCCCCGAGCAGGTGAAGGGGGAGGAACTGGACGGCCGCAGCGACCTCTTCTCCCTGGGCGCGGTGCTCTTCGAGCTGGCCACGGGCAAGCGTCCCTTCGAGGCCCGGAGCGGCGCCGAGCTCATGGCCCTGATCCTCACCCATGATCCCTTCGACGTGGCGGATCCCGCCCTGCCCCTGAATGCCGAGCTGCGCCGGATCCTCCAGCGGGCCCTGGCCAAGGAGCCCGCGGCCCGGTACCCCACCGCGCGGGAGATGCGCGAGGACCTCCAGCGGCTGCGCACCCTGGTCACCGGGGGGGCCCTGGGCCTCGGGGACGATGCCACCACCATCAACCGCCCCCGGCCCGCGGGGCTGCCCAGCGTCGGCCTCCAGGCCCGGACCCGGCGGCGTCGGGGGCTCGCCCTGGCCCTCGGGGGCGCGGTCGCCCTCGGCCTCGCCGTGGGGGCCTACGTCTGGATGAAGCCCTCGGGCATCGACTCCATCGCCGTGCTCCCCATCGCCAACGAGAGCGGTGATCCCGGCATGGACTACGTGAGCGACGGCCTCACGGAGAACCTCATCGCCCAGCTCTCAGGCCTGCCCCACCTCAAGGTCATCGCCCGCTCCTCCGTGCTCCGCTTCAAGGCCCAGGCCCCCGATCCCGCCAAGCTCGGGATGGAGCTGGGCGTCAAGGCGATCCTCGTGGGCCGGATGCGCACCGAGAACGGCCAGCTGAAGCTGAGCCTGGAGATGGCGGACACCCGGAACCAGCGGCGTCTCTGGGGGGTGCAGCTCCTCCGCCCGGCCAATGATCTGCTCAACCTCCAGGAGTCCCTCGCCGAGCAGGTGGCCGCCAACCTGGGCCGCACCCAGCCCGACGACCGCAAGGCCGTGGCCGACACCCGCATCCGCACCACGAACAGCCAGGCCTACGACCTCTACCTCAAGGGCCGCTTCTACGCCGATCGCTGGCTCCCCTCGGAAGTGGAGAAGGCCCTCGCCTACTTCGATCAGGCCCTCGCCCTCGATCCCTCCTTCGTGCTCCCGCACATCGGCAAGGCCAACGCCTACTGGGGCCTGAGCAGCAGCTTCAGGCCCGGCGGGGAGATGATGCCCAAGGTCAAGCAGGAGGCGGAGGCCGCCATCAAGCTCGATCCGAACCACGCCGAGGCCTTGGCCCTCCGCGGCATGGCGCTGATCAGCCATGACCGGGATGTCGAGGCCGCCAACCGCGATTTCCGGAAGGCCCTCGCCTTCGCGCCCAGCTCCCCGGTGGTGTTGCAGACCTTCGCCTTCGCCCTCATGACCCAGGGGAAGGCCCAGGAGAGCGTGAAGCTCCTCAAGCAGGCCATCGCCGTGGATCCGCTGAGCCCCCTCCCCTGGACCTTCCTCGGGATCACGCAGCAGACCGCGGGGAACTTCAAGGCCGCCCAGGAGGCGGGCCAGCGGGTGGTGTCCCTGGAGCCGGACTTCTACTTCGGGCATCTGATCCTCGGGACCACCGCGCTCCACCAGGGCCGGAGGCAGGAGGCCCTGAAGGAGCTGGACCTCGCCGCCGCCTCGGGCAGCAACTATGCCCTCGCGTTCAAGGGCAAGGCCCTCGGTCTGAGCGGGCGCACGGAGGAGGCGCGGGCGGTCCTCGCCTTCCTTCAATCCCCCAAGGCGCGGGAGAACGGCTACGTCTCCCCCCTCCACCTGGCCCTGGTCCACCTGGGGCTGGGCCAGCGGAAGGAAGCCCTGGCCCTGGTGGACCAGGCCATCGACCTCCACGAAGAGGAGGCCATCGGGCTGCCCTACATGCTCCACTGGAAGGAGCTTCGTGAGGAGCCCGGCTTCCAGGCGATCCTCGCGAAGCTCCGGAATCACTGACCTCTGGGAAGGGTCAGATGAACACCATGGCGTTGTTGTCGCCGATGTGATCGTCGCCGAGCTGGCTCTTCACGCTGATGAGGTGGGTGATCTCGGCCTCGCTCAGGTTGCCGATGCGCTTCTGCATCTCGGGGGTGAGCTGGGCGGGATCGCCCTTGATGATGCCGGCGTGCACGAGGCGCTGGATCTTGTCCTGGGGGGTCATGGCGGCTCCTGATTGGGGTGGTGTCCGCAGTATCCCTGCGCGCCGCAGGTCGTGTCAACTCACGAGGGCCCCTTCCAGGAGCGCCGCCACGGCCGTGCAGCTGTGCAGGAGGCTCAGCCCCATGAGGGCTTCCTGGGCTTCCGTGAAGGGCAGGCGATCCAGGAGCACCTCCATGTCGGCGCGGTGGCCCGGATCCAGCTGCGCATGGCGGCGGAAGCAGGTGAAGGCCTCGGGCGGCCAGCCGCTCCGGAGGGAGGCGGCCTCGAAGACCGCCGGATCCGGCGTGGCCCACTCCAGGGAGATCAGGTAGCCCAGCAGGGCGCAGGGGTGGGCCTGACGGATCCAGTAGTACTGGGCCCCCACGAGGGCCGCCGCCAGGGGCGAAGGCAGCCGCCCCGCCAGTGCCTCCGAGGGCACACCCACGCGGGCCAGGTCCTCCACCACCCAGGCGACGTGCCCCCGCTCCTCCTCGGCATGATGGCGGTAGTAGGCGGCCAGCTCGGAGGAGAGGGGATCCGCCGGGTTCGCCTCCAGCGCCTGGGCGGCCAGGTCCATGAGATCGGAGGAGGCGCGGATGGTGTCCAGCTGCAGCTTGAGGAGGGCCGGATAGGTGCGGGTGAGGTCGCTCTCCTCCCAGAGCCTCCGGGAGACAGCCATGGGGGCGGCCTTGTAGAGCGCGAGGCGCTGATCCATCCGTTCACTGAGGCGGTTCATGGGGTCCCTCCAGGCGATCGGTGCGGATCGGCAGGGCCAGCACCGCCTCCCCCCGCGCCACCAGCAGGCCCGAGGCGAGCAGGGCGGCCAGGGCCGCCTCCAGGGCGGGCGGGGTGTGGGCGCCCAGGAGGCGCTCCCGCAGCGGCGCCCAGGCGGTGGGCGCTTCGGCGCCCGCGAGCAGTGCGGCCTCGGCCCCGCGGAGCAGGTGCAGCGGGGCCGTGGCCAACGGTCGCGTGTCGAAGACGAGGAAGCCATCTTCCTGGGTCACGGCCGTGAGCTTCGCCCCGGCCGCCCCCTGCCAGGCGGCCACCGCCGCCTCCAGGGGCGCGAGGTACGCGGCCACGTCCCGGCCATCGGCATGGTCGTAGGCGAAGTGGTAGGCCAGGCGATCCAGCTCCGCGGGGGGAAGCCCGTGGATGAAGCCGTAGCTGGGATAGGCCCGCACGTTCACCAGGCCGCGGGCGGCGGCCTCCGTGAAATTGGGGCTGAAGCGATCCAGGCGGATGCGGGCGGCCAGGGCGGGCGGGTGGAGGTGGTGGAGCCAGGGCAGCAGCGCCGCCATGCGCCCCACCTCCTCCGGCGACTCCCCCGGGAAGCCCACGAGCAGGCTCCAGGCGGGCTCCAGGCCCAGCTCGGCGCACACCTTCAGGAGGTGGAGGTTCTGCAGGGTGCTCACCCCCTTCCTCATGAGGCCGAGCGCCTCATCGGAGAGGCGATTCTTGCGGTCCGTGTTGAGCTCGCCGTTGT
>CAZVKM010000109.1:0-6732 GCA_964627685.1 uncultured Solibacteraceae bacterium | reverse complement strand
AGGCTCTCGATCCCGGGCTGGAGGCGCCGCACCCCCGCCCGGCGCAGGAGGGAGAGCTGGGCCCGCGTGAGGTTGGCCTTCACCTCCCAGAAGAGGTCCACGGAGGGGCCCGACTCGGCGAGCCGCGGCAGCAGGGTGCGGAAGTAGGCCATGTCGAGGATGTTGTCCACCACCGCCACGGGCAGGCCCGGATGGGCCTGCGCCAGGTCCGCCAGCTCACGGTGGGCCCGCTCCGGGGCCTTGCTCCGGAAGGCCATGCCGGCCCCGTTGAGCCCGCAGAAGGTGCAGTGCTGCTTGGCGCCCCACCAGCACCCCCGGCTCGTCTCGAAGGGCAGCTCCGGCGAACCGCCCAGGTCGAGGCCCTCCGCCTGGGCGAACCAGTCCGAGAAGTCCGGCACCGGAAGCTCATCCAGGGTCCGGTCCGCCTGGGGCGAGCCCACCGCGGGATCGCCGAGCCGGCCCTCCCGGATGAGGTAGCCGGGGAAGGGCGGCACCCGGCCGGAGGCGAGGAAGGCCGCCATCGCCTCGGGGAAGCTGTGCTCCGCCTCGCCGGACACCACCACGTCCAGGGCCGGGTGGTGGTCGAAGAGGGCGCACCCCATCTCCCCCTCGGCATTGGGACCGCCCAGGACCACGAGCAGCTCCGGCAGCCGGGCCTTCACCTGGGCGGCGAAGGCCAGGCTGGCCGCGGTCTGCTCGAACACGGAGGTGAGGCCGAGCACCCGGGGCCGGCGGGCCACGACCTCCGCCACGCAGGCGTCCAGGAAGGCCGGCACTTCGGCCCGGGCCGCGCGGAGGTCCGCGAGGAGCCCTTCCAGGTCCTCGGGCACCAGGGCCCCGGACTTCGCGTGGGCGGGATCCCCGCCCCGCAGCACCTGCGCCACGTAGGCCGCCTCATCCGGGGCCCGCCCCTGGAGGGCCTCCGCGAAGACCCACTCCCCCACGAGGTCCGGGGTGTGGCGATGGCCCGTGATGCGCCGGTAGCGGGGCGGGCCGAGGCGGCGGGCGAAGTCGAGGGCGAAGTACCGGAGCTCCGTCGCCAGGCCCCGGACCTCCAGCCCCGCCCGGAGGAGGCTGAGGCCGAGGGAGGGGGTGCGGAGGGGGCCGAAGGGCAGGCTGGCCAGGAGGACAGCCGGGCGCTCAGCCACGCCTCAGACCTTGACCTTGAGGAAGTTGCCGAGGCGGACGAGGGCCTGCTCCAGGTTGGCCAGGCTGCTGGCGTAGCACATGCGCACATGCGTCTCGCCGCTGGGGCCGAAGTTCCCGCCCGGGATCACGGCCACGTGCTCCTCGCGCAGGAGCCGCTCGCAGAAGGTCTCCGCATCCATGCCCGTGGGGGCGATGGAGGGGAAGGCGTAGAAGGCCCCCTGGGGCGCCACGCAGGGCAGGCCCAGCTCCTCGAAGCCCTTCAGCAGCAGCTGCCGCCGCCGGTCGTACTCCTGCCGCATCTGCTCCACGAACGGCTCCCCGTGGCGGAGGGCCTCCAGGGCGGCATGCTGCGCCATGGTGGGGGCGCTCATGATGTTGTACTGGTGCGCCTTGGTGACGGCGGCGATGACATCCGGCGGGGCCGCCACCCAGCCCAGGCGCCACCCGGTCATGGCGTAGGCCTTGGAGAAGCCGCCCAGGAGCACCGTGCGGGCCTTCATGCCCGGCAGGCTGGGGAAGCAGGTGTGCTGCGCGTCCCCGTAGACGAGGCGGTCGTAGATCTCGTCGGAGTAAACGAGCAGGTCATGCTTCTCCGCCAGCTCCGCCAGGGCCTCCGCCCGGTCCCGGGCCAGCACGGCGCCGGTGGGGTTGGAGGGGTAGCCCAGCAGCAGGGCCTTGGTGCGGGGGGTGATGGCCCCGGCCACCCGCGCGACGTCGGGCTGGAAGCCCTCCTCGCGGCGGCTGGGCACCAGCACCGGGCGCCCTTCGGCGAAGCGCACGGAGGGCACGTAGGACACGAAGCAGGGCTCGGGGATCACCACCTCATCGCCGGGATCGAGGGTGGCCAGGCAGACGTTCTGGAGCGCCTCGCTCACGCCCACGGTGAGCAGGATCTCGGTGGCGGGATCGTAGTCCACCCCGTAGCGCCGCTTCAGGAGCGCCGCGATCTCCTGCCGCACCTCCAGCAGGCCGGCATTGGAGGTGTAGCCCGTGCGGCCCTCCCGCAGGCTGCGGATGGCGGCCTCGCGGATGGGTTCGGGGGTGATGAAGTCCGGCTCGCCGATGCCCAGGGAGATCACATCCTGCATCGTGGCGGCGATGTCGAAGAACTTCCGGATGCCGCTGGCGGGCACGTCGTGGATGCGGGTGGCGATGCGGGGCTGGGTCACGGGAACACCGGAAAAACGGACTTCCAGTATCCGCCCGGGAGCGGGAGAGGTCCAAGGTCAAAGGGAGGGGCCGACGAATCGTCAGCGGCCCGCACGGCCCTACTCCGCCACGGCCGCCGAGTCGCCGTAGCGGGTCTGGTCGGCCCCGCCTTCAGCCCGGCCCTCGCGGACCCGGATCACCTGGGCCACGCCCTGCTTCCTCACGGGCTTCACGGTGTGCCCCAGGGCTTCCAGGGCCGGGATGGGGATCCCCGGCTCCGCCTGGATGCGGTCTGGCAGCCACTGCTGGTGGAGGCGCGGCGCATCCACGGCGGCCTGGGCCCCCAGGCCCCGGTCCACCAGGCCCACCACGGTGCAGAGCACGGTGCTGGGGATGGTGCGGCCCCCGGGGCTGCCCACCACCAGGAGCTCCCCCTCCTTCACCAGGATCGCGGGGCACATGCTCGAGAGCATGCGCCGGCCCGGGCGCACGAGGTTCGGCTCCGTGCCGATCTTCCCGTCCCGGTCTGTGAGTCCCGGGGCGGCGTTGAAGTCGCCCATCTCGTTGTTCAGGAGGAAGCCTGCGCCCCGCACGAGGATGGCGCTGCCGTAGCTGTCCTCGAGGGTGGTGGTGAGGGCCACGGCCGTGCCCCGGCGATCCACCACACTGAGGTGCGTGGTGTGCTCCGGCTCGCCGGGGACCTGCGCCTGGGCGGGATCCGAGACGGAGGCCTTCGCAGGATCCAGCCCGGCCCTAAGGGCGGCCGCGTAGGGCTTGGAGATCAGGCGGGCCAGGGGCATGCCCGGGTTGGCTTCGGGATCGCCCAGGTGGCGGGCCCGGTCCAGGAAGGCCCGGCGCAGGCTCTCCGCCATCAGGTGCCACCGGGTGACCTCGGGCTGATCCGCCAGGTTCCAGCCCTCCAGGAGGTTGAGGGACTCCAGGAGCACTTGGCCGCCGCTGCTGGGGGGGCCCATGGCCGTGACCTCCCAGCCCCGGTAGGTGCCCTTCAGGGGCGTCCGCTCCAGCACCCGGTAGGCGCGCAGGTCCGCCGCGGTGATCAGCCCGCCCTGGGCCGCCACCTCCTTCACCAGCGCCGCCGCCACGGGCCCCTCGTAGAAGCCGCGGGGGCCCATCGCCGCGATGCGCCGGAGGGTGCGGGCCAGGTCCCGCTGCACCAGCCGCTCCCCCGCCTTCAGGGGGCGACCCTCCCGGCCGAAGGCCGCGCGGCTGCCTTCATGCCGGGAGAGGCGGGGCCAGGCTTCCTCGAGGCTCCGGGCCAGCACCGGGCTCACCTCGAAGCCCCGGTCCGCCAGCCGGATGGCGGGCGCCAGCAGGGAGGCCCAGGGTCGCTGGCCATGGCGTCGCCAGGCCGCGTGGAGGCCCGCCACGCTGCCGGGCACGCCCACGGCGGTGCCGCGCTCGTGCCTGAAGTCCTCGTCGGGCTTCCCCTCCACCAGGAAGGTGGCCGGGCGGGCCGCCGCCGGGGCGACCTCCCGGAAGTCGAAGGAGGTGCTGGTTCCATCCGGGAAGCGGACCAGGAGGAAACCGCCCCCGCCGAGGTTTCCCGCGGCGGGATGGGTCACCGCCAGCGCGAAGGCCGTGGCCACGGCCGCATCCACCGCGGTGCCGCCCTGGCGGAGCACCGAGGCGCCGGCCTCCGAGGCCTGCCGGTCCTGGCTCACCACCATCCCCCGCCCGATCCGGCCGGGCTGGGCCGGGGCCGCGCCCAGGGCGAGGGCGAGGAGGGAAGCGACCAGGGTGCGGCGCATGGGGACTCCAGGGGGGTTGACCGATGGTAGCGTCCCCCCGGCGGAGGTCCGCCTGCCATGCTGCCAATGGGAGGGATCCATGGGCGGACCGGAATTCGCCGAGCGGCGCGACGAAGTGTGGAATGCGGTCACCCACGGCCTCGGCACGGTGCTGGCCATTGCGGCCCTCTCGGTGATGGTGACCTTCGCGGCCCTCCGGGGCAGCGCCCGCCACGTGGTGGGGGCCGCCCTCTTCGGCGCCATGCTCGTGCTGCTCTACCTCATGTCCACCCTCTACCACGCCCTCCGACCGCCCCGGGCGAAGCGGGTGTTCCGGGTGCTCGACCACTCGGCCATCTTCCTGCTCATCGCCGGCACCTACACCCCGTTCTGCCTCGCCACCCTGCGAGGGGCCTGGGGCTGGACCCTCTTCGGCCTGGTGTGGGGCCTGGCCGTGCTGGGCATCACCCTGAAGGCCACCCTCTTCCACCGCGTGGCCTGGCTCTCCACCGCCGTGTACGTGCTCATGGGCTGGCTGATCGTCATCGCGCTGGGGCCCCTCGCCCGGACCCTGCCCTCCGGGGGCCTCCGCTGGCTCTTCGCCGGAGGCCTCTGCTACACCGGGGGGGTGCTCTTCTACCGCTGGGAGTCCCTGCGCCACCACCATGCCCTGTGGCACCTGAGCGTGCTCGCCGGGAGCGCCTGCCACGTGGCCTGCGTCCTGGGCTACGTGATCCCCTAGGCCGCTCCCAGCCCCCGGGAATGCCCTAAGCTCGGAGGACATGGACGCTACGCCCGCCTCCCTCTTCCCCTGGGACCTCCTCCCCGGGGCGGCGGCTTGGGCCCCCCGCCTGGAAGCCCTCGCCGCTTCCCGGGAGCCCCTGTGGATCCAGGGGCCCCCAGGCAGTGGCGTGAGCAGCCTGGGCCGGGCCCTGGCCACCCTCCGGGGCGACGCCTTCCTGGATGACGCCTCCGCCCAGACCCCCCAGGCCCTCATCGAGTGGCTCACCGGGCATCCGCGGGGCATCCTGGGGGCCCATGGCCCCTGCCCCCTCCCCGGCCGCTGCCTCGAGGTGCAGCTGCAGGGGCTGGATGAGGCGCCGGAGGCCCTCCCCGCCCTGCTGCGGGCCTTGGAGGCGGAGGCGGGAAGCCCGCTCCCCGGTCCCCTGGGCGCCCTGCCCTGCCCCGGGAACCTCCGGGAGCTCCGCACCCGCCTGGTCCGCTGGCAGCTCCTCGGCCAGCTGCCCGAGCGACCCGCCCAGGAGGTGCCGGCCTTCGAGGCGGAGGACCTGGCCACCAACCTCCATGCCCTCGAGGCCTTCCTCCTCCACCGCGCCCTGCGGCGCAGCTACGGGAACCGGGTGGAGGCCGCCCGCCGGCTCGGCGTGAGCCGGAGGCAGCTCTACCTGCTGGTGGCGAGGCATGGGGATCCCGTCCGGGGCGAAGCCCCCTCCGCGGGGCCCCCGAAGCGCCTCGCCCGGGTGCAAAACGCAAGTCGTGGGAAGGACCCCCGATAAGCCGGAACAAGGACGGATGACGTCCGATGTTCGGCAGGTGACATGGCGAATCCCCTTCGGGTGCTGGTGGTGGACGACGATCCCGGGATGCGGGACGGGATGGCGTTGACCCTCAAGCGGGCCGGTTTCTTCGCGGAACAGGCCCGGAGCGGTGAGGAGGCCCTGCGCATCGTGCGCCCTGGCGCCTACGATGCCGTGGTCACCGACCTCCGCATGCCCGGCATGGACGGGCTGCAGCTCACCGCCCGCCTCAAGGCCGTGGATCCCGGCCTGCCCGTCCTCCTCGTCACCGCCTTCGGCAGCCTCGACACCGCCCGGGAGGCCATGCGCCTCGGCGCCTTCGACTACCTCTCCAAGCCCTTCGGCCCGGAGGAGCTCACGGAGGCCCTCAAGAAGGCCATCCGCAGCGAGGGGCACCTCAAGGCCGAGGCCCCCGGGGACGCCCCCGTGATCCTCACCCAGGATTCGGCCCTCTCCGAGACCCTGGCCCTGGCCCGCCGCGCCGCGGACAGCAAGGCCACCATCCTGATCCAGGCGGAGAGCGGCACCGGCAAGGAACTGCTGGCCCGCCTCATCCACCAGGCCAGTCCCCGCCGCAGCGGCCCCTTCGTGGCCATCAACTGCGCCGCCATCCCCGAGACCCTGCTGGAGAGCGAGCTCTTCGGCCACGAGAAGGGCGCCTTCACCGGCGCCACCTCCAGCCGCCAGGGCCGCTTCGAGCAGGCCGACGGCGGCACGCTGGTGCTCGACGAGATCGGCGAGCTGCCCCTGGGCCTCCAGGGCAAGATCCTGCGCGCCATCCAGGAGCGCCTCATCGACCGCCTCGGCGGCGCCAAGCCCATCTCCGTGGATGTGCGCCTCATCGCGCTCACCAACCGCGACCTGCAGGCGGAGGTGAAGGCCGGGCGCTTCCGGGAGGACCTCTACTACCGCCTGAACGTGATCCCCCTGGACCTGCCGCCCCTGCGGGCCCGCCACGGGGACCTCGCCCTGCTGGCCGCCCACTTCGCCGAGCGCTGCGCCCGGGAGAACGAGCGCCCCGTGCCCCAGCTGGCCCCCAGCTTCACCCACGCCCTCACCCGCCACAGCTGGCCCGGCAACATCCGGGAGCTGGAGAACGCCATGCAGCGCTGCGTGGTGCTGGCCAAGCAGGCCCAGCTCACCTGGCG
>CAZVKM010000108.1:0-11063 GCA_964627685.1 uncultured Solibacteraceae bacterium | reverse complement strand
GCGAAGTCGCAGATGTCGATCATCTCCTGCACCTCGCCGAGGCCCTCGGAGTAGATCTTCCCCATCTCGAGGCTGATGAGGGCGCCCAGGGGCTCCTTGTACTTGCGGAACTCATCGCCCAGCTGGCGCACGATCTCGCCGCGCTTGGGGGCGGGCATGAGGCGCAGCTGCTCGAAGGCCTTCACGGAGGCCTGCATCACCTTCTCGTAGTCGGCGTCGTCGCCCTGGATGAGCTTGGCGATGAGCTCGCCCGTGGCGGGGTTGAAGGACTCCAGCTCGGGGCCCTGGGCCTTCAGGAAGGTGGCGCCGTCGGACACGCCGCTGTTCACGGCCTGCAGGTCCAGGGCCTTGAGGATCTCGGCGGCGGTCCAGGTGGGGGTCTGGGTCATGAAAGGCCTCCTTGGTGATGAATCATCAGCTTGTTGGCATTCAGGCCGGGTGAATCCACATGGAAATACAATTCCGGACCACGAATGTTCGAATCCTCAGTGTCCGCCCATGCGCCAGGGAAGTCCAGCGGGGAAGGTGTGGGGTCCTCCGGATCCTGAAATCATCCTGGGCCGGGGGTTTCCCGAAACAGCTGCTTTCCCCATCCTGGGTCAGCCCCCCCGAGGTGCCCATGCACCGATCCCCCTGGAAGCTCCCCCTCGGCCTCCTGGCCGGAGTGGGCCCCCTGCTGCTCCGCGCCCAGGAGGTGCCCTCCCTGAAGGACCTCCTCGACACCCGTGTGGCGGTGGCCACCCAGGTGGCCATGTCCGCCCGGGAGACCCCCGGGGTGGTCACGGTCATCCGGCGGGAGGAGCTGCGCGCCCTGGGCGCCCGGGACCTCCTGGAAGCCCTGCGCATGGTGCCCGGCCTCGACTTCGGCTCCGACACCAATGGCGTGGTGGGCCTCGGGGTGCGCAGCTCCTGGGGGCACGATGGCAAGGTGCTCCTGCTCGTCGACGGCCTGGAGATGAACGAGCCCCTCTACGGGACCCTCCAGTTCGGCCTGCACTACCCCATCGGCAACGTGGATCGCATCGAGATCATCCGGGGGCCCGGCAGCGTGCGCTACGGCGGCTATGCGGAACTGGCCGTGATCCACGTGATCACCCGCAAGGGCGCCGAGGTGGATGGGGTTTCGGGGGACCTCTGGCTGGGATCCATGTCCGGGGCCGACTCGGGGCGGCTCCAGGGTCAGGTCGCCTTCGGCAAGGCCTGGGGCGCCCAGGACCTGGCTGTCTCCTACGCCCGGGGGCAGGCTCCCGTGGGCACCGGCGCCTTCGGCACGCCGGGGGGGGAGGTGGACTTCGGCCAGCGGGCCCGCAACCTGCAGGACTTCCTCTCCCTCAGCTACGGCCTCGGGGCCTTCAAGGCGCGCTACCTGCGGGATGCCTTCCAGGTGGGCGATGACACCCGGGAGTTCAAGCCCACCTTCGCCTGGATGGCCTTCCCCTCGGAGTTCCTGGGGCTGGAGTACACCTGGACCTCCGGGGCCTGGACCCTGGCCCCCCGCGCCTCCCTCAAACACCAGAGCCCCTGGAACTACACCGATTCGAGGACGGATCGGAACACCCGGGGTGTGGTGGGCCTCACCGCCACCTGGGCCGCCCGCGCGAACCTGAGCCTCTCGGTGGGGGCCGAGGCCACCCAGGACAACGCCAACATCTTCTGGAGCGCCCGGGGTGTCCGGGAGACCTACATCTACGAGTACCGGGCGGCCCTCGCCCAACTCCAGTGGTCCACGCCGGTGGGCAACCTGGACCTGGGGGTCCGCTACGACGACAGCAACCACTACCCCTCGGCCACGAGCCCCCGCCTGGCCTTCACCCGGGCCACGGACGACTGGCACATCAAATTGATCGGCGCGGGCGCCTTCCGGGCCCCCTCCACCGAGAACCTCTTCGTGAACCCCGACCTCCGACCGGAGCGCACCACCACCTACGAGGCGGAAGTGGGCCGACGGCTCTCGGCGGGCACCTACCTCTCCGCCAATCTCTTCTTCCTGCGCATCCACGATCCCATCAGCTACGCCAACCCCGCCCCGGGGGTGAACACCTACCTCAACTTCGAGTACACCGGGGCCACGGGGCTCGAGGTGGTGCTCCGCAACCAGGGGGAGCGTCTGACGATGGACGCGGCCTTCGCCTTCGCCCGGGCCCAGGATCGGGGCGCCGACTTCTACCGCGTGGAGGGCCAGTCGGGGTACCACGTGGGATTCCCCCAGCTGAAATTCACCTCCCAGGCCCAGTGGCGCTTCGCGGACCGCTGGTCCTTCAATCCCAGCCTGATGGTGCTGGGCTCCCGCTACGCCTACACCTATGGCGCCCCGGCCCCGTCCCACCTCAACCCCGCGGCCTTCCTCAACCTCTTCCTCACCTGGGCCCCCTCCCGTTTCCTCCAGGCGGGCCTCGCCGTGACCAACGCCACCGATCAGCGGCAGACCTATCCCCAGCCCTATGGGATCCCGGGCTCCGGGGGCAACCCGCCCCTCCCGGGCGCGGGACGGGAATTCTCCGTGCGGGTGAGCTTCCACGACTGAGGGGGCCGCGAGGCGCCTGCGCGGAACCGCACCCACCCCCAGCCGAGGGCGGCGGCGAGCATCACCCAACCCAAGGGGGAGCGCGCGGCGATGCGCAGGTCCTGGCCCGAGGGCAGGGCCGCGATGAGCAGGTTCGCCACGAGGAAGGCGAGCCCCGCCTGGGGCCAGCCGAAGGCAGGGGTGGCCTGCAGCTTCCAGCGGAACAGGCCGTAGGCCCCGGGCAGCAGGAGCAGCGGCGCGAGACCGATGAAGGGCGCGTTGAACCAGCGCAGGTGGGCGAACCCCACGGAGCCCAACACGATGCCGCGCCCCTGCCGGCGGGGCAGCACCGTGAAGGACCGCGGCTTGCCGTTCATCAACAGGCCCACGCTCCAGTGGCAAAGCTCGTGGGCAAAGGTCCCCGGCAGGCTCATCAGCGCCGCCAGGAGGAAGCTGCGGCGGGCCAGGTGCAGGAGCCCCAGCGACAAGGTGATCGCCCCGAGGAAGACCAGGGCCTGCGGGGGGTGTCCGATCGAGTGGGTGAAGGCGGGGAGGGGCATGGGTGGATCCGACGCTTCAGGCAGGATGGGGGGCAAAACGCGATGCGGCCAAGTCGAGGCGCCCCGTTCCCTCCATCCTGGCGGATCCTTCCCTCGGGTGCCCGGGCGACTTCCCAGGGGATCGGTCAGGCCCCCTGCGCCTCCCAAGAGGCCTCCCGGGTCGGAAGGGTGGATCAGAATCGATTTCCCCGCCCAATTCTCGGCCGATTCGCCCGCCCAGGTGCTCCACGAGCTGCTGGCACTTCCAGAGGCCGAGTCCGAGGCCTACCCTCGGCCCCCTTCCCGGGAACAGGGTCCGCACGGCAGGTCGCCATCCCGGATCCCCACCCCCGAATCCCCCATCTCCAGGCCCAGCGCGGCGCCGTCGTCCACCCTTCCGACCTCGACCTGGATGTGCCCCCAGAATGTGAACTTCCGTGCCTTGCCCAGGGGGTTCAGCAACACCGGTCGCACCCGCGCCGCATTGAGGATTCGCGCAGGGCGCCCTCCCAGTCGTCGATGAACCCCAGCTCCAATCCTTCTCGGCTGCGGAGGGATGAAAGGCCTCCAGGACCTCCTCTGGGAATTCGTTCAGCTCCAGAGGGGCAGATCCGGAGTAAGGCGCTCCGAATCCAGGCACCCGAAATTCAGGATGCCATCCAACAGGTCCAGGTGAAGCCTCAACGGCGGCTCGCCCGATGCAATTCTTCAAGGGCTTTGCGGCTGGGTTCGTCCCCCTGCTCGGCGGCCGAGCTGTACCAGAAATCCGCTTCATCCAGGTTCGGTTCGGTGCCGATGCCGCTGGAGTACATATAGCCCAACATGTACTGGGCATCCACCTGGCCTTGGCGCCCCGCACGGTTGAACCAGTGGAGGGCGAGCTTGAAGGCCTCCCATCCTTCGACGTCGGTTCGGCCTTTCAAATACAGGGTGCCGAGGTTGTACTGAGCCAGGGCCAGACCCTGATCCGCCGCCCGGGTGAACCAGAGTTGGGCCTGTCTGAAGTCCTTAGGCACGGATTCCCCGAAGTAGAAGTGCTCCCCCATGGCCTCCTGGGCACCTGCACTGCCTTTGGTGGCGGCGGAGCGGAGCAGTTCCATGGCCTTCTTTTCGTCCTTGGGCATGCCTTTGCCGGCTTCACACATGATGCTCAACAGGTATTGGGATTCGGCGTGGCCACGATCGGCAGCCCGCTGGAGCCAGCGCGCCCCTGCCTCCAAGTCCACCGCAACGCCCACGCCGTAGAGCAAGCGCATGCCCATTTGGACCTGATGGTCCAGGTCGCCCGACTCGGCGGCTCTGCGCGTCCAGTAGACGGCCTGAGCGGAATCCTTGGGGAATTCGAATCCATTGCGATCGCGGTACCCATTGGCATAGACCCAGGCCAGCGTGATCTGCGCTTCCACATCCCCCTTGTTCGCCTTGGTGCGGATCCTTTCGAGCCGCTGATCCACGGTGAGCTGGGGCTCTGGCGCCCGGGCCATCAGGCGGCTGGAAAGCTGGGCCAAGGTGCCGGCCAGGAGGCCGATGGGGGCGGTGGGATCGACATCGCCCGGGCGGTTGAGCCCCCGACGGGAACGGGCGTCCTCCAGCCGCTGCTGCTGGTCCGCGCGCTCCCGCTGCCTTTCGGAGGCGAGGTGGTTCTCGTAGTAGATGCGAGAGCCTCGTTCACCGAGGTGGCTGTAGTACTGCTGGGCTCGGAGGGGCAGCATGGCCCATGCCCCGAGCACCCATGGGAGGAGGAACCAACGCCGGCTCATGGGGAACTCCTCAGCGCCTGCGGGTGGAGCCGCCATTGAGGTTCATCGCCTTCAACTTCTCCAGGTTTTCCTTCGCTTCCTGGCTTCCGGCGGCTGCGGCGCGCTTCCACCAGATCTGAGCCCAGCCCAGGTCCTTGGCTACACCGGTGCCGGTGGCGTAGAAATAGGCCACTTTATTCTGGGCCTTCACATGCCCCTGCTGGGCGGCCTGCTTGTACCAATCGAAGGCCAGGCCTGGGTTGGCGGGGACTCCGAGGCCTTCTTCATAATGGGCGCCGAGGTTCATCTGGGCATCCGCAAACCCCTGGTTCGCCGATTGGCGGAACCAGGTGAGAGCTTGGTTGTAATCGCGCGCCACCCCACCCTTGCCCTGCTGGTAGGCCCAGCCCATGCGACATTGGCCATCCGCATCGCCACCATCCCCGGCTTTTCGGTACCAGCGGATGGCCTCCTCAAGGTTGCGTGCGTAGCCGGCTTGGCCCGTTTCGTAGAGCATGCCCACGGCCACTTCGGCAGGGTGGTGGCCCTGGTCTGCCGCGGCCCGAAGAAGGTCGCGGCCGGCGGTCTGGTCCTTGGTCGTGCCCAGGCCGTAGAGGGTGGCGACGCCGAGGTTGTATTGGCACCCCGAATGCCTTTTCTCCGCTCCCTTTCGCCAATATTGGACGGCGAGGGCGAGGTCCTTGGGGAGGCCATTGCCGCTTTGATGACGGACGCCCAGCGCGAAAAGGGCTTCCGCATTTCCTTCATTGGCAAGCTGCGTGAGGGTTTCCACCGGCGTGGTGGCATCTACCCTGGGCGTGGGGGTGGGCGAAGGTGCGGGCGTTTGGGCGAGCAGCGCCGCCGAGAGGAGCGCCGGGCTGAGGCTGGCGCGGATGAAAGTGCATGCGGAACGGGCCATGGGGGCTCCAGAGGGAATGGGAAAGGGTGTGCCTATCGCTTGAGGAGGGAGAGCAGCTCCTTCTGGGCGACGCCCACAAGGCCCACCACTTCGCTGGCGTAGGCATCCGCATCCTGAATGGTGATGTCGAAGGTGAATTGATTGCCGGCGCCGCCCGAGAAGAGGCCACGCTTCTCCTGGGCGTGGGCCTTCATGTTCAGGAAATCATTTCCCCCAAGCAGAGGTTCGGCCAAGGCGACGACCACATCGCCATCCTTGGCCGGAGGGGCATCCTGGAAGCGGGGAGCCACCTGGCCCTTCTTGACCCCGGAGGCGGTCCGAAAGGCCAGGCGAGTCTGGGCCGCATGCAGGCCGACCTGGGCGAAAGCCTGGCCCTTCGCGTCCACGGTCTTGTCCAGTTCGCGGTTGGCACTGCCGCCACCGGAATAGCGCATGGCCCCGGTGAAGGAATGGTCGATCTTCGCCTCGGTGCGTCCCAGCGTCACCACGTAGGTGGCCTTGAGGAGATGGGCGTTCAGCGCCTGGGCCAGCTCCACTTCCAGGCCCGGGAGATCCCAGCTGCTGCTCAGCCCGGTGACCTTTGGGCCGCCATCGGTGGTGCTGTTTCCGAAAGCGGTGATCCAGTTGTTGATCCAGCCCTTCGGCGCATTGCCCCAAGGCCCCAGCTCGAGGGCGTAGGGCATGTAAAGCTTGAGTGAGGAAGGCGCCACGAGGAGGGAATCCCCTTCCTTGTTGGCAAATTTAGAAGGATTGGTGACCCCCGCGCTCTTCAAGATCTTGGCGTAGAGGGGATGGGCCTTGAGCTCGGCCTCAGGTACCACCTCGAAGCCCG
This sequence comes from uncultured Solibacteraceae bacterium, assembly GCA_964627685.1. Classification (GTDB taxonomy): domain Bacteria; phylum Acidobacteriota; class Holophagae; order Holophagales; family Holophagaceae; genus JAFDVN01. The sequence goes on along the minus strand of CAZVKM010000108.1, from coordinate 4,531 downwards.
AAGCGCTCAGATCAGTCTGGAGATTCTTGTAGATCTCATCGGTGATGGCCTGCGCCAGTTTGGGGTCGAGATCCGGGATGGACAGCACGCTGGATACCGAATCCTTCGTATTCCTGCCACCGCTGAGGAAATTCAGCACGCTCCCCTTCTCTGTGCGCTGTTCCCCTTCGGAAACCTGGAAAGAAACGGTCACATTGGCGATGGCGACCCGCTTGGTGCTGGCGAGCGGGCCGGCGGAGCTGTCCGTGAAGGCAGCCTTGGCCTTGGGCACCGGCGGGGGATCGCCAGGGAGCATGGCCCAGAGACCGGGCGCGGAAAGCAGCACAAGCGGGCGAAGGGGGGAAGGCCAGGCAGAGAACACCTAAGGCTCCTTAAAAGGGCCCACGCGGGTGGGGGAGATCGACGGATTCCAGGTTCGGATCCAAGATGGGATTCCGAACAAAAAATGTCAATCACATATTTTGAAAAATGTAATCCGCCGCCAGAGGGGGCCTACTTCACCACAATCCAGACGCTGCGTCCCGCCTGGGTGGCTTTGAGGAGTCGCGCCAGTGCCTCCTGGAAGGCCAGGGACTGCGCGTTCTCTTGAGGCAGCTCGATGAAGGTGATGGGCCCTTGGCCCGGGGGCGGCAGGGTGAGGATCGCCTCCTGGGTGTCCGGACCGCTTTGGGGGGCTTCGGGAAGGCTGAAGCCCTCTCCCGTTTCCAGGGCGAGGGGCGACACCTTGAATACGTGGGCCAAGGCGGCGATGGCCGCGCCGGCAGGCTTGGCCTTGTCCCGTTCCCAGTTGGAAATGATGGCCTGGTCGGTATGCAGGGCTTCGCTCAGACCTCGCTGGGTCAAACCCAAATGCCAGCGGAGCTTCTTGATCCGCTCGCCCAGGGTCTGAGGCTCGAAGTGGGTGAGGCTGTTGGAATCGTAGGGACCTCGGGTCGCCATGGCTTGAAGATAGCAACCTCCGCGAACACCCGGGCAATCTCGCTAAGCTGGATCTCCTCCCCATGCTTCCCGAAGGACCCACTGATCCCCCGTTCGAGCCAGGTGCGCCCGTGACCCTGGAAGGGGTCCGCATCGGCAAGTACCTCGTGGGGGCCCCTCTGGGATCTGGTGGCATGGGGCAGGTCTTCCACGCCGTGGATACCACGCTGGGCCGCCCCGTGGCCCTGAAGCTCGTTCATCAGGCCGGAAGCGAATCCCTCATGCGCCTCATGCTCGAGGCGCAGGCCTTGGCGCGCCTCGAGCATCCCCACATCTGTCGCATCCATGAGGTGGGCCAGGAGGGCGACCGACCCTTCATCGCCATGCAGTTCGTGGATGGCGAGACGCTTCAACAGGCGAGCCACCGGCTCACCCTGCGCGAAAAGGTCATGCTGATCCGCACCGTGGCCGAAGCCATCCACAGCGCCCATCGTCTGGGCCTGGTGCACCGGGATCTCAAGCCCGCCAACATCATGGTGACCCGCGATTCCGAGGGCACCCTGCAACCGGTAGTGCTCGATTTCGGGCTCGTGCGGGATCTCGCGGCGCCGGGCCTCACCCTCACCGGGATGCCCATGGGCACTCCGTCTTTCATGTCGCCCGAACAGGCCGAAGGGGAATCGGCGCGGGTGGATCGTCGGTCGGATGTCTTCAGCCTGGGTGCCACCCTTTACGCGATCTTTCTCGGCCACCCCCCCTTCGAAGGTCAAGGGCCGATGGAGACGCTGCGCAACCTCGCAGATGCGGAGCCCTCGGCCCCACGGAGCTTGGATCCCAAATTCCCTCTCGATTTGGACACCATCCTGCTCACCTGCCTGGCGAAGGATCCCGCCCGACGCTACGACACGGCCCGGGCGCTGGCAGAGGATCTGGGGCGGTTTCTGGATGGCGACCCGATCGCGGCCCGCCGACCTTCCCGCCTCGCTGCCTTGGTGCGAAGCGTGCGGAAGAACCCATGGATGAGTGCCAGCGTGGCCATCTCCCTGCTCTCCGTGCTCGTGCTGGCCGGCCTCCTCCTTCGGCATCGCGTGAACCTCGAACAAACATCCAAGGTGGCCGCCCACATGGGGGCCATCGCCCGGGATGTGGAAACCCGGATGCGCCTCACCTACCTGCTTCCTCCCCACGCCCTCGCGGAGGACAAGGCCCAGGTGCGGGCGCGCATGGAGGAGGTTCGAAGCCTCATGCGTCAGCTCCCGACTTCGTCCACCGGCCCGGCGCACCACGCCCTGGGCCGAGGGCACATGGCCCTGGGGGAATGGGGTCTGGCCCGCACGGAGTTGGAGCGGGCGTGGTCATTGGGCACACGCTCGCCCGAAGCGGCGCTCTCCTTGGGGCTCGCCCAGGCCGAGCTCTACCAGCGCAAGCGGCGGGTGGTCTCCCAACTGAAGGACCCGGGGGAGAAGGAGGCCGAGCTCCGGCGCTTGGATGCAGATCTTCGGGACCCCGCGTTGCAGCACCTCCAACTGGGGAAATCCGCCGGCGCATCCCAGGCCCTCGTCGAAGCCATCCTCCGATCCCTGAAGGGCGACACCGCCAGCGCCCTGATCCAGGCGGAGCTTGCGCTGCGGGAAACGCCCGCCGCCTACGAAGCCAACCTGCTGGCCGGAGCGCTGCATCAACAGACCTACCTCGATCATGTGGCAGCCCAGGATTGGGGGGCCGCGGATGCAGATGAAGTGAGGATCCGAAGCGCCTTTGAGCGGGCGGCCGCAGTGGGTCGCAGTGATCCCCGGGCACTCGAAGGATTGGCGTGCATGCTCATCTTTTCCCACAACGATCGCGGGGTTTATCGGGATCAGGATGCGGATCATCTGCTGGAGGAGGTCGACGCCATCACCCGCCGTCTGCTGGCCATCGATCCTGAGAATGCCCGGGGGCATTGCTGCAGGGCCTATGTCCTCTGGCGGCGCAGCACGACTCCCGAGGCCAATCGGCAGGCGATCGAGGAGGCCCGATTGGCCACCCGCTATGATCCCGAGGATGACTACGGATGGGTGCTGCTCGCCGCCACCCTTTCGCGGGCGGTGGACTACCAATGGCGAGCCGGGCAGGATCCGGAGGCCGCGCTCCAGGAGAGCACAGCCGCCTCGGAAACTTTGCTGAGGCTCGTCCCCAGGCTCAGCCACCATGGCCTCATCGCCCTGGAGAAGCTCACCATGGCGAAGCTCCGTCGATACCAGTATCAAGTGGAGAAGGGTCGGCTATCCCCCGGCGTAGAGTCCCAAGCCCGAGCGGCCATCGACGCCGCGTTGCAGGCCGATCCCCACTACCAGTACTTCGAGCAGATCGCTGGGTGGTTCCATCTTCACGCCGCGTGGAAGGCCATCACAGATGGGCAGGATCCGAACCCCGAATTCGAAGCGATCCTTGCCCTCTCCAAGCGAGCGGATCCCCATGGGGTCTTTCTCGGCAAACGGCTGGATCTGCGCATGTGGGCGCTGCTATCCCGGGCGGATTGGCGCCTGCGGACCGCACAGGATGCCAAAGAGGATCTCGCTTCCCTTGCCAAAACCCTCGAAGCCGGGAAAAAGGTGTGGATCCCCGCCAAGTACGAGGTCCTCTCCACCAAAGTGGCGCTGCTCCAGGCCCAAGGCGCCCTTGCTCAGAAAATGAATCCCGCCCCTTTCATCCGGCGGGCCCAGGAATGTCAGCTCAGGCTGATGCGATTTGGAGCCGAGCGAGGCGCGCGGAATTGGGTAGCCCAAGCTCCGGCCCTGGCGGTGGAAGTGAAGCTCGGTCAGTGGGCTTGCGGGCTTAGCCGATCAGCGGATGCGCTCCCCTTGGGATCTGCACCCGCCAAGGCCGGTGAAGCCCACGCCAGCTCCGTACCCGACTTGGACTTCGAACGCCCGGGCTCTCACGCCCTGCTGGAGGTGGCTCTGGATCTTCGGAGGCTCGGCCACCATCCGTCGAATGAGCGCATGGAAGCCATCCGCCATCGTCAGGAGTCCCTCATCCAACGGGATGGACTGCTCGCCTCGCGGTGGTGAGGGGCGCTCGCAAAAAGATGGGCCCCCATTTGGGGGCCCATCTTGAAAGTGGGTGAAGCTCAGGCGCCGAAGCGCTTGGAGACCTCGCTCCACTTGATGTTCTCGACGAAGGCCTCGAGGTACTTCGCGCGGGCGATGCCGAAATCGATCATGAAGGCGTGCTCCCAGCTGTCCAGCACCACGAGCAGGTCCTGCTCGATGGGGAGGCCCAGGTGGTGCTCGGCGAAGAAGTAGGTGTGCAGCTTGTTGTCGCGGCGGTTGCGGGTGAGCACGGCCCAGCCGGGACCGCACATGGCGGCGGCCTTGAGGTCGGCCACGACCTTGTCCTTGCCGCCGGCGGCCTCGAGGGCCTTGGCGAGACCGGCGCTGATTTCGCTGTCGGCGCCGAGGTTCTCGAAGTAGAGCTCGTGGAGGAAGGAGCCGTTGAAGGCCACGGCCTCGCGGCGCTTCAGCTCGCTGTACTCGTTGAAGGAGTAGTTGGCCTTGCTGTTGTCGATGGTGGCCAGCTTCTCCTCGATCTCGTTGAGCTTGGTGATGTAGCCCTTGTAGAGGGTGAAGTG
>CAZVKM010000107.1:0-11068 GCA_964627685.1 uncultured Solibacteraceae bacterium | reverse complement strand
GGCGGTGGGGTGCACCCCCCCGGTGAGCGGCGTCTGACCCAGCCGCGGGTGCAGGCGGGACTCCGCCAGGTCCCGCATCTTGGACGGGGTGTGCCCCCAGAGGGCCACCCGGTGTCCCGCACGGGCCCAGGCGCAGGCCAGGGCCGTGCCCCAGATCCCCGCCCCGAGGATGCCCAGCTCGAATTCGGAGGCCGCCTCAGCCACGGTCCGCCCCTTCCCGCTTGGCGCCCCAGAGCGGGTTCTCGGTGCCCGTCACCAGGCGGCGGATGTTCTCGTGATGCTTCACGATCACGAGGCCGGCGAGGAGGGCCCAGATCCCGATCACCCAGGGCTGGTGCGTGGGCCAACGCAGCAGGCCGCCCAGCTGCAGCTCCATCTGGAAGGCGGATCCGCCGAGCCGCAGGGTCCGCTCCGGCTCCGGAAGGAAGGCCAGCATCACGGGCATGAGGCCCGCCCCGAGGATGCTCCCGAGGGAGACGTAGCGGGTGAGGCCCACCAGGGCCACGAAGAGGCCCAGGGAAGGGAGCACCATGAGCCAGTGGAACCCGAGGGCGGCGCCGAGCGCGGTGGCCACCCCCTTCCCGCCCCGGAAGCCCAGCCAGGGGGTGAAGACATGGCCGGCCGTGGCCGCCAGGGCCAGGGCCGCCACGGGGGCGGGATCCCATCCCTGGGTCCGGGCGAACCAGACGGGCAGGAAGCCCTTCGCCACATCCAGTCCCAAGGTCACGAGCCCGAGCCCCTTGCCGCCCACCCGGGAGACATTGGTGGCTCCGATGTTGCCGCTCCCGTGATCCCGGACGTCGCCCTTCCCCACCAGCTTCACCAGGAGCAGGCCGAAGGGGACGCTCCCGGCCAGGAAGGCGCCGAGACACCCGAGGGTGAGGACGAGCGGTTCAGGGCTGGACATGGCTCCAGTCTAGCAGCGAAGGGTGCTGGCCCTGATCGCCCTGGAGGGCCTTGGCGCGTGGACCTCCGCTGGGAAAAGCCCGTCAGCGGGTCTGCCGGCGCAGCAGGTCCAGGGCCCATCCCGCCGCCCGGAGCTGGATGTCCGCACGGGAGCCGGGGATGGAGAAGCGGCGCACCTCCAGGCCGTGAGGCCCGGCCAGCGCCAGGATGCAGTCCCCGACCTCCGTGGGCCCCGCGGGATCCAGGTCGGGCCCGGCATGGCCGGTGACGGCGAGGCCCCAGGTGGCGCCGAGGCGGGTGCGGATGCCCTCCGCCAGCGCCCGGGTGACCGGCTCGCTCACCGTGCCGTGGGTCCGGATGAAGTGGGGATCCAGGTCCGCCAGGCTCGCCTTGGCCCCGGGCGAATAGACCACGCCCCCGCCGAGGAACACCCGGCTGGCCCCGGGAACCGCCGTGAGCTTCGCGCTGAGGAGCCCCCCGGGCATGCTCTCGGCCACCGCCAGGGTCTCGCCGCGGGTCTCGAGCTGGTGCAGCACGAGGTCCTCGAGGTTGCCGTCGCCCACACCCACCAGGTCCTCGCCCAGCACCGCCTTGAGGTCCGCTTCCGCGGAGGCGAGGGCCGCCGGGTCGGCGTGGCGGGCCTGCAGCTCCACCTGCACGAGGCCGGCGAGGATGGTCCAGTCGAGCTCCGCATGCCGCTCCCGCACCTCGGCCGTGCGCTCCGCGAGGGTGCTCTCCGGGACGCCCGCCACGACCACCCGGAGGGTGTGCAGGGTGGCCGTGGCCCGGGCGGCGAGCCGGGGCTCCACCTGGTCGAGCCACATGCGCTGCATCTCCCGCGGAACCCCAGGCATCATCACCACCGTCCGGCCCGGGAAGCCCTGGGGATCCGACCACCACACCCCGGGCGCGGTGCCGATGGGGTTGCGGAGGGCTTCCGCCCCTTCGGGGATGAGCACCTGCTTGAAGTTGCTCTCGGAGGGGACCCGGTTCCTCCGGGCGAAGAACTCCAGCAGGTCCGCCCGGGCCTCCGCGTGCTCGAGGAGGGGGACGCCGGCCAGCTCCGCCATGACCTCCTTGGTGAAGTCGTCGAAGGTGGGCCCGAGCCCCCCGGTGACCAGCACCACCTCCGAGCGACCCAGGGCCTCCCGGAACAGGGCCGCGAGGTCCGCCCGGTCATCCCCCACGCAGGTCTTCCGATGGAAGGCGAAACCCAGGCGGGCCAGGCGCTCGGCCATCCACACGGAGTTGGTGTCCATCCGCTGGGTGACGAGGAGTTCGGTGCCCACGGCCAAGCATTCGATGCGCATGGGCCCAGGATAGCTGGCACCCTTGGGCCATGCGCATCACCGATCTCGACGACCTTCGGCTCGCCTCCGAGGAGGACGACTACCTCGAGGAGCTCGGCCGCTGCACCCTCGCCGAGGGGCCCTGGACCTCCATCGCCTTCCTCGTGCGGACCCGCCGGGATCCCGAGGAGCCCTGGCAGGGGCCCTTCCTGTGGCTCCACCGCTACCAGAAGGTCGCCCAGGGGTGGAAGCTCGTGAGCCGGTTCCACACCACGGAGCCCAAGCAGCTCCAGCGCCTCCAGGAGGCCCTGGACCGCTGGGCCTCGCCCGGAGCGTGAACCCCGCTCAGCGCAGGGTCGTGAGGTAGCGTTCCCGGAGGACGCCCAGGTGGTGGGCGGCGTGGCCCGCGCAGAAATAGGGGAAGGCACAGGCCTTCACCTGCACCGAGTTGGCATTGCCGATGCGGGCCCAGGCACCCTCGTCCATGGCGTCGAACAGCGCGAGGTTCGCCTGCCGGACCAGGACGAACTCCGAGAGCAGGGAGGGCAGCGGCCGCGCATCGAACCGGGCCGCCGCCACGTAGGCGTCCTCATCGAACCCCGGCAGGGGCTTGGACTCCCCCCGTCCCACGCAGAAGGCCCGGTAGCCGAAGACGCGCTCCGCATCCGTGAGGTGTCCCAGCACCTCCTTCAGGCTCCACTTCCCCTCCGCGTAGCGGTGCAGCCCCTGGGCCTCGCTGAGGGGACCGAAGAGGCCCCGGACCTCCTCCAGCTGCGCTTCCAGCATGAACCGGACGTCCGCGGATTCCGGCACAGCCGCCACGTAGGGGGCGTAGAAGGGGGCGTGATCGAAGGGCGTGGGGCGCGGGATGGCCATCGCGGGCTCCTCAGAAGGTCATGACCTTCATGGTGTTGGTGGTGCCGGTCTTCCAGAGGGGGAGGCCCATGGTCATCACCACCCGGTCCATGGCCATGAGCTCGTGCTTGGACAGGAGCAGCTCACGCACCACCTCCACCATCTCATCCGTGCTGTTCACGCGGGGGATGATCATGGGGGTGACGCCCCGGAGCAGTCCGAGACGCCGCGCCGTGGTCTCCTCCACCGTCGCGGCGAGCACCGGGGTGCGGCCCGCGAGGCGGCTCACCATGCGGGCCGTCCCCCCGCCCTCGGTGAAGGCCACCAGCCAGCGGGCGTTGATCTCCTCCGCGGTGCGGCAGGCCGCGAAGGCCACGGAGATGTCGGTGCGCGAGGTCACGTCGTCCTTGAAGTCCTCATCGAGCGGACGGACCCGCTGCTTGTGGTTGGCATCGGCCTCGGCGGCGATGCGCGCCAGCCAGCGGACCGCCTCCACGGGGTAGCTCCCTGAGGCGCTCTCCGCGCTGAGCATCACGGCGTCGGTGCCGTCCCAGATGGCGTTGGCCACATCACTGGCCTCGGCCCGGGTGGGCTGGGCGTGGTCGATCATGCTCTCAAGCATCTGGGTGGCGGTGATGACCGGCTTCAGGGCCTTCCGGGCCGCGCGGATGATCTGCTTCTGGAGCCCGGGCACCCGCTCCACGCCCAGCTCCACGCCGAGGTCCCCCCGGGCCACCATCACGCCCCAGCTCACCTCGAGGATCTCCTCCAGGTGGGCCAGGGCCGCCGGGTGCTCGATCTTCGAGATCACCGGCTGGTTGCCCCCCAGGTGCTGGATGATGGCCTGCAGCTGCTGCACGTCGGAAGCCCGCCGCACGAAGCTCTGGGCGAAGAGGTCGACGCCGTGCTCGACCCCCCACCGGATGTCCTGGTGGTCCTTCTCCGTGAGGGGGTCCATGCGCAGGGTGATCCCGATGGGGTGGATGCCCTTCCGGGCCTTGAGCACGCCGCCGCGGGTGACCTTGACGCGGACCTTCTCCGGGGCCTTGGCCGTGATCTCCACCTCCAGGGCGCCGTCGTCGAGCAGCCAGCGCTGGCCCATCTCCGCGCCTTCGAAGAGCTCCGGGTGGGGCAAGGGCACCGCCCAGGCGAGCCCCGCGGTGGGAAGGGTGCCGCCTTCGGGATAGAAGAGGCCCTCGGACCCCTCCGGGAGGTCGATGGGAGACTCCAGCTTGCCGACGCGCCACTTCGGGCCCTGGAGGTCCAGGAACACCGGGATGAGCCGACCGAGCTCGGATGTGATCTCGCGCACCCGCTTCAGCCCTTCGGCCCGCCAGGCCAGGTCCCCGTGGCTGGCGTTGAGGCGCACGGCGTCCGCCTCCTGCAGGGCATCCCTGAGGCGATCCCCTTCCATCAGCGCCGGCCCCAAGGTCATCACCAGCTTCGTCTTGCGCATGTCTCGCCCCTTCGGATGCACAGGGTTGTCCACAGAGTTTTCCACACTCCCCCGCGCGAGCCCAGCATTTTTGGGGCTTTGCGCCGGTGCACCCGGGTGTTACCTTTTCGTCTCCCCGATCGTTGGAGTGATGACATGCGTGAAGCGCTGCGGAACCTCGTGGCTGAGATGGTGCGTGTGGGGATCCCCCTGGACATGGCCAAGCGGGAGTTCGAGCGGGTGTACCTCGAGGAGGTGCTGGCCGCCTTCGACGGGAACCAGAGCGCCGCGGCCCGCTGCCTCGGCATCCACCGGAACACCCTGAGCCGCAAGCTGGAGGAGCCGGCCCCCAAGCTCCGCCGGGCGAGCCTGGCCTCCTGAGGCCTTCGTTTCCGATCCGTCAAGGCCCGGCCGAGCCGGGCCGTTTTTTTGCGTCCGGCCCGGCCTGCCGATACAACTGGGGAGCGAGGAGGCACCATGCGGAAAGTGGCCATCAACGGACTCGGACGCATCGGGCGGCTGGTCCTCCGCCACCTCATGCAGGTCCCCCATGTGCAGGTGGTGGCGGTGAACGACCTCACCGACGCCCCCACCCTCGCCCACCTCATGCAGTACGACAGCATCCATGGCCGGGCCCCCTTCCCCGTGGCGGCCGACGGCGCCTTCCTGGTGCTGGATGGGCGCCGCATCCGCGTCTATGCGGAGAAGGACCCCCAGCTCATCCCCTTCGGCGCCCTGGGCGCGGAGGTGGTGCTCGAGTGCACCGGGCACTTCACGAAGAAGAAGCAGGCGGGGGCCCACCTGCAGGGGGCCGTGCGCCAGGTGATCATCAGCGCCCCGGCCGATGACGCCGACCTCACCGTGGTCATGGGCGTGAATGAGGAGGCCGTGGACCCGGCCACCCAGACCGTGCTCAGCAACGCCAGCTGCACCACCAACTGCCTGGCCCCCATGGTGCAGGTCCTGGATCGGGCCTTCGGCCTGGACTACGGGTTCATGACCACCGTGCACAGCTACACCAACGACCAGCGGATCCTCGACCTGCCCCACAAGGACCTGCGCCGCGCGCGGGCCGCGGCCCTGAGCATGATCCCCACCAGCACCGGCGCCGCCAAGGCCATCAGCCTCGTGCTGCCCCACCTGAAGGGCCGCCTGGACGGGGTGGCCGTGCGCGTGCCCACCCCGGACGTGAGCCTCACGGACCTCACGGCCACCCTCAAGCGGGACGTGACCCTCGAGGAGGTCCACGAGGCCTTCCGGTCCGCCAGCCGGCAGGGCCCCCTGGCGCCCTACCTGGAATACCTCGAGGACGAGCTGGTGAGCTCGGACCTCATCGGCTCCCAGGCCTCCTGCAGCTACGATCCCTACCTCACCCGCGTGCTGGGCCCCCGGCTGGTGAAGGTGTTCGGCTGGTACGACAACGAGTTCGGCTACGCCGCCCGTCTGAAGGACCTCACCCTTCACGCCCTGTCAAAGCTCGCGTGATCGTCCGCCGCCTGCCCTAAGCTCGAAGGATGATCGGGATCAACGGCCTCGGCCGCATCGGCCGCCTGCTGCTGCGACGCCTCGCGTCGTCGGCCCCGCATCGCCTGGCCGCCCTCAATGACCCGGCGGACCTGGAGACCCTGGTCCACCTGCTCCGGTTCGACTCCGTTCACGGCCCCTCCCCCCTGCCCGTGAGTGGCCGCCGGGTCGGGGACCAGGACTGGCTCCGCTTCGGCGATCTGGACCTCCCCCTGCACCACGCCCAGGATCCGGCGGACATCCCCTGGGTGGGCCCCCGGGTGGTGGTGGAAGCCAGCGGCCGCTTCGTGGCCCGGGTCGACGCGGCCCGGCACCTGCGGGGAGGCGTGTCCCACGTGGTGATCAGCGCCCCCAGCCCCGATCCCGACCTCACGGTGATCGCGCCCGTCAACGGCTCCGGGCTGGACCTCCGGAACCACCGGATCCTCAGCAACGGGAGCTGCACGGCCCACGCCACCGCCCCCATGCTGGCGGTGCTCGAGGAGGCCTTCGGGATCGAAGGGGCGGGCATGAGCACGGTGCACGTCGTCACCAACGACCAGCGGCTCCTGGACCTGCCGCACAAGGACAGACGTCGGGCGCGGGCGGCCTTCCGCAGCCTGATCCCCACCTCCTCCTCCGCCTTCGGCGCCCTGCGCCAGGCGATGCCGGACTTGCCCCAAGGGTTCTCCGGCTGCGCCATCCGGGTACCCACGCTGAGCGTGAACCTGGTGGACCTGACCGCCACCCTCCAGCGCCCAGCGACCCTGGAGGCCCTCCAGGCGGCCTACCGCGCCGCCGCCCAGGGGCGCTTCCAGGGCATCCTCGGGTTGGCGCATGACCACGCGGTGAGCACGGACTTCACGGGCCGCCCCGAAAGCGTCCTCATGGACCTGGACCTCACCCGGATCCTGGGCGATCGCTTCGTGAAGGTCTTCGGGTGGCATGACAACGAGACGGGCTACGCGGCCCGCCTGGAGGACCTGGTGCTGCAGCTCGTGGCCGGCTAGTCCGCGAAGCTCCAGAGGCGCACGTCGCTCACCCGCTCCAGCACCGCGCGGACCACCTCCGGCGCCTCCCCTCCGTGGGACCGGACCAGCACCTGGGCCCCCGAGGCCCCTGGCTTCACGGACACCACGTGCACGGAAGCCACCGCGCCACCCCAGGCCGGGTGGTGGGCCAGGGGCCGGGCCAGGCTCTCGAAGTCCAGGGTCACGATCCACCGGTTGGGCAGCGCCTCCATGCGGGCCCCGGGCACCAGGGCGCCCACCTCGCGGGGCTGGAGCAGCACCAGGTGGTGCGCCCCCTCCCGCTCCGCATGCCAACTCAGGAAGGGGGGCAGCACCCAGAACCCGATGCCCCCCTGCCGCTGCTCAGGCCATGCCCGCAGCTCCTCCACCTCCAGGCGATCCGCCACCTCCATGGCCAGTCGGGCCAGGTCCGGGTCGGCGGGGGGGATCCAGGGCTCGAGGAGGAGGTCACTCATCCTGCCATTGTCGCCGATCGCCCCACGAACCCGGGGGTGCGTGGAGCGGCCGAGCCCTGATGCGCTACGCTGCCTCCTATGGAAGCCCGGCGCCCCCTCGTCGTCACCGGCCAGCAGATCGGCGCCGGCTGGAGCCCCGCCCTCTCGGTGGTCAAGGCCCTCGCGGCCCTGCACCTGGCCCGGGAGCTGGGGGGTGAGGCCGTCTATTGGATGGCGGATGAGGACCATGACCGGCTTGAAGTGGCCTCGGTCGTGGGGGAGCGGGGAGGCCGGCTGCAGCGCCATCGCTTCCGGTTCCCGGAGCCCGATGGCACCGCCACGGGGTGGCTGAGCTGGACTCCCGCCCACCAGGAGCAGGCCGAGGCCCTCTGGGGGCCCCTGCCCGCTCCGACCGAGCCCACCCTGCGGGGCCACGTGAAGGCCCTGGGGCAGCCCCTCTGGGATCGCGGCCTCCGGCCCTTCAGCCCCACCGCCCCAGAGGTCCGGGATCCCATCCAGGGTGAGCTGGAGCGCCTCCATGCCTTGGATCTGGAGGCCGACCTGATCCATCAGGCCAACGCCCTGGAAGCGGCCGGGGAGGCCCTCGTGCTGGATCCCCGCCAGCAGGCGGCTTGGTTCTCCCTCGATCCCCGCACGGGCCTCCGCACCCGCCTCGCCCGCGGGGAGCGGGCCCCCTCGGGGCACTGGCTCAGCCCGGGCGCGGCCCTGCGCCCCCTGATGCAGTCCATCCTCCTCCCCGTCACCCACGCCGTGCTGGGGCCTTCGGAGCGGAAGTACTGGCGGCTCTGCGAACCCCTCTGGGAGCGCGCCGGTCTGGTGGCCCCGATCCTCGTGCCGCGCCCCCGGGTGGTGCTGATGCCGGCGGACCTCGAGCTCCCCCTGGACCGCCTGCCCGACCTCCAGGCGGGACGGTGGGAAGCCTTCGTGCAGAGTCAGGCCCTCCCCAGCCTCGGCCTCGAGCCCCCGAGAATGACCCCCCTCTGGGGTGAAGCCCTCAGCCGGCGGGTGATGGGCGAGTGGCGGCACTTCGAGGCCCGGATCCGGAATCTGGACCGAAGGTTCCTGCGGGATCAGCTGGGCCGCCAGTGGCGCCGGGATCCCGAGCGGGTCCGCCAGGCCCTCTTCCCCCTCGGCAAGGATCAGGAGCGCCTGCTTGCCGGAGCGCCCTGGTTGGGGGATGCGGCCCTGCTGGATCGGATCCTGGCGGCCTTCGGCGCCGGGGCCCCCCTGGTGCGCGTGGAGGCCCCATGAGCGTCGCCCTCGACATCCTGGCCCTCGGGGCCCACCCCGATGACGTGGAGGTGCATGCCGGCGGGATCCTCGCCCTGGCCGTGGACCGCGGCCTGAAGGCCGGCATCCTCGACCTCACCACCGGGGACCTGGGCACCCGGGGCACCCCGGAGACCCGGCGGGAGGAGGCCGAGGCGGCCGCCCGGATCCTGGGCGCCACCCGCACCCTCCTCACCTTCCCCGATGGGCGGTTCACCGAGGAGGAGCCCTACCGGCTGGCCCTGATCCGGGAGCTGCGGCGGCTCCGGCCCCGGGTGCTCATCCTGCCGCCCCCCACCGATCGCCATCCGGACCATGGAAGGGCCCACCGGCTGGGCCAGGAGGCGGCCTTCTATGCGGGCCTCCGCAACTATCCCTGCGAGGGGGAGCCCTTCCGCCCCCAGGCCGTGGCCTGGGTCGGCGGGGAGAACCCGGGCATCCCGGATCTGGTGGTGGATGTGAGCACCGTCTGGGACCGGCGCATGCGGGCCTTCGACGCCTTCGGAAGCCAGTTCACCCACCGGGAGGGCGAGGCCCGGACCCGGATCTCCTCGCCCACCTTCCGGAGCGGGATCGAAGGCCGCTCGCGCCATTGGGGCTCCCTGATCCTCGCGGAACATGGGGAGGCGCTCTGGTGTGACAAGCCCGTCGCTCCCGCCCTCCTGACCTTCCTGGCCCAGCTGCGGGACGGTTCATGAACCGGTTCGAGACGGATCTCCTGGCCCAGGTGAGGGGCCGGGGGGATGGGGTATCCGGATGCCGGGTGCTGGTCGCCTGCAGCGGGGGGGGCGACAGCACCGCCCTCCTCGCCCTGCTCGGCGCCCTCCGCCTCAGCCTGGACCTGGACCTCGTGGTGGCCCACGTGGACCATGGGCTCCGGGAGGAAGGCGAGGCGGACGCGGCGTTCGTCCGTTCCCTCTGCCGATCCTGGGACCTCGATCTCGTCGAGACCCGTCTCGGAGTGGCCGCCCACGCCGAGGCCGAGGGCATCGGCCTGGAGATGGCCGCCCGGGACCTGCGCTGGGCCTTCCTCCGGGAGGAGGCCCGCAGCTGCGGCGCCACGGTGGTGGCGACGGGCCATACCCTGGACGACCACACGGAGACGGTGTTCCTCCGCCTCCGCCGGGGCAGCGGCACCCGGTGCCTCACCCCGCTCGCCCCCCGCCAGGACCTCCGCTGGAGCCCCCTCGTGGGCCTCCGGAGGGAATCCCTGCGGGCCTACCTGCGCAGCCGGGGGCTCCCCTGGCGCGAGGATCCCACCAACGAGGTCCCCTTCACTTCCAGGAACCGGTTGCGGCCGTTGCTGGCCGCCTTGAGGGGGGAGATGCCGGAGCTGGACCGGCACCTGCTCGAGACCCACCAGCAGATCGCGGCCACCGAGTCCCTGGCCGCCGCCTGGATGGAGACCTCGTGCAAAGAGGATTGGACCCTCGGCCCGGAGGGGCTGCGCCTCGGGCCCCGGGCCTGGACCCTTCCCGAGTTGGCCTGGCTCCTTGCGCGGGCCTGGCCCGACCTCGGTTCCCAGGCCATCCACGACCTCTCGGCCTGGCTGCTGGACGCCCTGTCCAGGTCCGGAGGGAACAGAGGCGGGTGGATCCTGCATCCCATGGAGGCAGGCTGGTTGCTCAGTCCACCCAGGAAGCCTGCCGATGGGTAGTAGACTGGTTCGGGGCCTCCGGCCCAAGGAGAACGCTTGAATTCCTTCATGAAGAGCATTCTGGTCTGGATGGGCATCGTGGTGCTGCTGGCCATGGCCTTCCGGTTCATGCCCGCCACGACCCGCACCAAGACCCTCCCCTTCTCGGCCTTCATGACCGAAGGCCCGGATGGGAAGTACAAGTCCGTCACCCTCACCGGCTCGGACCTCGAGGGTGAGTACAAGCAGCCCTTCAAGGAGGGCGGCGAAGTCGTGGAACGCTTCAAGACCGTGGCGCCCCCCATGCAGAACCTCAGCCAGCAGATCATGGGCTGGAAGCAGGAGGGGAAGCTCGACAAGTTCGAGGCCGCCAAGCCCAGCGATGGGATGTGGATGACGTACCTGATCTTCTTCGGGCCCATCATCGTGTTCGTGTTCCTCTGGTTCGCCTTCATGCGGCAGGCGCAGGTGGGCGGCAACAAGGCCATGAGCTTCGGGAAGGCCCGGGCCAAGGGGCTCTCCGCTTCCGCCAAGCGCATCACCTTCACCGATGTGGCCGGCTGCGACGAGGCCAAGGAGGAGCTGAAGGAGATCGTGGACTTCCTCAAGGATCCCGCCAAGTTCGCCAAGCTGGGCGGCAAGATCCCCAAGGGCGTGCTGCTCGTCGGCCCTCCGGGGACCGGCAAGAC
>CAZVKM010000106.1:0-11207 GCA_964627685.1 uncultured Solibacteraceae bacterium | reverse complement strand
ATGCAAGACCAGCGTCTCCCCAGAATCCGCAGGTGATGGGGGTAATCCCGATCCTGGACCCGTCCAATGCGTCCTCAATGGCCTTTGGAGCCGGGGATCCGGACATCTCGGGTCCGTGGAAGGACGCCTACGGGTACGGAATGAACTTCTACCAGGACGGGACCACGTTGAGCGGAGACTGGATGTACGGGGGGACCCGTTATCTGGTGTCTGGCACGGTAAGCGGGTACAGCCTCTCGGGGTCGATGAAGAATGCCTCGACTGGAGCGGTGGGCTACACCTTCACGAACCTCACGATCAGTCCCGACAGCAAGACCATTTCGGGGACGATGAGCGGCTGGGGCTCGGTGACCTGGACCCGGCAACCAGGGGTCATCATCCAGGTGACCCCGAATGCTCCCGTGATCGCCAAGCCCGGGGACGTGCTCTCCTTCGTGGGTGCGGTGGGTGGCGCGGCGGACAAATCCATCGCCTGGAGTGCCACGGCGGGTTCGGTGGTCAATGGGACCTATACGGTGCCCACGGGAGTCGACTACACGCAGCAAACCGTTACGGCGACCTCCAACGCAGATGCGACCAAGAAGGCAAGCGTCCCTGTGAGTGTCACACCCACCGGTGTCCTGGATGTTTCGGGCCCGTGGAAGGACGCCTACGGGTACGCGATGAACTTCTATCAGGACGGGACCACGCTGAGCGGGGATTGGTATTACGGTTCGACCCGATATCTCGTGTCTGGAACCCTGAGTGGCTACACCCTCTCGGGGTCGATGAAGAATGCCTCGACTGGAGTGGTGGGATACACCTTCACGAATCTCACGATCAGCCCCGACAGCAAGACCATTTCGGGGACGATGAGCGGTTGGGGCCAGGTGACCTGGACCCGGCAACCAGGGGTCATCATCCAGGTGACCCCGAATGCTCCCGTGATCGCCAAGCCCGGGGACGTGCTCTCCTTCGTGGGTGCGGTGGGTGGCGCGGCGGACAAGTCCATCACCTGGAGCGCCACGGCGGGTTCAGTGGTCAATGGGACTTATACGGTGCCCATGGGAGTCGACTACACGCAGCAAACGGTAACGGCAACTTCGAACGCAGATGCGACCAAGAAGGCAAGTGTCCCTGTGAGTGTCACACCCACCGGTGTCCTGGATGTTTCGGGCCCGTGGAAGGACGCCTACGGGTACGCGATGAACTTCTACCAGGACGGGACCACGCTGAGCGGGGATTGGTATTACGGTTCGACCCGTTATCTCGTGTCCGGAACGGTGAGTGGCTACACCCTCTCGGGGTCGATGAAGAATGCCTCGACTGGAGCCGTGGGCTACACCTTCACGAATCTCACGATCAGCCCCGACAGCAAAACCATTTCGGGGACGATGAGCGGTTGGGGCCAGGTGACCTGGACCCGGCAGCCAGGGGTCATCATCCAGGTGAGTCCTAACAACCCGACCATCGTCAAGCCGGGAGATGTCGTCACCTATCAAGGCCAGGTGGGTGGGGTGATCAACAAGTCCATCCAATGGGAGGCCACGGCGGGATCCGTCGTGAATGGGATCTATACCGTTCCGAGTGGTTTGGTGGATACGGCTCAGACCATTTCGGCCATTTCCGTCGCGGATCCCAGCAAGCGTGCGATGGCGCAGGTGAGCATCACCGCGGCAGGGGTACTCAATGTGTCGGGCGTCTATAAGGATCAATATGGCTATCAGCTAACGGTGCTCCAAAGTGGCACCACCCTCAGTGGCGAATGGCAGTACGGGAGCTCCAAGTTCACCCTGGATGCCACCATTTCTGGGTACACGATGTCCGGGAAGCTGACCAATCAGGCTTCCCCGACCAATGTCTATACCTTCACCTCGTTGGCGATCACGCCTGATGCCAAAACCATCAGTGGAACCTTGAACGGATGGGGTGCGGTGACCTGGACCCGACAGGCGGGCCTGGTGGTTTTGCTCATCAACCCCAGCACCGCCACACTTCGGACGGGAGCCACCCAGCAGTTCACGGGGAGCCTCAGCGGGGTGACCAACCCACCCTTGAGCTGGACGGTGCTCGAAGCCAATGGAGGGTCCATCACCCAGACGGGGCTGTACACGGCTCCGCTGGTACCAGGTACCTACACCGTCAAGGTCACCAGCGTGGCCGACCCGAGCAGGTCCGCTCAATCCATTGTGACGGTCAAGCCTCCAGTCGTGGTGTCACCCGCAACCGTGACGCTCAATCCAGGGGCCAGTGGAGATTTTGCGGCGCAGCTCACTGGATTCTCCAACACTGCAGTGACTTGGTCCGCGACTGGAGGAACCATCACCGCCGCGGGCCGATTCACGGCTCCCGAGGAGGCTGGAACCTACACGGTGACCGCGACCAGTGTGGAGGATTCGACGCGTTCGGCCTCGGCCACGGTGACCGTCCCCTTTGCTTTGACCGTGGTCCCTGGGGGCCCGGTCACCCTCGGGACGGGACGGTCTCAGACCTTTCAGGCTGTGGTGACTGGGGCCGCCAACAAGGCCGTCACCTGGGAATTGGTGACGCCGGGCCTTGGGTCGGTGAGTGCCGATGGCACCTTCGTGGCGCCGGCCGAACTGCCGGATCCGGTCGGAGGGGCAATCCAGTACGTGAAGGCCACCAGCGTGGCGCGGCCGACTGAGTCCAAGCAGGTTCAGGTCAATCTGAAGCAGTCGATCCTCGTGACTCCCCAACGGCCCACGGTCAACCCCAAGCAGCCGAAATCGTTTTCGGCTTCCATGTTCAATCTCTCCGGAGGGGTGCTCTGGTCGGCGAGTGGGGGCACCCTCTCGGCGGTTTCAGAGGCCTCCTGTGATTGGCTCGCGCCAGATCTGGCTGGAACCTACACCCTGACCGCCATCAGCAAGACGGATGGATCCCTGAAGGGTTCCACGGTCATCACGGTCCCGGTGGTGGTGTCTCTGGAGAACCCCACCAACAACACGATGCTCGTGCCGTGTTCCTTCCCCTTTGCGGTCAAGGTGAAGGTCGAGGGGAGCCCGAACAAGCGCGTGATTTGGACGGCCGAAGGGGCCTCCATCGACGACCTCCGGATGCCCAACTTCGTCTGGGGAGCCACTGGCTCCGCGGATCCGGGCACCTATACCTCGGTTGCCGTGGGCTACCAGGGGCCCGAAGACCCTGGGGCCTTCGGCGGGAAGGCGCCTAGCACTTCCTCCTACTTCACCCTTGTCGGGCGAGCCGAGGCCGACCCCAATGCGGTGCAACGGATCAACGTCCAGACGGCGGCCATAGTGGCCATTTGGCCGAACCCGGTCACGGTGGTTGCCGAGACGGATTACACCTTCAAGGATGTCAAGGTGATCGGCATGAGCCGAGGCATGGACTCCCTTACCGGGGCCATCATCGGAGACAAACTGGCGGACGTGGTGGCCCTGGAAACGACGGGAGGCACGGCCCAGTGGCTGGATGCCGATCGCGTGGCGGGTGCCACGGGCATCCAGGCCCGGCCTTGGACCCCTCAGGATCCTCCGGCATCCTCCGGTTCGGCCGGGGTGGCACTGACCTCCATCAACGACCTCAAGTACACCGCCCCGGATACCGCTGGGACCTACTACATCAACCTGAAGCCCAAGCTGAACCCGGACATGGCTACGGCGGTGAAGGTGACGGTACCTTTCACGATCAAAATTGAAGGGGGCCAGTATTCGGAAATCCGTTCCGGAGCCTCCTTGGCCCTGACCGCAAAGGTCTCCGGTTCCCCCAACAAGGCCGTGGATTGGCGGGTCTGGTCGCCTTGGTCAGCCGAGACCTTGGGGACCATCGGGCCGGATGGCATCTACCACGCCCCCCTGCTGCCGGATCGCCTATCCTACCTGCCGGTGGTGATCGAGGCCCGCAGCCAGGCGGATCCCTCCAAGGTCGCGACTCTCAGCCTATATGTGTCTCAGCCCCTGGTCATCAATGGGGCGGGATCCCTCCGGGCTGGAACCAGCACGACCTTGAGGGCTACCACGGGGGCCGGGGGCCCCACCGGGGAGGTCACCTGGGCTTGCACGGGCGGATTCATCACGGCCGGGGGTCTCTACACGGCTCCGGATCAGATGGGTGACTACCAGATCACGGCGGTGAGCAAAGCCGAACCCGGTGTCATTGCAACGACCACCATCCATGTGCCCTTTGAAGTGGTCCTGACCCCGGGGTACTGGGCCACCGTGCCTCCAGGTGGATCCATCCAGTACCAAGCTCAGGTCTTCGGGCACCCCAACAAGCAGCTGCAATGGACCACCGATGTGGGGACCGTATCCCAGACAGGCCTGTTTCAGGCCCCGGCGGAGATTGCTGGAAATTCCATTGTCGCCTGGATCAAGGTGACGCATTCCGGAGTCCCGGGCTGGACCTACAGCACGCCTGTGTCCATTTCCAAACCACCTCAGGCTCTTTCCGTCTACAGCGCCTGGGGTGAAACCTTGGACCCTGGCGCAAAGGTCCCGTTCTATGCTTATCGCCTCGGGGTCCGTACGGATGCGGTGACCTGGTCGGCCTCGGGGGGATCCTTCCTCCCCAACGGGTTCTGGGTGACTCCGAGCTTGGCCGGAAAGTATCGAGTCACGGCTACCAGTACAGAGGATCCTTCCCTCACCGCCAGCCTGGACGTGAACATCCGGACGCTTGTGAGGAGTCTGGAGAGCGGAGGGGTTGTGATCCGCAGTGGAGGCACTTACAAGCTCAAAGCCGAGGCCCTTGGATTTGAGAACCCGACCCTCACCTGGGCTTTCTACTCCGGTCAAGGTGCCGAGCAAGGCTCCGTCCTCGATCCTGATGGAACCTTCCACGCGGCGGAATTGACCACCAACACCACGCAATACCAGACCGTCAAGGCCATAAGTGTCCAGGACCCCACGCAGTGGATGTCCCTGGGGGTCACCATTCGGAAGCCGCTGATCCTGAATGCGGACAAGGTCAATGTGCCGGCCTTGGGGACCTATGCCTTCACCCTCACCACCACGGGTGTCCCAGGCAATGTGGTGTGGACCACGACGGGTGGAACCATCACCCAGAGTGGGCTCTTCACTGCGCCTGCAGAGGCCGGCTCCTACACAGTGACCGTATCGGCGGTGGATGAGCCCGGGGCCACCGCCTCGGCCATCGTCACCGTTCCGGTGTCGGTGAAAGTCACCCCTGCGAGCACCTTGCTGCCCATGGGCTTCACCCAGGGTTTCCTGGCCACGGTCTCAGGGGATCCCCTCAACCAGGTCACCTGGGCCTCCTCGGGGGCCACCCCGACTTCTCCGACGGGGAGCATCAACCAGTTCGGAGCCTTCACCCCACCCCAGCAGGCAGGGATCTACACCGTGACCGCCACCTCCGTGGTGGATCCCAGCCAGAAGGCTTCGGCCACGGTCAAGGTTCCCATGCCTCTGGTGCTGTCGCCGGAGCGGGCGACCCTCAAGCCTGGGGGCAGCCTCCGCTTCGTACCCGTGGGCACCACGCCCCTGGGGACCCCGGCGGTCACCTGGCAAGCCACGGCTGGTAGCGTCGCGCCCGATGGGACCTACACGGCCCCGGCCACGCTCGGAACCTACCGGGTGATCGCCACCAGCACCACCGATGCCAAGGTCCAGGCGATCGCGGAAGTTCGAGTCACGGCGCAGGGAGCGGTGACCGTGGACCTCAGCCCCTCCATCCTTCAGCTGAAGAAGGGGGAGACAGTGGCCTTGACGGCCACAGTGAGCGGCGCCACAGATCCCACCCTCACCTGGAGCACCACGGGGGGCACCGTCGAACCCGATGGGCATTACACGGCCCCCAACCAGTTCGGAACCTTCAGTGTCTATGCCCAGTCGGTGGAGGATTCAACCGCCCGGGCCGTGGCGACCATCGTGGTTTCGGCTCGGGCAGGGGACGACCAGGCCTTCACCTACGACGAGAATGGCAACCTGCTCAGCGATGGTGAGCGGACCTTTGAATGGGATGTGGAAAACCGCCTCGTCTCCGTTACTAAGGGCACCCACCGCTCGGAGTTCGAATACGACCCCCTCGGTCGCCGCAGCCGCATCATCGAGAAGGATGCAGACGGTCAGGGCGGCTGGACCACGGGCAGCGACAAGCGCTACCTCTGGGAAGGCGCCGAGATCGTCGAAGAGGAAACCGCCGACGGCAGCACCCTCAAGGCGTTCTACGGTCAGGGCTTCGTGGACACGGACGGCACCGCGCTGTACTACACTCGGGATCACCTGGGCAGCGTGCGGGAGCTGGTGGATGCGCAGGGCGCTGTGCGGGCGCGGTATGACTACGATCCCTATGGGCGGGTGACGAAGGTTCTGGGAGATAGGGACAGCGCCTTTGTCTACGCTGGAATGTTCTGGCATGCGCAGAGCGGTCTGTACCTCACCCAATTCAGAGCCTATGACCCTGCGCTCGGTCGATGGATCAGCCGTGACCCTCTGCAAGAAGAAGGAGGCATGAACCTTTACGGGTACGTCAGCAACAACCCGATTGCGCTGACGGACCCAACAGGCTTGAGCCCGTGGACCAAGTGGGATAACCCACTCTGGGATCTGATCGATAACCCGGTAGCTAATGCGCTGGTCAATTTCGGTGACGGCGTTTCACTTGGGCTGACTGAGTGGGCGCGTGAACAGGGCATTTACGGGCTGAACTTCGCCCCTGTTAACAAGTGCGGGTTCTTTAACAAGGCAGCCAAGTTCGCCGGAAGGGTGGTCGCAGCAATCCTGCTGACTAAAGCCATCGGGGCACTGGTTTCCGAGGTAAGTCTATGGGCATCTGCAGAGCACGCGTTTTGGAGCGGTGTGAGCGGTGTTGAAGCTGGGCTTGCAGCAGAAGAAGCCGGAGCAATTACTCTCGAAGCCACAGGTGTCGGAAGGGCGCTGACCACAATTGGGAATGCCCTGGAATCTCAGTTCAGCAAGGAGGTTGCTCGCGCGGTCACTGGTCCTTTGTGGAGAGCCGCTTCCTACGCCTGGGCGGCTACCGCTGGTCCGAAGGCGATTGCGTTCCTGGGTGATGCTGTCCGGGCTGGCTCAGTCTGGGTCACGGTAGAATTGCCGCTTCTTCAGAGGCTAGGTACTGAGATTATTCGCAGGAGCATTCCATGAAGCAGGAGCATCAGGGCTACACCGTTAAGCTGCATGGCAATAGCGCTGTGATCTATTCAGATTCAACCAGAGAGGTGTTGGTTCAGATTGAATTTGTTCAGGAAGGCAGGCATGAAAAGGTATTGGTCAATTCAAAGAAGTTCTTCAACCCAAAAGACCTTCGGCAGCCTTTTGGATTAGGTGAGGATATTCGGGCTGATGTAATCAGCAGAATTGTTCAAGACCTCAAGGCAAATAACTTCGATGTAGAGGTCATCTAAAGGGAGGCTTCTACTTAGGGAGTTGTCCAACGCCCACCAGTCACCGCTGGTGGGCTTGTTGTTTGTGGTGATCAGTCGACGCGGGCGGTGAGTTCGGGACCGTCACCGCTCACGGAGAGCGGGTCGGGGCGCCCGCTGGTCGATTTATTGCATGGCAGGAGGGTGCGGTCGAAGCCATGACTGTCCTGGAGTATCAGGTTCTACGTGACTTAGTCGAAGCACCACATCCCTGCCCGTCCCCGGGAACTTGGTCTTGGGAGCGGATTGCCGATAAGACAAACTAGATGGTTCGCGATTACCCTTTCCCATCCTCCCCATGCACCTAGATCGCCTCACCCAGATCATCCGGTTCGCGCTCGCCAGGGCGCTGCGGGAAGACCATGGCTTTGGTGACCTGGGGATGATCCACCTGATCAAGCTCCTGTACCTTTCGGATCTCGCCTTTGCCAGATCCCATGCAGGTGAAACCTACACCGGGATTCCATGGGTGTTCTACCACTTCGGTCCCTGGGAGAAGGATGCCTGGGGAGCCTGCGTCTCCGTGCTGGATTCTCCTGATATCGAGAAGCGGGTCGCTGTTGGGTCGGCATTCGAGCGCACGACTTTCCGCCTGACAGACCCGGGGGAAGCGGATGAGATCAATGCCGAGCTTGAGCGCCTGCTGCCGTCCGAGGTGACCCGGGCAGTGGTGTCCGCCGTACACGAGTTCGGTACGGATACCAGGAGGCTCCTGCATCACGTCTACACGACGGAACCCATGCGAGCTGCCATCCCGGGTGCCTCCATCAGCTTCGATGGACTGGAAGCCTTCGCCCCGTACCCTGTGGTTCCCTTAGTGCCAGCTCCAACCCTGTCGAAGACTCAGCAGAACAAGGCGGATGCCGCCAAGGCGAAGCTACGGGACTCTATCGCTGCTAAGGCAGCCGCTCGCCAAGCTGCCCGCGTGATTCCCATGCCTGTGCTAAATGAGCGGGAACTGGTCGCCCTGGAGGAGCTGAATCGCCTTCTTTCCGAGGACGAGGACCCGGCACCCACGGACCTTCATGGAGAGCTGACCTTCTCTCCCGAGCTTTGGGGCAGTGATTTCAGGAGAGTTCATGGTCTTTCCTGAAAACTCGGTTCAGGGGATCACTGGGGCAGAACACTGGTGGACCAAGGAAACGAAGCCCTGCCTTGTTCGGGGAAGCATCGTCTGGACATTGGTGCCATTCCACACGGGCATGCACGTCCGCTTGGTCGTCCAACGGAAGCCCGAGGAACCAGGGGAACACCGCGCCGCTGAGATCATTCGGGCAGAGCAATACACCCTGAGTTCCCCGGATGTAGACCAAGCATTGCCCATCGCAGGGCTTCCGAAAGCCAACGATGGGCACTACACGCTCCGAGAAGTGAAGAAGCGCCCGGCGCTGGTATTGGCGCTCCCAGGGCAGGAGATCCCGAGGAAACTGATCCAAGGGAAGCCATTCTCTAGGACGGCACCTTGCATCGTGGTCGCACCCTACTACACCGCGATCAAGCCGGGTGAACTCCCACGATACTCACCTGAGCTGCTGGAGCTGGTTCAGCGGCTTCGGTTCCCCCAGTTCTTCTATGAGCACCTGCCGCACCCCGGAGGCGCGCCGTCCATCCTCCGATTTGATCAGCTCCAGGCGGTGCCTGCTCAGGAGCGGGCGTTTTATGAGCCCACGGCATGGCGGCTTTCCGACCACGCCCTCGCCTTGATCGACGAACTGCTGGAATGGCAGATCTGGGGAGGTCTTCCGGCAGATAGTGACCTCGGTTCGACCATCCTGCCCCTGCTCAACGGAGAGGGTTGAACCCCTACGGCGCTGAAGGAGATGGGGGCGCTGGGGTCATGCCCCTCCCCCGCTCCCCACGCCAGACGCCAGGAAGGCATCCAGGGCAGCGTGGGTCACGCCGAGGATGGTCCGGCGGCACCGGAGCGCTTGGAGATGCCCCTGACGGATCAGGCGGCGAAGGTACCTCGGGGTGAGCCCCAGGATCGCCGCCACGGTATCCAGGGGGTAGAGCCCGTTGGGGGGAATCCCACGGGCGGCAAGCAGTTCGTTCAACACAGGGGGTCTCCCGGATCGGCGCACGACGCCATAGACCTCCGGGGGTACAAGAGGTCCACCGGGGGCTCGGGAGGCGGTTTCAGGGGTCGGGAGTTCTTGTAATCGCCGTAGGGGCACAAGGAGGTCACTGATGACCCACAAACGCACCTACACTCTCGCCGAAGTGGCGGGACTCACCGGGATCCCTGCCGAGGAAGTCCATGCCCGCCTGTGGAAGGGGGAACTCCCCGGGGATGGCAACGTGGCGATGCCGGGGAGCCGAACCACCGGAACCGTCAACGCTGAGACCCTGGCACGCCTGGAGCAGGAAGGGCGCCTTCGCTCCGCAGCCCCTACCCCCGCCCCCCAACCCACCCGCCAGCACTTTCAGGCGGTGCCCCTGGCGCATGCCGCCCAGGAACTCGGGATCCCCCAGGTGGAGCTTGAGCAGCTCCTGGTGAAGGGCGAGCTGGAAGGTCCGGTCCTCAACCACCGATTCACGGGCGTCACCCATGCCTCGCTGGAGGCTTACCGGGAGCGCCGGAGGTTCCAGGAGGCGGTGGAGGCATCCCTGATCCCCGCCCCTGCGGACGTGACCGCCCGAGCTGCCCGACAGGGGGTGAAGGTGGAATACCTGTCCATTGATGCTCTGAAGCGCCTCCTCAGTAGCAAGTAGGGGATTTGCCGCCCCGTGTGCATTGGTCCCGCTGCCGAGGTCCACGGGGCGGCTTTCGCAGGGCACCGGATCCGAGGGTGGTAGGAGCCCCTTGGACCTGGATGGTCCTGGAGGGATCACATGGACACGACGAAGACAGAGCAGACCCCAAGGGACCAACGCAAGGCGGGGAAGCGCCTCAAGCTGGACCTCCCGCCCAAATGCCACCCCAGGCAGTGGGTCCACGCCACGGGCACCCCAGGGAGTGTCCAATTGAGGTTTACGCTCTGGATTGGATCCTAGGTGCCATAAAGGGGATGAGCTTGGTGCGTTATTGCAGTCTCTCGATCGCTCTCTCCTTCGCTTTGAAGGATCTCTACCTCACCCAACTCCCCCCGGGTAGGGAGGGGCTGAAATCGGGATTGAAAATGGCGAAGTGAATTCGGGAGTAGCCTGATCCCGTTCAATTCTCATTCTTTTTTGGCTCAGGCTCCCCTATGGCTCACTCCAGGCATCCCCCGCGAGTCCGTGAACGATGGAAGGCTTTGGGCCTAAGGGCCTTCTTCCGGATTACCCGGGAATGGGGGCTTAGTGAATCCGAGCAGGCGGATCTGCTGGGGCTCTCTGGACCTGAGGGGCTGCGCAGGTGGCAGCAGCAAAGGCCCGACCGGTTGGGGATGGAGTCCTTGGAACGGATCTCTCACGTGCTGGGAATCTACCGAGCGCTGGGGACGCTCTTCGCGGATCCGATTCAGGCTGCGGGGTGGGTGCGGCGTCCCAATACGGCCCCGCTCTTTGACGGTCGGCCGGCCCTGGATGTGATGCGGGAGGGCACCGCATCCCTGCTTGCGGTGCGCACGTACCTGGGCGCGATGGCAGAGTAGATCCGGCGTGGATCGAGGGCGAGTTCTGAGCCAGTCTCGAACCTCAGAAACCTAGCTTCCAAGCGGCTTCCCGTGGGGCACCCAGGGCGGGAATTCTTGCCACCATCTTGCCACCCGAGGGGTCATTTCAGGGCATTTGGGGGTCGTTTCGGGTCCCTTCGGTGTCGCATTCCTGGGCTTGGACACCAAATGCTAAAAGGCCCGGAAGTGTTGATCTTCCGGGCCTTACACTGCTTGATTTGGTAGCGGGGACAGGATTTGAACCTGTGACC
>CAZVKM010000105.1:0-11229 GCA_964627685.1 uncultured Solibacteraceae bacterium | reverse complement strand
TGAAGATCGAGGAGAGCCCCGTCTACGACCACTTCGGCGCGGGCCACGCCTCCACCTCCATCTCCGCCGCCCTGGGCATGGCCGCCGCCCGGGACCTCCAGAAGCAGGACTTCACCTGCGTCGCCGTCATCGGCGACGGCTCCATGACCGCCGGCATGGCCTTCGAGGCCCTGAACCAGGCCGGGTACCTGGAGACGAAGAACTTCCTGGTGATCCTCAACGACAACGACATGAGCATCAACCCCAACGTGGGATCGCTGCAGGGTTACCTGAACCAGATCATGTCGGGCCAGTACTACAACCGCTGGCGCGACCGCATCGAGCACGCCATCAAGGCCATCCCCCTGGAGAGCGTCAGCAAGGGCGTGGCCAAGGCCGCGAAGTGGACCGAGGACAGCGTGAAGCGCCTCTTCATCCCCGGGCTCCTCTTCGAGGACCTGGGCTTCCGCTACATGGGGCCCGTGGATGGCAATGATGCCGTGGCCACCAGCCGCGCCATCGCCGAGGCCAAGGAGAAGATGAAGGACGGCCCGGTGCTCCTGCACGTGCAGACGAAGAAGGGCTTCGGCTACGCCCCCGCCGTGGAGGACCCCCTCAAGTGGCATGGCGTGACCGCCTTCGATGCCGAGGCCGGGGTGATCAGGAAGGGGGCCGCCCCCACGGCCCCCGCCTACACCAAGGTCTTCGCCGACGCCCTCATCGAGCTGGCGAAGAAGGATGAGAAGATCGTGGCCATCACGGCCGCCATGCTGGATGGCACGGGCCTCAACCACTTCCAGAAGGCCTTCCCCGAGCGCACCTTCGACGTCGGGATCGCCGAGCAGCACGCCGTCACCTTCGGGGCGGGACTGGCCGCCCAGGGCATGCGGCCGGTCTGTGCGATCTACAGCACCTTCCTGCAGCGGGGCTTCGATCAGGTGGCCCACGACGTGTGCCTCCAGGACCTCC
The DNA here is from genome assembly GCA_964627685.1 of uncultured Solibacteraceae bacterium. GTDB lineage: Bacteria > Acidobacteriota > Holophagae > Holophagales > Holophagaceae > JAFDVN01. The sequence continues at coordinate 10,281 of CAZVKM010000105.1, read as the reverse complement.
CGGTGGTCTTCGCCATGGACCGTGCTGGCATCGTGGGCGCCGACGGCCCCACCCACCACGGCCTCTACGACATGGCCTTCCTCCGCTGCCTGCCCCACATCGTCCTCATGGCCCCCAAGGACGAGAACGAACTGCGGCGCATGCTCATGACGGCCATCTACTGCGGTCACCCCGCGGCCCTCCGGTATCCCCGTGGGAATGGCCTCGGCGTGCCCCTGGATGAGACCCTCACCGCCCTGCCCGTGGGCAAGGGCGAGGTGCTCCGGGAGGGCTCCGACCTGGCCCTGGTGGCCTATGGCCCCCTCGTCCAGACCGCCCTGCAGGTGGCCGACACCCTGGCCGCGGAGGGCGTGAGCTGCGCCGTCCTCAACGCGCGATTCCTGAAGCCGCTGGACACGGACCTGATCCTGAGCTGGGCCCGCACCTGCAAGGGGGTCGTGGCCCTGGAGGAGGGCATCGAGAAGGGCGGCTTCACCTCGGCCGTGGCCGAGGCCCTCGCCGATGCCGGCCTCACCAAGCCCCTGCTCCGCTGCGCCATCGGCGACCACATCGTGCACCACGGGGACCAGAAGCGCCTCCTGGACGAGGAGGGGCTCAGTCCGGAGCGGATCCTCGGCCGTATCCGGGCCTTCCACGGGGGAATTTGACCCCGACCCCTTGTTTGGCTTGCGCGGCTTCCGGGAATTTCCTATCGTTTCCTACACGTTCTAGACCCCCCGTGAGGCTTCTGTGCGGTTCAGCCCCCTCCATGCCCTGACCCTTGGCTTCGCCCTACCCGCGATCTGCGTGGCCCAGGCCTGGGATGCCCCGGCCCAGGCCCGGGGCTGGGCGAGGCAGGATGTCACCGGAGCCTTCACCTTCCTGGATGGGCGGGTGCTGCGCACCTGGGCCAAGGACGGGAGCGCCTCCGGGACCGTGGACCTGAGCCAGCTGGACTTCCCCGCCGAGACCTGGGTGCTCGACCCCTGGGACAACGCCTGGGTGGCCGGAAGCACCTTCCTGGCCAGCGTCGACAAGTCCGGCAAGATCCTCAAGCGGGAGAGCCTTCCCGGTCACGTGGCGGACCTGGCCTGGGACGCCACGGGCTTCTACCTCGTCTACAAGTCCGAGAACCTCTTCATCGAGAAGCGGGACTTCAAGAAGGGGGATGTGCTCTGGACCTCCGGCTCCAAGCCCAAGAAGGGGGACGCCCCCGGTCCCAGGCTCTTCCGCATCGCCATCAGCAACAGCGGGCAGGTGCTGGCCACCCAGGGGGCCGACCTCAACCTGAGCACCTTCGCGGCCAAGACGGGCAAGCCCATCGGGCAGACCTTCCTCGCCTGGGGGAATGCGGCCCTCCCCGCGCTCCAGGCCATGGCCCCGGAACGCCAGTCCCTGATCTGGTGGGAAGCCGGCAGCCAGGCCCTGGCGGCCCTGCCCGCCTCGCAGCTGGCCCCGGCCATGAAGGGCACCCTCAGCGGCCTCATCCTCGCCCGGATGGACCTCTCCAAAGGCAGCGTGGACCTGCTGCCCACGGGCCAGCCCGAAGACGCCACCCTGGTGGGCGCCTCCGACACGGAGGTCACCCTGACCAAGGCCGGCGGGGGGCTGGTCTTCCTGCCCCTGAAGTAGCGGATCAGCGGCCGTTCAGCTGGAGCACCCGCTCCCGGTCGAGGTAGGGCAGGGTGCGCCAATTGTGGTCCGGAGCCACATTGAGGGTGGGGCTGGCGAGCACCCGATCGAGGAAGAGGTTGCGGTGGGGCTCCGCCGTGACGAGCTCCGGCTCCCCCTTCCAGCCGATGGCCTCCATGTACCCGCCGCCGCCCCGCAGCCGGTAGGAGGTGAGGGCCAGGGTGAAGCTCTGGTCCTCCCGCACGGGGGCCCCCTGGAATCGGAGGTTGGCGATGCGCTGCCCCGGCTGCTTCATGAGGTCGAGGACGTAGGAGACCCCTTCCACCATGTCGAAGTCCCAGCCCCCCAGCCGGCCGCTGAGGAGCTCAGCCTCGTAGGCCCGGTTGTAGTAGGTGGCCGCATGCTCGAGGTAGGCCCGGAGCTGCGCCCCGGTGATCCGGATGCGCGCGAGGCGGTTTTCGTAGGGCAGCAGGGCGTACCACTGGCGGACGCTGGTGGGACCCTTGGGGATGGACCAGCGGGTGTTGAAGGCGGCCATGGCGCTCAGCTGCGCCCCCGTAGCCTCGCGCATCTGGCGGTGCAGGAGCTGCATCACCGCGGTGTCCTCCATGCGGGCGAAGCGGGTGTCCAGGTCCACCTGGAGCTGGGTGGCGAAGGTGTCCAGGTAGGTACGGGTGCCTTCCCGCAGCTCGGCGGTGAGGGCCAGGACCTCCGGATCCAGGGGGGTGTCTTCCGTCGGCTTCATGAGGTTCGCTTCACTGGAGGTCACCCGCCAAGCCCCCTGCTCCTTCCGCAGCTGGAGGTCCAGCACCCCGAGGGCCAGGCCGTGCATGTGGGCCTGGAGGATGGGCACCCCCTTGTGCCGGGTGACCACGGGACGATGGGTGTGGCCGGTGAGGATCCCATCGAGGCCCGTCACCTGATCCGCCAGGCGCAGGGCGGCGTTCTCATCTCCGGCGGCTCCGGGGAGGGTCCCTAGCCCCGAGTGCATGGCGATGAGCACCACGTCGGCCTTCTCCTTCTCCCTCAGGCGGGGCACCCAGGCCTTGGCCGCCGCCACGGGATCGTCGAACCGCAGCCCCTGGTAGCACTCGGGCTCGGACCACCGGGGGATCATGGGGGTCACGAGGCCCAGGATGGCGACGGTCACCTCGCCCACCCGGACCTTGTGGAAGGGGGCGAAGGCCGGCTGCCCATCCGAGGTGCGCACGGCGTTCGCGCAGACCCAGGGGAACTTCGCCTGCTTCTCGCACTCCCGCAGCACCTCCAGGCCGAAATCGAACTCATGGTTCCCCACCGCCATGGCCGTGTAGCCCAGGGCGTTCATCACCGCCACATCGGGTTCGGGGAGGTCCCGCCGGAGCCGGTGCCGCACGTAGTTGAGGGGCTCCCCCTGGATGGTGTCGCCGCAGTCCACGAGGAGCGTGTGGGGCTGCTGCGCGCGCTGCTGGCGGATCAGGGTGGCCAGCTTCGCCCACCCCAGGTTCGCGGGCTGGAGCGTGTAGGTGTCCTCAGGCATCACATGCCCGTGGAGGTCCGTGGTGGAAAGAACCTGCAGGCGGAGTTCCTGGGCCCGGAGGGTGCCGAGGAAGAGCGCGATGATGGCGAGCTTACGCAGCATTTAGCCTCCGAGGGCGCCCTTCGTCACGCATCGCTTGGAGAGGCCCTGCCTCCAGGGTAAACTGATCCCTCACCTTCGACTGCCAATCCCCTTTTGGAGCTGTCATGCAGGAAGTCCAGATCAAGGCCCCCAAGCACGAGTTCACCCTCCTCTGCGACGACATCCGTCAGGAGATGGGCGGCAAGACCTCCCTCATGGGCCTCTACGACCACCACATCGTCGTCCCCCAGGTCCCCTTCTCCCTCCCCAAGGTGTGCTTCTACACCCGCTTCAGCCGCATGGACGGGGACTTCAAGTTCTCCTTCGCCATCGTCTCCCCCGGGGGTGAGCGCAAGGACGTGATCCGCGACAGCGACGTGCAGATCCCCGACGGCGCCAAGGAAGGCACCTTCAACGTCATCGCCTCCCCCTTCGAGGTGAACAGCGACGGCATCTACGAAGTCATCCTGGGCCTCACCAAGGGCGCCGACCGCTTCGAGTACGTCTACAAGTTCGCCATCTCCGACGCCCGCAAGCTGCAGGCCGAGTGGGAGAAGGCCATGGCCGAGCAGCAGGCCGCCCAGACCTCCAACTAGGTCCGGTCCCGGTTCCCCGATGCGGCGCCCCCACGGGCGCCGCATTCGTTTCCGAGCCGGGAGCTATCCTGGAACCGATCCGCGAGGCCCGATGCACGCCCCCGAACGCACCGCCAAGCAGTCCATCTTCTCGGTATCCCCGATGGGGATACGCGAGACCTCGCATCCTTCATCCCGCCCCCTCTGCTGAGCCGATCTGCATGAGCAGCCGCACCGCCAAGCAGTCCATCTTTCTCGGGAAGGAGGCCGATGCGCGCCTCCGCACCCGGCGCGTGGCCGTGGTGGGGCTGGGCGCCACGGGCAGCGTGCTGGCCTCCTGGCTGGCCCGGGCGGGGGTCGGCCACCTGACCCTCCTCGACCGCGACCTCGTGGAGCGCAGCAACCTCCAGCGGCAGCTCCTCTATGGCGAATCGGACCTGGGCCAGCCCAAGGCCGAGGCCGCCCGGCGCCGGCTGGCGGATGCCAACCCGGAGGTCGACCTCGCCCCCGTGGTGGCGGACCTCACCAGCGGGAACGCCCTCGGGCTGCTCACCGGCTTCGACCTGATCTGCGATGGCACCGACAACTTCGAGGCCCGCTTCCTCCTCAACGACGTCGCCATCGCCACGGGAACCCCCTGGATCTACTGTGGCGCCATCGGAGGCGAGGCCATGGTCTGGCCCCTGAACCCTCCCCGGACCCCCTGCCTGCGGTGCCTGATGGAGGAGCCCCCGGAGAGCGGGGACGGGGACCCCTGCGACAGCGCGGGCGTCCTGGGCCCCGCCGTGGGCGTGGCCGCCACCAGGGTGGAGGCCCTGAAGCTCCTCACCGGCACCGCGCCCCACCCCGAGCTCGCCCGCTTCGACCTCTGGCGCAATGAGCGGCAGTTCCTGAAGCCCCCCCTCACCCGGTGCCGGTTCTGCACCGAGCGCCGCACGGAGTTCCTGGAGGATCGCTGGACCCTCCGGGCCAGCGCCCTCTGCGGCCTCGAAGGGGTCCAGGTCCGGGTCAACCCCCCCCGGTCCCTCTCCCTGGAAGAGGTGAAGGTCCGCCTGGAGCGCCGCACCGGCACGCCCTGGCATGCGGCCCCCATGCTCCTGAGGGGCCAGGAGGGCGAGGTCCGCATCACCCTCTTCGCCGATGGCCGTGCCCTGTTCCACGGTCCCATCTCCCCGGAACGGGCCCGCGGCTGGTACACCGAGGTCCTGGGAGCCTGAGGGCAGGCTATCCTCCGGGGTTGAGTCCAGCCCCATGGGATCCGCCCGATGAAACTCGTCCTCGCCACGCGCAACCCCGGCAAGATCCGGGAATTCGAAGCCCTCCTCCCCGGGATCGGGTTGGTCCCCTGGCCCCCGGAGGCCCCGGAGCTCCCCGAGGAAGGGGCCTTCTTCGCGGACAACGCCCTTCAGAAGGTCGAGGGGGCCCGGGCCTGGTGGGCCCTCCATGGGCCGGAACCCGTGGCGGGCTTCCTGGCCGATGACTCCGGCCTCTGCGTGGAGGCCCTCTGGGGGGGGCCCGGGGTCCTGAGCGCCAGATTTGCACCCTCTCTGCCCCCGGCCGACAAGAACGCCATGCTGCTCCGCCGCCTGCCCCCGGGCGCCTCCCGGACCGCCCGCTTCGTCTGCGTGCTCGCCTTCGCGCCGGTCGAGGGGGAGGCCTGGACCGTGGATGGGACCGTGGAGGGACGGCTGGCGGAGACCCCCCGCGGCTCCGGCGGCTTCGGCTACGACCCCATCTTCATCCCGGAGGGCCATGAACAGACCTTCGGGGAGCTGCCCGCCGAGGTGAAGCAGCACCTCAGCCACCGCGCCCGCGCGGCCCGGCGGCTCCATGCCCAGCTGGTGCCGAGCCCATGAAGAGCCTGCGCCGGGTCCTCCTCCGCGAGCTGGTGTTCCTCCTCGGGGCCATCCTCGCCCTGGTGGTGGTCTTCACCTGGCTCGGGATGGCCCGGCTGGCCCGGCAGCAGGCGGATGAACGGGTGGCCTCGGAGCTCTCCCACCTGGACCGGAGCCTGCGCGCCGGGATCGGCCGCGTGGAGCGTGTGAGCACCGTGATCTCCCGGTGGTGGGAAGGCGGCCTCCTGGACCTCGACCAGGACCGGACCACGTTCCGGCAGCTGCTCCCCCTCGTGCAGAACATCCCCCTCATCACGGGGCTGAACCTCGTCCGCACCGACGGGGTGGGGTTCGGCATCGGCAGCACCGAGCAGGGCTGGGCCGGACGCCGGATCTACCCTGAGGGGGGCGAGTGGCGCTCGGGCCCCGTGCTCGGGGACCTCCCGGACGGCGCCCCCCCAACGGCCCGTGCCATGGATTTCCGCACCCGCCCCTGGTACCTCACCGGAGCCTCACGCCGGGATCCCGTATGGACGGAGCCCTACCCCTTCGTGGGGCGCCTCTCCGGGCAGACCGGCCTCGCCTACGTGGTGCCCATCCTGGACAAGGGGGGCCGGCTCCTGGGCGTGCTCAGCGTGGATGTGCTGCTCGAGGAGCTCACCTCCACCGTGCAGGCCGTCCGTCCCACCCCCGGCAGCCTGGTGATGATCCTCGACCAGGACGGGCGCGTGCTCGTGCCCCCCACCACCGGCAGCCTCGCCGATCCCGCCCGGCGACGGGAGGTGCTCCTCCAGCCCGTGCGCGAGTCCTGGTTCCCCCTGGCCTGGCGGCTCCACGAGGACTTCCGGGCGGGAACCCTCCAGGGACGGGAGGTGGAAGGGCGGGCCCATGCCTGGAACGGACGCCTGCACCCCTTCGCACCGGCCCCGGGACTCCAGTGGGAGCTCATCCTCGCCCTACCCAACGAAGACGTGCTGGCCGATCCCACGCGTCGGGCCCTCATCGTCGGCGCCCTCGCGGCCGTGTTCATGGTGGGCCTCGCCTGGCAGGCGCGCCGGCTGGCCCTCCGCTTCACCGGCCCCCTGGATGAGCTGGCCGCGGCCGCGGAGGCCCTGGGCCGTCGGGAGACCCCCACCTTCACCCCCTCCGAGGTCCATGAACTCCACGCCCTGGGCCAGGCCCTCGAAGGGGCCCACCAGGCGCTCCACGAGCGGGAGGCCCTCCAGGAGCAGCTGCGCCAGAGCCAGAAGCTGGAGACGGTGGGCACCTTGGCGGGCGGCATCGCCCATGACGTGAATAATCAGCTGACCGCGATCCTCGGGCAGATCGGCCTCAGCCTGGAGCTCCTCCCCGAGGATCACCCGGTGCGGCGCAACCTCGGCGCGGCGGAGGCCGCCACCCGCCGCTGCGCGGAGACCACCCGGGCCCTGCTGGCCTTCAGCCGGCCCTCCCGCGCGGAGCTCACCTCCCTGGACCTCAACCGCGTGGTCAAGGAGGGCCTCCTCCTGCTCAGCCGCGTCATCGACGGGCGCATCAACCTCGTCACCGACCTCGCGGAGGACCTGCCCACCGTGCTGGGGGACCAGGTGCAGTTGGAGCAGATCCTCGTGAACTTGGTCGTGAACGCCCAGGACGCCCTGCCCGCCGGCGGGACGCTGGAAGTGGGCACCGGGCTGAAGGACGATCTGGTGATCTTCTGGGTGCGGGACAACGGCGTGGGCATGAGCCCCGAGGTCCAGGCCAAGATCTTCGAGCCCTTCTTCAGCACCAAGCCCACGGGGAAGGGCACCGGCCTCGGCCTCTCCATGGTCATGGGTCTCGTGAAGGCCCATGGGGGGCAGATCACCGTGCGCAGCGAGTGGGGGGTGGGGTCCACCTTCACCGTGCACCTCTGGCGCGCCCAGACCCAGGAATCCCCGGGCGCCGCCCCCACCCTCCCGGTGCCCCGGCGGCTCCGGGGCCGCCGGATCCTCGTCGTGGAGGATGAGCGGGGCATCCGGGATCTCGTGCTCGAAGCCCTCCGCTCCCACGGCGCCGAGGTGGATGCCGCCCAGGATGGCGAGGAGGGATGGAAGGCCTTCCAGACCCAGGCCTACGATCTCGTCATCAGCGATCAGCTCATGCCCCAGCGCACGGGCCTGGAACTCCTGGGCCTCATCCGCACCCAGGCGCCCTCCCTCCCCGTGATCCTAGCCAGCGGCCGGGGGCTCGAGGGGCTGGAGCAGCAGCTGGAGAACGATCCCGCGCTCCGCCTCCTGCCCAAGCCCTTCACCCTGCACCGCCTGTTCCAGACCGTCGGGGACAGCCTGGAAGGCCGGACCTAGGTCTCGTCCAGCACACCGGTCTCCCGCAACCGCACGGCCTCCTGGTAGGCGGCCAGCACGGCCGTCTTCGTGCGGAAGTAGCCAGACTCCGTCACCTTGGTGGCGAAGGTCAGGGTGGCCACGAGCACGTGGCCACCCCCAGGGAAGGGCTGCGGGGGGGCCAGCTGGAGCTGGGGCGGCAGGATGCCGCCGCTGCTCTCCTCCCGGAGCCGTTCACCCAGCCGCTCGGCCCACCGCTGCAGGTCGGGCGAGCGGTGGAGGCCCTCCGCCTCATCCGCCACCCGGAGCCGCCCATACAGGGTGAACTGCAGGCGCAGCTGGGGCAGGTCGCACCCATGGGTCAGGAACCCGGCCATGGTGGCGATCTGCTGGAACTCCTTCAGCAGGGTCTGGAGCTTGGCGCTGGGCTGGGGAATCGCACGGAGGGCCATGGGGTCCCGTCGGGAGGGGCGGAGGAGATCGCTGCAGCGTGACAGAGTTGGACGTCGCCGTCTCCCCGATGACGGCCCCGGGACCCTGGCCTACCCTGGGTCCATGCACCTGCCCACCCCCCGCCGCCTCGACCCCCTGGCCAAGGGGGCCCTGCAGGCCCACCTGGATGACCTCACGAAACCCCTCGGGGCCCTGGGGGGATTGGAGGAGCTCGGTCTCCAGCTCGCCTGGATCGCCGGCACGCCGCGGCCGATGCATCCGGAGGCCTACCTGCTCACCTTTGCCGGGGACCATGGCCTCGCCCGCCATGGGACCTCCGCCTACCCCGTCGAAGTCACCCCCCAGATGGTGGCCAACCTCGCCCACGGGGGCGCCGCCAGCTCCGTGCTCTGCCGCCTGCACGGCATCGTGCACCGGGTGGTGGATGTGGGGGTGGCGGTGCCCTGCCCCTTCCCCGGCGTCCGGCAGCGCAAGGTCCTCCCCGGCACCCGCGATCCGCTGACGGGGCCCGCGATGACCCGCAACGAGGCCATGGCCTGCCTCCATGCGGGGGTAGAGGAGGTCGGGGACCTGCCGACCCATCCCTTCGCCCTCCTCGGCCTCGGGGAGATGGGCATCGGGAACTCCGCGGTGGCCGCGCTCCTCGCCTGCGTCCTGGGCGGTCTCACCCCGGAGGAGGCCGTGGGACCGGGCACCGGCGTGAAGGGCGAGGCGCTGGCCCGCAAGCGCGCCCTGGTCGAGCGGGTGCTGCAGCAGCACGCGCCCGATCCCGAGGACCCCATCGGCGTGCTGGCCGCCGTGGGGGGCGCCGAGTTCGGGGCCATGGCCGGAGCCATGCTGGCCGGGGCCGCACGTGGCTGGGCGGTGGTGGTGGATGGCTACATCGCGGGCGCCGCCGCGCTCATCGCCCTGCGCCTGGAGCCCGGCCTCGCCGATTACCTGATCTGGTCCCACCGGAGCGCGGAGCCCGGCGCCTCACACCTCTGCGCGAAGCTCGGCGCCCGCCCCGTCCTGGACCTGGGCCTGCGTCTGGGTGAGGGCAGCGGCGCCGCCCTGGCCATGCCCATCCTCCGGAGCGCCTGCGCGGTGATGCGGGAGATGGCGACCTTCAGCAGTGCCGGCGTCTCCACCGAGGTCGCCGCCACCCCCGCGGCCCCGTGAGCACTCCGACCGTCCGCCCATGAGAAGCCTGCTCGCCGCCTTCCGCTTCCTCACGCGCGTCCCCTTGCCGGGGCGCCCCACGGAGGCCGGGGAGCTCCAGGGCGCCGTGGTGTGGTTCCCCCTCGTCGGGGCCTGCGTGGGAGCCTTCACCGCCGGGGCCTTCCTCCTGGCGGGTCGCCTCTGGCCCCCCTCCGTGGCCGCGACCCTGGCCGTGGCCGCAGGGCTGATGTTCACGGGCGGCTTCCACGAGGACGGGCTCAGCGATGCGGTGGACGGCCTCGGCGGCGGCTTCACACCGGAAAGGTGCTCGCGATCATGAAGGACAGTCGCATCGGCGCCTACGGCAGCATGGCCCTGATCTGCGCCCTGCTCCTGCGCTGGGCCCTGCTCGTGGCCCTGGGTGACCGCGCGCTGCTGGCCTTCCCCCTGGCCATGGCCCTGGGGCGCTGGAGCATCGTGCACGTGCTCGCCCTGCTGCCGCCCATCGCCGAGGGGCTCGCCAAGGAAGTCCACCGGAAGGGCACCCTGGGCCTCTGGGTCGGCAGCACCGCATGCGCCCTGGTGCTCGGGGTCGCGGCCTGGCGCCTGGGCCTGCCGCGGATCCCATGGGCCTTCCTGGCCGCCGCGGGGGCGAGCCTCACCTGGGCTTGGCGACTGAAGGTCCGCCTGGGCGGCCACAGCGGGGACGGCCTGGGGGCCACCGCCATGCTGGGGGAAGCCGCCGCGCTGCTCGTGTGGGTGGC
>CAZVKM010000104.1:0-11270 GCA_964627685.1 uncultured Solibacteraceae bacterium | reverse complement strand
GCCAGGGGCATGGAGTGCAGCTGCTCCAGGCCCGCATGCTCGAAGGTGAAGTACACGCGGTCGCTCCCCTTGGGCACCACGAAGCGGGAGATGGCCCGGTCGAGGCCCGCCGTGAGCACCGTGGGCCGGTCCTGGAAGGGCCAGGGCCAGGCCGTGAGCTTGGCGGCGTGGTAGACCTTGCCGTCGTTGGGGGCGCTCAGGCCCAGAAGGTGCTTCCCGTCCGGCGTGAACGCGAAGGACCCGAGATCCTGATGCCCGCCCGTGAGGCGCCGGGGCTCACCGCCGGTGGCGGGCACCTGGAAGAGGGCGCTGTCCACCTCGGCGCGGGCGGACTCGTGGAGGTTCACCAGGGCCACGAAGAGCACCGCCGCGCCATCCGGCGTCCACAGGGCCTCGAGGTTCGCGCCATCGTTCCCCTGGCTGCCGTTGAAACCGGGATCCTGCATCGCCTTCGTGCCCGCCAGGAGGTTCACCACCGCGCCGCTGGCCAGGTCCACGGTCCAGAGGCTGGGCTTGCGGTCGTCGCGCCAGTGGTCCCACCGCCGCACGGGGAAGGCGTCGTAGGTGCGGGCCGTGCCCTTGCGTTCCTTGCGGGCCTTCTGTTCCTTCGTGATGGCGGCGACGTCCTCCGCGCCGGGGTACACGTCGCTGTTCACCAGCAGCTGGGTGCCATCGGGGCGCCACTTGGGGCCGCGGGCGCCCAGGGGCAGCTCCGTGACGCGGCGGGTCTCGCCCCCGGCCAGGTCCAGCACATAGACCTGGGACTGCTCGTCGCCCTCCCGCTTGGCAGTGAAGGCCAGGCGGCGGCTGTCCGGCGCCCAGGCCAGGCCGCCCTCGCCGGGCTTGGTGAAGGTGAGCTGCCGGGGTGGGGCGTCGGAGGTGAGGTCCTTGAGCCAGAGGTCGCTGCGCGACTCCTTGGGGTCGTAGCTGGGCTCGGCCACGGAGAAGGCGGCCCAGTGCCCATCGGGGCTCACGGCGGGGGCGCCCACGCGCTTCATGAGGAAGATGTCGCGGTGGCTGGGCAGGCGAAGGGCCTGGGCCGCCAGGGGCAGGACCAGAAACAGCCCGAGCAGGGGGCGGAGGAGGCGCATGGGGACTCCGGGAAACCCCGCGAGTTTAGCCTGGGGCCCCTAGAAGACGATGGCCTCGGTGGCGAGCGCCCGGATGCAGGGGCCGAAGCTGGTGAGCTCCGGCAGGGTGGCGTTGGTGTGGGCGCGGATCTGGGCGCCGGTGGCGTGGGCCTTGTCGTGGGCGGTGTGGGCATCCGCCGCGAGCGTCACGGGATAGCCCAGGGCCGCCGCCCGCCGCACGGTGGAATCCACGCAGAACTCGGAAGAGTACCCGCCCACCACGAGGGCCTGGACGCCGAGCCGCTCCAGGCTGGCCTGCAGCTCCGTGCGCAGGAAGGCATCCGGCGTGGTCTTGCGGAGGCGCAGGTCGGTGTCGCTGGCCTCCAGGCCGGAGGCCAGCGCCCAGCCAGGGGCGCCGTAGGTCAGATCCCCTTCCGGCGTCTCGTGCTGGATGTGGAGCACGGGGACCCCCGCCGCCCGGGCCCGCCGGCTCAGGTCGTTGAGTCGGCTCAGCACCTGATCGGCCTCGAAGGGCCGGGGCGTGGGGTCGAAGAGCCCCTTCTGGACGTCGATGATGAGCAGGGCGGTGCGCATGGGACCTCGGGGGCTCAGGGGCGGTTGATCCAGTTCATGCCCGCGTTGGGGATCTGCTGCTCCAGGACCTCCCGGGCCCGCGCCTCCGCCTCGGCCTTCACCCGTTCGGCGGCCCGCGCCGCCTCCAGTTCGGCCTTCACCGCCGCCTGCGCGGCCTCCGTCTCGGGCGTGCGACGCAGGGCCTCCGGGAGGGTGGCGCCGCAGTACCCGCAGGTCACGCGCCGGTCGTCGTACACGGGACGCCCGCAGCACGGGCAGGGGGCTCCATCGCTCACGGGATGGCAAGCTTCCTGATCTGGGCCCGGCGGGAGGCCTTCTGGTGGGTGAGTGTGTGGGTCGCCTTGGAGAGGGTCCTGGGCACCCTCACCGTGCCGCAGCGGCCACAGTGGACGGATCGCGAGATCATGGGACGCCCACGGGAGGAATCCCCGACGATGGCCCGGGCTCCACGGGCTGAGCCTCGGGCCAGGCCAGGAGCAGGCGGTTCTTCGGCGTGATCTCCGAGGGCAGGGCCTGGGTGAGCACGCGGTAGCCCTGCAGGTGGAGCCGGGCCGCGCGGAGGGCGTCCACGGCGAGGGGGCCGTCCATCCACCCCTCCAGGCCGCCCGTCTCCGCATGCTTCAGGGCGTGGCAACAGGGCAGCACGGCCACGGCGGCCCCCACGGCCACGGCCCGGTCCAGCACCACGTCCGTGAGGGCCCCGCAGGCGTGGGATGAGACCACGAGGTCGCCGGCACCCAGGGGCACGGTGCCCAGGTCCGCTTCCAGGAAGCTCACCCGCCCGGCGAGGCGGGGCCAGGCCCCTTCGAGGGCCGCCTGGAGGGTGCCCGCGGACTTGGGGCGGCTGAGGTCCACCGCGAGCGCCTCCGGAGAGGTGTCATCCAGGAGCAGCAGGGCGTGGGCGAGGAGGCCGTGTCCACAGGCGAAGTCCATCACCCGCCGGCCCCGGATCCGCCGCCGCACGCGCCGGGCCACTTCCCAGGCCTCGTAGAGCTCCTTGCGCGGCAGGCAGCCCGCCTGGCACACCACCCGGGCCAGGGCCTCGAAGAGGGTGTCCCCCGGGAAGCGGGGCAGGTCGTGGGGGGTGAGGCGGTTGGTGGAGCCGCGATCCAGGCGGCCGGACGCCCCGCCGGAGCTCACGGGTTCACGATCTTGATGGGGCGGGGTCCCGCGTCGTCGTCGCGTCGGGGCCCGGGCCCCCCTCCCCGCCGCTTGGGGAGGAAGAGCCAGCCCAGCAGGCCCGCCACCGCCGAGGAGACCAAGGCGCCCCAGAAGGCCGCCCAGAAGCCACTCACGGCGAAGTGCAGGCCCAGGGCCGCGCTGAGGCGGCCCGCCAGGAGGAAGACGAGGCCGTTGATCACCAGGTTGAAGCAGCCGAAGGAGCAGGCCACGGGCACGAGGGCGAGGAGCTTCAGCACCTGGCCCAGGGTGGCGTTGAGGGCGCCGAGGAGCACGGCCACCGCCAGCAGCTCCATGAAGCCGCCGTGGGTGATGCCCGACACCAGGCTCGAGGCGGCCATGAGGCCGATGGCGGAGAAGAGGAAGCGGAGGAGGGTGTCCATGTCGGGACCATTCTACGCCCGGGGTTCGGGTGTGGGCCTGGACCCTTGGGGGAACGCGAAGGGCGCGAGTCGCGCCTCCGGCGCGCGCGAAGGGAGGTTCAGGCGATCCGGCCTGGATCGGACCTTGCCTCCCCGGAGGGGGCTTCCCTAGCCTGGAAGAACCCCCCTTGTCCCAGGCTGACCATGCAGATCGAGCTCGATCCCCATCCCGAGTCCCCCCGCCCCCAGGCCGTGCCCACGCCCAATCCCTATGCGGCCCCCTCGGCGGCGGTGGTGGGTCGTGCGGCGGAAGAGGATCAGCTGGTGGCCGTGGCCCGGGCCCAGCGGCACCTCCTCCTGTCCGTGCTGGCGAGCCTCATCGGCAATGGGGTGTTTCGCGTGGGGGATCTGGACCTCCTCGTGGTGCTGCCGATCATGCTGGCCATCGCGGGCTACAGCATCTGGGCCACCTACAAGCTCTGCAAGGCCCTGGAGCGCAACGCGATCCTGTGGATGATCGCCATGTTCATCCCGCTCATCAACTTCATCTGCCTGCTGGTGCTGAACAGCCAGGCCACCCGCTACCTCAAGGATCGCGGGGTGTCCGTGGGGTTGCTGGGGGCGGATCTCTAAGCCGGGACCTCCGGCCGCGGAGGGTAGGACCTCCTTCGGAACCGCGAAGGCCTGCCCAGACGGCAATCCCGTGCGAGCCCCTAAGGCCGGCCGCCGGTCCGCACCTCCGGCTGCCAGCCCTTGGCCCGCCGGATCACGCGCAGGACCTGGTAGAGCGCGTGGAGGATCGTGAGCCCCACGCCGAGGGTCAGGCCCGTGAGGGCGGGGGTGCCGGGGCGCACGGGGATCCCCAGGTGCGGGAGGACCTTTCCCAGGATCACAAGCAGGGCCAGGGGCCCCACCACCAGCAGCGGCAGGCCCAGGTAGGCCGCGGCCAGGGTGCGCAGCACCTCTGAGGCCACGAGGGGCGTCCGCGCCAGGAGGAAGTACTCGGTGACCTGGCCCACCGCCAGGCCGCCCCAGCTCCGCGTGAGGGGCGGGGGCTGCCGGAAGTCCGTGAGCACCCGGAGGTGATCCCGTCCCAGGGGCCACACCGGGAGCCAGGAGAGGGCCACCCAGCGCGTGGCCGTGGCCGTGCCATCCGCCGCGTGCCGCCAGCCGTAGTAGACGGTGCCGAAGCCGTTGATCGAGCGCATGGAGTCAGCTTCGCGGAGGGCCGGAGAAAGGGGAAGGGCGGGGATCTGCCGGAGGGGGGTGGTGGGTGGAGGCCGAAAGGGCTTCTTCTCGGAGGTTCGGAAGGAGGCCGAGCACCGGGCCGGGTCCATCTAGCCCGTCTTGATGGGAGGAAACCCGTTCGGGACCCGGCAGAGGCGGGCGTGCCGAGTCATCCCCTTCATCCCCTTCATCCCGGCCCATGTGCTCTCCTTGGGAAGCCGGGATGAAGGGGATGCAGGGGATGCAGGCGTGAAGCTGCGGTTCCAGGGATCCTTGGCCGGTCCTTCCCCGGCCATGAAGGTCCTGACCTTCAGGCCTCACCGCGTTCCCCGGAATGCCGAGAACCACCCGAATAGGCCTGACGCAGAGGCGCGGAGACGCAGAGGAAAGCAGGAAGGGGTCGTGGGCTGCGGAACCCCCTGCGTGAGGCTGTTCCTGCTTGGAGCGCTCACTCCGCCGGGAAGGCCTCGCCCAGCTTCACGGTGCCTTCCTCGCCGCCGTGCTTGCCGAGGATGAAGGTGCTGGCCTTGTCGAGGCCCAGGGTGGCGTAGGCGTGGATGTCGGTGCGGGCATTGCCGTAGGCGGCGCGGAAGGTCACACCCAGGGCCTTGAGGGCCTGCAGGCGCTCGGTCTTGGCGCGGCCCACGCGGGCTTCCGTGGGCAGGATGTCGCGGGCCTCGGGCATGAGGAGCACCATGCCCTCGGGCAGCTGGTGGAAGGCCAGCCACTCGCGGGTGGGCCGCGCCAGCCAGGGCGCCCGGCCCGTGAGGTAGACCACGGGCCCCTGGGCCGCCGCCCGGCGCACCGCCGCCACGGCGCCCTCGCGCAGCTTCGGCCCCTCCGCCTTGGGGTGCCGCAGCAGGCGGCGGGCGTAGTCCTTGAAGTTCTCCGCGTCCGAGCGGGTGAGGGTGCCATCAATGTCGAACACCGTCACCGCCGTGCCCGCCGCCAGCACGTGCAGAACCGCCTCCGTGGTCTGGGCCCCGCCCGGCACCGCCGCCGTGAAGCGCAGCCCATAGCGCCCCGGCGCCTCCGGCGCCTTCAGCGGCAGGATGACCCGACCCTCCCCATCCGTGCGGGCCGTGCCCACGACCTCCCAGGCCTCCCCCCGCCGCAGCTCCACCCGCACCGGCACATGCTCCAGCGCCTTCTGCAGCCCGGCGGAGTTCGAGAACCAGGCCTCCGCTAGCGCCGCGTCCCCGGGGCGGGCGATCACGTCCGACGCGCCGTGGTAGGGGGTGCGGGAGGTGAGGACGCCGGTGAGGGCGGGGAGGGGGAGGAGGCAGATCAGGGAAAGCGCGCGAA
This sequence comes from uncultured Solibacteraceae bacterium, assembly GCA_964627685.1. Classification (GTDB taxonomy): domain Bacteria; phylum Acidobacteriota; class Holophagae; order Holophagales; family Holophagaceae; genus JAFDVN01. Next base: position 5,533 of record CAZVKM010000104.1, on the reverse strand, counting down.
AGGGGACCATCCCCCATGATGCGCGAGTCAGAGGGAGAGAGATCGGTCCTCCAGCGAGAGGTGGAGGAATGAATTGGCGTTGCGAGCGGAGGGATCGACCTTGAGGTAGGGCACCTCAGCCAGCTCGCCCGGGGGTGTCCCCTTCAGCCAGCAGGCTGCGGGCCCATCCGGCCCCTTGGGCAGCTCGATGGTGAGGGACTTTCCGCCCATCTCCCGCCCTTTCCGGATCGCCTCCTCCACGGAGGTCGGATCCCAGTTCAGCTCCAGCCAGTCGCAGGGTACGGTCGTTGAGAGGCCCTGCTGCACCACCACGAGGTCCCGGGCGCGGCCCTCCCCATCCTAGAACACCAGCCCCAGCGCCTCCAAGGCCTCGACGAAGGGAGCCACCCCTTGTGGGCCCATGAAGGTGGTAGCCAGCAGGTGGTCATCCTCCCGGAAGATCTCGTCGCCACCCCAGGCCTGACGAATCGCCGCTTCTACCTCGGGCTCCAGCGCCGCCAGTGCCTCCTTTCGAACCACCACCGTCAGATACTGCACCTCCAGGCTCATGGGACCTCCATGGAGCAAGCGTGAGCATGGAGGTTGGACAGAAAATGTCCCAACGAAAGGGCGCCCGAGGTGGGCGCCCAAAAAACCCTCGAGGGGAGGATGCCCCGTGGGGCAGAGCCTGCGGACGCAAATCAATTGAGTCCTTACTGCGACTCACTGGACAAGCGCCCACTCAAGTACACAACAGCATGATTTGGTGCTTAACTTCACCTGTCAAGGGGGTCATATGCCTTATCCAGGAGAACCCGGTTTCATCCTTGGTCTGGATCTTGGCACCCAGTCGGTGGGCTGGAGCCTGGTGGAGGCAGCCTGGAATGAGGAAGCCAAGCGCTGGGTGCCCTTTCGCCTGGAAGCCATGGGGGCCCGAATCTTCGACCCGGGGGTCGAGGGGGACATCAGCGCTGGGCGGGATGAAAGCCGTGGTGTGAAGCGGCGGCAAGCTCGGGGGCAACGGCGTACCCTGGCGCGCAGGGCGGGAAGGATGCACGCGCTCTTCCTGGAATTGGTGAAGGCGGCTCTGCTGCCTCCGCTGGAACTGGGCCAGGAACCGCTGGCGATCAAAATCCACCGTCAGATCGATGCCCTTGATCGGACCCTTGCAGAACGGCAGGACCCAACGCCCATCCTGCCCTACACCCTTCGCGCGGATGCCTTGCACAAGGCACTGCCACCTCATGCCCTCGGGAGGGTCCTGTACCACTTGGCGCAGCGGAGGGGGTTCAAGAGCAACCGCAAGGCGGACTCGAAGGAAGAAAACGAAACGGGTGTGGTGAAGGGGGGGATTTCGATCCTCCGGGAGGCCATGGAGGACTCGGGCTCGGCCACCCTTGGCGCCCACTTCGCCGCCATGAATCCAGAAAACCACGCCGTGACGCCTAATCGGATCCGACAGAGGCACAAGGGCCGCGACATGGTGGAGAGGGAATTCCAGGCCATCTGGGCTGCCCAGGTGCCTTACCATCCCGAACTCCTGGATGAAGCCTTAAAGGTGCGGATCCACAGGCTTATATTTTTTCAACGGCCACTGAAATCAGCAGCCCACCTAATCGGCCACTGCACCTTGGAGCCGGGGCGGTTCATCCAGGTCCGCCGGCCCATCCGATCGAAGCCGGGGGCCACTCGGCTGCTCAAGGTGTACAAGGCCCCTCGCCGGGCCGCCTTGGCGGATCCCCCCGCGCAGCGGTTCAGGATCCTCCAGAAGGTGAACGATCTCCGGATCATCAGGAAAGACGGGCGCATGGAGTCGCCCACCCCGGAGCAGCGCTCCTGGCTGTTGGAGCAATTGGAGATGGGGGACCTCACATTCGCCGCGATCCGCCGGGAATGGGGGCTCGCCAGGACGGAAAAACTGAATTTGGCGGAAGGAAGCCAAAAGGTGCTTCCGGGCAATCGCACCCGCTCAAAAATCGATGCCGAGATTCCTGGCCTTTGGAAGCACCTCTCCGACCAAGACCGAAACAAGCTGGTGCAGCTCCTGCGGAACCAGGAGGACGAAGGCAAGCTGGCCTCGGTGATCGTGAGTGCATTTCAAACCAGTGAGGAGGAAGCCCGGAAGCTTGCCAGTGTCTCCCTGGAGCAAGGCTACCTGTCCATCTCTCATTCCGCGGTCGGGAAGCTACTTCCCCACCTCGAAGCGGGGGTGGCCTATGCCACGGCGGTGAAGGCCGTGTACGGGGAGAAGGCCCCTTCCATCCCGGTCGGCCAGCTCCCCAGGATCCTCGAGGCGATCCCCACCCTGAGGAACCCGATGGTGGCGAGAACTCTCACCGAGCTTCGGAAGGTCGTGAACGCCGTCGTCCGCCGCTACGGCAAGCCGGTGGTGATCCGGGTCGAGTTGGCTCGGGATCTGAAGAAGAGTCGGGACATCCGTTCCGCCATCTCCAAACGCCAAGGGGCGCGGAAAAAGGAACGGGATGCCGCAGCGGCTCTGGCGCGGGAAACTGGCGTCCAGGCCCCAAAGGCCCGCGACATCGAGAAGGCCCTATTGGCCATGGAATGCAATTGGGTCTGCCCCTACACGGGACGCCACTTCGGCTCCGTGGACCTGTTCAGCCGGGAGAGCCCCCTCGACATCGAACACATCATCCCCTTTAGCCGATCCCTCGATGATTCCTTCGCCAACAAGACCCTGTGCTTCGCGGAGGAGAACCGCCATGTCAAGCACAACCGTCTTCCCACCGAAGCCTATGGCTCCGAGAAGATGGCGGAGGTGCTGAGCCGCGTGGAAGGATGGCCGGAAAGCGGATTCAAGCTCGAAAAGCTCCGGCGATTCCGGGAGACCCAGACCGACCCTGAATTCGTATCCTCCCAACTGAACGACACGGCCATGGCCTCCCGGCTGGCCGGGGAGTACCTCTCGGCCCTATACGGCGGACGCTGGGACTCCGAGGGCCTCCGGATCCAGACGGGGAAAGGCCAGGCCACGGCCATCCTCCGGGGCCTCTGGGGCCTGAATCCGCTGCTTGGGGGTGGCGAGAAGAACAGGGGCGATCATCGCCACCACGCCCTGGATGCATTGGTGGTCGCCCTCACCGAGCCCGCCACCATGCAGATGCTGAGTCACGCCTCCCAGGCACCATGGGACCAACAGAGACTACAGTTCAGCCCCATCGACCATCCCTGGGAAGGGTTTTGGGAAGACGCCCGGAAGGCCCTGGATGGGATCGTCATCAGCCGCCGCATCAACCGGAAGGTGAACACCCGCTTCCACAAGGAGACGAACTACGGGCCCGGTGAACCAGGGTGGGCCTACCAGCGCATCCGGGTCGAGGACCTCGGCCCCAAGGATCTGGACAAGATCTCGGATGATCACATCCGGGAGCGCGTGGTGGCGCAGCTGAGAGAGTTGGGGCTGGATGATCCGAAGAAGGCCTTCAAGGAGGTCAAGGACCATCCCTTCCTCGAGGCCAAAGGGGGTCGCCGAATCCCCATCCACAAGGTCCGGATCAAGGTGAAGGCCAAGCTCATGGAGGTTGGCGCGGGAGAGCGACGGCGTTTCGTCGAGTCTGATGGCAACCACCACCTCGCGATCTACGAGTCCACCAACACGCGGGGCCAGGGGACATGGACTGGCGTCATGGTCACCCAGGCGGAGGCCCTCCGGAGGCTCGCCCGCCGGGAAGAAGTCGTTCAGCGTGGGGAGGGATTCGTGATGAGTCTTAGAAGTGGGGACACGGTGGAATGGGAGAAGGAAGGGGTTTCCATTCGCGGGTGGGTCCGAACAGTCTTCGAAGGTGATGCAGTGACTGGGTTCGGGCTCGTGCCATTGAACGATGCCCGGAAGAAGGAAGATCAAGTTGCCGACAAGGCATTCTTCTTGTGCTCACTCAAGCAGGCACGCTCCATGAACCTTCGCAAGGTGGACATCGACCCCCTCGGGATGGTTAGAAGGGCCCATGACTGACCGGATTGTGGAGGTGGCCGAAACTCCGGCGCGATTGAGCCTGGAGCATGGCTGCCTCCGCATCGAGGGGTCCACCTGCAGCTACCAGCGGGTGCCTCTGGAAGACTTAGCCATGGTGATCCTCTCTTTCCCCCAGGCCCAGGTGAGTGCAGCCCTGCTACAGGCCCTGGCTGTGGCGGGGGTCGGTGTCCTGGTGTGCGATGACAAGCACCTGCCGGCGGGCATGATGCTGCCCCTCCAGATGCACCACCTTCAATCGGAGCGTGTGGCCGCCCAGGCAGCGGCTCCGGCCCCCCTCCGGAAACGCCTCTGGCAGCAGATCGTCAAGGCCAAGATCAATACCCAGAGTCGGCTGCTGCACCGCCTAGGCGGGGCGGATGGTGGTCTGGCCATCCTGGCCACGCAGGTGAAATCAGGAGATCCCGGGAATCTCGAGGCGCAGGCTGCCCGCAAGTACTGGCCCCTGCTCTTCGGGGATCCCGGCTTCCGGCGGGACCGAGAGGCCAAGGACCAGAACCGCCACCTGAACTATGGCTATGCGGTGGTGCGGGCCCAGGTCGCCCGTGCCCTGTGCGCCTCAGGGCTGCACCCCGCACTTGGGCTCATGCACCACAACCGGTACGATGCTTTTCCCCTCGCCGATGACCTCATGGAACCTTACCGGGCTCATGTGGATGAGGCCGTGGCCACCATGCCCCAGACTTGGGGGAATGAGTTGACCCGTGAAGTCCGGCAACGCCTCCTCAGCGTGCTCCAGTCGCGGGTTCGCCTCGGGGGGGAAGACCGGGACCTGGCGGATGCCATCCTCCGGGGGGCCCAGTCCCTGGCCGCATGTTTTCGAGGGGAAGGCCGCCGCCTGGCCTTTCCCGATGCGCCGTGAGCCTCTCGGAGTACCGGGCGATGTGGGTCCTGGCCATGTTCGACCTCCCGGTGGATACCCCCGAGATGCGCCGGAGGTACACCCAGTTCAGGAAGGCCCTCTTGAAGGATGGCTTCATGATGCTGCAGTTCTCCGTCTACGGACGCTTCTGCGAAAATGAAGCTGGCGCGGAGGTCCACAGCAAGCGGATCAAGCGTTGGGTCCCTGAAGATGGAGAAGTCCGTGTGCTTCAGGTCACTGATCGTCAATTCGCCCGGATGGATGTGATCCGAGGAAAACGGAGTGTCCCCCCTGAAGAAGTCCCTCCCCTGCTCCTGCTCATGTGAGCCTGAAACAAGTGGAACCCCCGTGAAGTCTGGGACTTCAATGGGGGTCCAGTGTACTTGAGTGGGCGCTCCCAGCGGGCCGCAGCGTGGAGGAGGGCATCCGCATCCTGCTCTGGAGTGTACTTGAGTGGGCGCTCCCAGCGGGCCGCAGCCGTAATCGTCCGACCCCGCAGGGGCGTATAAGTGTACTTGAGTGGGCGCTCCCAGCGGGCCGCAGCTTTGAAGGCGATCCGGCGGATGAGACAGGCAGTGTACTTGAGTGGGCGCTCCCAGCGGGCCGCAGCGGGAGGTGTTCAGAGCGTTCTTGCTCATGAGTGTACTTGAGTGGGCGCTCCCAGCGGGCCGCAGCCGAAGTGGCGGATGACCTGACGGAAG
>CAZVKM010000103.1:0-11396 GCA_964627685.1 uncultured Solibacteraceae bacterium | reverse complement strand
CATCATCGGCTACGGCGGCGTGGTGTGGTTCCTCTACGGCCTGCGCCTCGACATCGGCACCGACGTGCTCAAGCGCACCCCCGTGGACCCGCGCCTGCTCTGGGTCTGGCTGGGCTACGCCATGGTGCTGGCCTGGCGGATGGTGCGCCTGCAGGGCAACCTCGAGCGGGTGCAGCGCAGCCTCCTCATGCCCCGGCGTGATGAGTAGCGCCCCCGCGGAGCGGGGCCGACGGGCCCGGCGCTACGGCCTCTGGACGGAGCGGCTCACCTTCTGGCTGCTCTGGGTGAGGGGGTTCGAGGCCGTGGCCTGGCGGGAGAAGGTGGGCCGCGCCGAGCTGGACTTCATCCTCGCCCGGGGCCCGGAGCTCCGCGTGGTGGAGGTGAAGGCCCGCGGGGCGGGGGCCTGGGTGGGCGGCGACGGGGCCCTCGGCCCCGAGCAGCGCCTGCGCCTGCAGCGGGCCCTACGGTCGTGGCTCGACCGCCACCCCTGGCCCGGGGCGATCCACTTCCAGCGGGTGAGCTGGCGGGGGTGGCGTTGCCGCTTCCATCCTCCGGAGCGCTGGGAGGGGCTGGGGCTTCCGCGGTGAGGGCCCGGGGGCTCGGCCTCGTCCTGCCGGTGCTGGCCCAGGCCCAGGCCCCCACGGCGAAGCTGGCCCCGCTGCTGGGCCTCCCCTACGTGGTGGATGCGGTGGAGGACGCGGAGGGTCGTACCGTGACCTTCCGGGAGCCAGGAACGCCGCTTCCGACGCCCGGACTGAACTGCTCGGGTTTCCTGGTGGCCGCCTGCCGGCGCCTGCTCGGCTACAAGGGCGATCCTGCGGCCGCGGGCCGGGACCGCCTCGGGGACAGCGGTCCCGGCGCGCCCCAGGGTGCCGACTGGGACTTCGGGTGGGACCTGGTGATGAACCTCAGCGAAGGCCACGCCCGCCGGTGGCTCACCCCGGAAGGCCTTCCGCGGGATGGAGGGGAGACGGCCCTGGCGCGGGGCTTCGGGCTCCATGAGGAGGCGGCCTGGGCGGCCCTGCGCTTCCGACCGGCGCGCGAGGCCGTGGTGCTGGTGGCCTTCAACCGCCGGCAGGGAGGGCGGCTGCGCCACCACCACGTGGGCCTGATCCTGGCGGAAGCAGGCCACCTCTGGTTCTACCAGACCCTGCCCCGGGGCCGGGTGCACCGCCTGGACCTGGCGGATCCCGCGGGACGGGCCCGGCTCCGGGCCATGTTCGGGCCCGGGGAGCACCTGCGCCTCCTGGAGGTGGAATGCTGAGCCTCGGAACCTGACAAACTTCCACCCGGGGCGCCCTCCGGCCGACAAGGAACCCATGCCGTTCAGTTTGCGGGGAGTGAAGGTGCTGGGGGCCTGTTTGGGCCTGGCCATGGCCCTGCTCGCCCAGCGCCCCTCGGCGCCCATCAACCTGCTGGAGGCGGGGCGGCCCCGGTTCCGGGTCCAGGGGGTGAAGGAGGGGCTGCCCCACGCCACGGTGATGTCCGTGACACAGGATCGAAAGGGGCTCCTCTGGGTGGGGACCCAGGACGGCGCCGCCTTCCACGACGGCCGGCAGTGGACGGTGGTCGACATGCCGGAGAAGCAGACGTCCAATTACGTCCACGCGGTGCTGGCGGCCTCCGATGGCGACCTCTGGTTCGCGCGGCAGGACGGTGGGATCGCCCGGCTCCGGGCCGGGGTCTGGACCCGCTGGACCGTGAAGGAGGGGCTGGCCTCCAACTGGGTGCACGCCCTGCTCGAGACCCGGGATGCCCAGGGGCGGCGGTTCATCTGGGCCGGAACCCGGGGCGGGGGGCTGGCCCGCTGGGATGGGCTCAAGTGGTCCACCGTGGACCTGCCCCTGAAGTCCAAGACCCTCTGGAAGCTGGCTCCCGTGTGGGGCCGTCCCGATGCCCTCTGGGTGGGAGGGGAGGAGGGCACGCTGGTGAAGGTGGCGCCGGAAGGGGCCACGGTGATCGAGGGCCTGCCCCGGGTGAGCGTGAACCAGATCCTCCACCGGCAGGGAGCCCAGGGGGAGGAGGAGGTGTGGGTGAGCACCTACGGCATGGGGGTCGGCCGGTACCGGAAGGGCCGGTGGTCCTTCCTCGGCCAGGCGGAGGGCCTCCCGGACGTCTTCTGCACGGATCTCACCCAGACCCTCTCCAGCGGTGGCGCGCGCACGCTCTGGGTCACCACCCACGGGGGCCTGGCCTACCTCGAGGAGGGGGCCACGCGCTTCAAGGCCTACACCTTCCGGTCCGGCCTGCAGACCGAGTCCCTCTACCGGCTCTACGCCCAGCAGGACCCCAAGGGGCCCTACACCCTCTGGGTGGGGTCCTCAGGGGCGGGGCTGCTCTCCCTGCGGGAAGGGGGCTGGCGGGCCCATGACGCCTTCTCCGGTCTGGCGGGCAGCGTGGCGTGGTGCCTCGCGGAGATCGTGGAGCAGGGCCGCCCCGTGCTCCTGGCGGCTTCCGGCCGTGGGCTCTCCATGTTCGATGGGCAGCGCTGGAAGCCCTGGCCCGTGCCCCGTGAGCTCCAGGGGGTCCGCATCAACGCCCTCCTGGCCCGGCGGTCGCCCGGGCGCGACTCGGAGCTGTGGGTCGGCGCCCTGGGCGCCCTCGCCCACTACCGGGGGGGGAAGTGGCGGCTCTATGGCGCCCGGGATGGGCTGACCGCGCCCGCGGTGAGCTCCCTGGCCGCCACGGAGGATGAGGAGGGGACCACCCTCTGGGCGGGGACGAACCGGGGCCTGCTCCGGCTCCGGGGCGACCGCTGGGAGCCCGTGGTGGACGGGGCCTTCCGCGACAAGGTGGTCGACTTCCTCCTGGACGGCGGCCTGGAGGAGGGCGCGCCCGTCCTCTGGATCGGCGCCCGCAGCGAGGGGCTCTGGCGCCTCCACCGCGGCCGCTTCACCTCCTACACGCGGGAGGGGGGCGTCCTGCCCAACGACAGCGTGACGCACCTGGCCCTCACGGAGCATCGGGGAGCGCGGGAGCTCTGGGTGGCCACCAACGGAGGCGGCGTGGCGGTGCTGGACCCGCGGCAGCCGGAGCGGGGCGGCTGGCTCCTCTCCACGCACACCAATCCCTCCCTGCCTTCCGACGCGGTGCAGGCCATCACCGCGGATCGGAGCGGATCCCTCTGGCTGGCCACCAACCAGGGTGTGGTGAGGGCGGTGCGCCGCCCGGGCCAGGCCCTGGAATCCGTCGCCCTCCAGAGCTTCACGGAGGATGATGGCCTCCCCTCCGCGAACGGGAACCCCCACGCGAGCCGGGTGTTTGGGGGGGGGGGGGCGTGGGTGGGTACCCGAGGCGGCCTGGGGATGGTGGATCCCCGGAGCCTGCCGGAGGATCGCTCGGAGCCCCCCCTCATCCTCACCCGGGTGACGGTGAACGGTCAGCTGCGGCCGGGAGCCGAGTCCCTCCCGGAGCTGACCCTCCGGCCCTCCGAGTCCCGCGTGGGCTTCCGCTACGCCCTGCTGGCCTTCAACGGCAGCGCCTCCATCCGCTACCGCACCCAGCTGGTGGGGCTCGATGACCAGCCCACGGGATGGGAGGCCGGAGGGGAGCGGGAATTCTCCAGCCTGGCGGCGGGGACCTACCGCTTCCAGGTGTGGGCCCGGGATGGGCGGGGCCAGGTGGCGGGCCCCGTCGCCATGACCTTCCAGGTGCTCCCGGAGTTCTGGAAGCGCCGGGAGGTCCAGCTGGCGGGCGTGCTCGCCCTGGCCTTCCTCCTCCTCGGGGCGCTCCGGGCCCGGGAGCGCCTCTTCGAGGCGCGCCGGCGGCAGCTGGAGGAGGTGGTCTCCCTCCGGACGGCGGACCTCCGGAGCCTCAACGACGCCCTGCAGGTGGAGGTGCAGGAGCGCAAGGCCGCGGAGCGGGCCAAGGACGAGTTCACCGCCCTGGTGAGCCATGAGCTGAGGACGCCCCTCACCGCCGTGAAGGGCGCCCTGGGGATCCTCCAGGCCCCCGCGGTGAGCCTCCCCGAGGCGCGCCGCGGGGAGCTCATGGAGATGGCCACCCGCAACACGGATCGCCTCCTGCACCTCGTCAACGACCTCCTGGACATCAAGCGCATCGAGGCCGGGGTGCTGGACCTCGCCTTGCAGGACCTGGAGCTGGAGGCGGTGCTGGCGGAGGCCCTGACGGTGAATGCCCCCTATGCCCAGCCCATGGGGGTCACCTACACCCTGGAGGGCATGCTCCCCGGCCTGAGGGTGGTGGGGGACCCCCTCCGGTTGGGCCAGGTGCTGGCCAACCTACTGTCCAACGGGGCGAAGTTCAGCCGCCGGGGGGCCGAGGTCCGGCTTGGGGCGGAGGGGCTGGAAGGGGAGGTCCGGGTCTGGGTCCACAACCTGGGCGAGCCCATTCCGGAGGCCTTCCACGGGCGGATCTTCCAGAAGTTCGCCCAGGCGGAGACGGGCACCACCCGGGACGTGAAGGGCACGGGCCTGGGCCTGGCCATCTCCAAGGCCCTGGTGGAGGCGATGGGAGGGCGCATCGGGTTCAGCTCCGGCCCGGAGGGGACCACCTTCTGGTTCACCCTGCCCCGGGCCGGGGAGGAGCCCCCGCACCCCTGATCGGCACGGGCCTCGCCCTAGTCAGGTGCGGGTGTCAACGTGCTGACGCTTTTCGACAGATTGCTTCCCTGGGTGGGCCGCCTCGCGAAACGGGCGGACCTGGCGGTGCCTGTCTTCGTCCTCGTGGTCATGGTCGTGATGATGGTGCCGCTGCCGGCCTTCCTCATCGACCTGCTCATCACCCTCAACATCACCCTGAGCCTCATGATCCTGCTGGTGGGCATGTACGTGGCCCGCCCCAAGGAGTTCAGCTCCTACCCCTCCATCCTCCTGGTGGTGACGCTTTTCCGCCTCGGCATCAACGTGGCCACGACTCGCCGGATCCTCCTCTACGGCCAGGAGGGCCCCGGGGCCGCCGGTCACATGGTGCAGGCCTTCGGGCAGTTCGTGGTGGGCGGCAGCTACGTGATCGGCCTGGTGGTCTTCCTCATCCTGCTGGCCATCCAGTTCCTCGTCATCAACCACGGCGCCGGGCGCATCGCGGAAGTGACGGCACGGTTCACCCTGGACGCCATGCCCGGCAAGCAGATGGCCATCGACGCCGACCTCAACGCCGGCTACATCGACGAGCAGGAGGCCCGGAAGCGCCGGAAGGACATCCAGGAGGAGGCCAACTTCTACGGGGCCATGGACGGCGCCGTGAAGTTCACCCAGCGGGACGCCCTGGCCGCGCTGATCGTGCTGGCCGTGAACATCATCGCCGGCATCATCATCGGGGTCGTCCAGTACAACCTGCCCATCGCCACCGCCGCCCAGACCTACACCCTCCTGACCGTGGGCGACGGGCTCGTCACCGTGATCCCCTCCCTGCTCATCAGCGTCGGCGGCGCGATCCTCACCACCCGCAGCGGGTCGGACCACGACTCCCTGGGCTCCGAGGTGCTCGGCCAGCTGGGGGCCGATCCCCGCCCCCTGGGCATCGCCGCCTCCGTGCTGGCCTTCTTCGGGGTGGTGCCGGGGCTCCCCCTCCTGCCTTTCTGGTTCATGGCCTTCATCTTCGCGGTCCTGGCCTATGCCGCCCACAAGCTGCCCAAGTCCAAGGAGCATGCCGAGGTGGCCGCGGCCGAGAAGGCCGCCAAGGCCGCCGCCGCGGAGCCCGAGCGGGTGGAGGGGCTCCTCAAGGTCGATCCCCTCGGCCTGGAGGTGGGCTACAACCTCATCCCCCTCCTGGACATCCACCAGGGCGGCACGGTGCTCGAGCGCATCAAGGGCGTGCGTCGCCAGCTGGCCCAGGAGCTGGGCATCGTGGTGCCTCCCGTGCGCATCCGCGACAATCTGCAGCTGCCCCCCAACGCCTACCGCATCCTCATCCGGGGCGAGGAGATCGCCCGGGGCGAGCTGCTCAACGGCCAGTGGATGGCCATGAACCCCGGCACCGCCACCGAGGACATCGCCGGCACCCCCACCACCGAGCCCGCCTTCGGCCTGCCCGCCTTCTGGATCCCGGAGAACCTCAAGGACCGCGCCCAGCTGCTGGGCTACACCGTGGTGGAGCCCGGCACCGTGCTCACCACGCACCTCTCGGAGTTGGTGAAGCAGCACGCGCCGGAGCTGGTCACCCGGGCCGAGGTGCAGCACCTGCTGGAGACCCTGAAGGAAGGGACCCCGAAGCTGGTGGAGGACCTCGTGCCCTCGCAGGTCTCCCAGGCCCTCCTCCAGAAGGTCCTCCACAACCTCCTCCGGGAGCGGGTCTCCGTGCGCGACCTGGCCCGGATCCTCGAAGCCACGGCCGATGCGGCCTCCCTCAGCAAGGACCCGGTGTTCATCACCGAGTACGTCCGGCAGCACCTGGGCCGCAGTCTGGCCGCCCCGCACCTCAGCGAGGGGGGCGAGCTCGGCGTGCTGGTGCTGGATCCCCAGATCGAGCAGACCCTCCAGGGCGGCATCGAGGCGGGGGATCGCGGCTCCTTCCTGGCCCTTGAGCCCACCCGGACCCAGGAGCTCCTCCAGCGCATCGCCTCGGGCATCACCAACCTCCTGCCGGGCGCCCAGCCGGTGCTGCTCACCTCCCCGGTGATCCGGCCCCACCTCCGGCGCCTCCTGGAGCGCGCCCTGCCGCACCTCGTCGTCCTCTCCCATGCGGAGGTCCCCATGGACATCCGCGTGGTCAACCTCGGAACCGTGTCATGAGGGCTGAACCATGCGCGTGAAGACCTTCGAAGCCGCCACCATGCAGGAGGCCCTGGACACCATCAAGAAGGAGATGGGTGAGGAGGCCTTCATCCTCTCCACGAAGACCCGCAAGAAGGCGGGGGGCTTCGGGCTGAAGGAGGAGACCCTCATCGAGGTGACCGCCGCGGTGGATGAGCCCGCCGCCAAGGCCTTGCCCAAGGCGGCCGGGGCCGAGGACCTCAAGGGCCCCGGCCTCACCTACGGCCTCCGCCCCGCCCTGGAGCCCTCCGTGCCGGTTCGGCAGGCTCCCGCCCCGAAGCCCGCGGCGGCGGCCCCGGCCCCCGTACCCCCCCCGCCGCCCGTGGATCTCCAGCCCATCCGGCGGGAGCTCCTGGAGATCAAGGGCGCCGTGGCGGCCCTGAAGGACCAGGACCTCCGCAACGGCGAGATCCTCAAGGAGCTGGACCAGCTGAAGGCCATGCTGGGCCGCCTCCAGAAGCAGGGCATGCCCCCCAGCCAGCTGGCCCTGCCTCCGGCGATGCTGGGGCTCTACGGGGACCTGGTGTCCAACGACCTGGAGCCCATGCTGGCCCTGCGCCTCTGCGAGTTCGCGCAGCGGAGCCTCCTGGATCAGGAGGGACATGAGGATGCCGCCAGCCTGGACCCCGAGAAGGCCCGCCTCTACCTGCGCCGGGTCATCGCCGACTACATCCCCGTGGCCAGCCCCATCCAGCTGGAACCCGGCAAGACCCAGGTGGCCGTGCTCGTGGGTCCCACAGGCGTGGGCAAGACGACGACCCTGGCGAAGCTGGCGGCCTTCGCCCAGCTCCAGCTCAAGCAGAAGGTCGCCCTGGTGACCCTCGACACCTACCGCCTGGCGGCCGTGGATCAGCTCCAGGAATACGCCCGCATCCTCCAGGTCCCCCTCCATGTGGCCCTCACCGTGGAGGACCTCCGGGGGGCCATGCGCTTCTACCAGGACCGGGCCCTCGTGCTGGTGGACACCCCCGGGCACAGCCCCAAGGACGAGGGGATGCTGGGTCAGCTGCGCAGCTTCCTGGATGAGCTGCCCACCTGCGAGACCCACCTGGTGCTCTCCGCGACCACCAAGCCCCGGGACCTGGCGGAGATCGCCCAGCGCTACGAGCCCCTCCGCCCGAGCCGCATGATCTTCACCAAGCTGGATGAGACCTCCACCTATGGCCCGCTGCTCAGCACCCTGGTGCGGGTGAAGCGCCCCCTCAGCTACCTGGCCACCGGCCAGGAGGTTCCCGAGGCCCTGGAGCTGGCCACCAGCCGCCGGGTGGCGGACCTGATCCTGCCCGGGAGCGCCCAGTGACCGACCAGGCGTCCCGCCTCCGTGCCCTGGCCCAGGGGCAGCAGGCCCCGAAGACCTTCTTCCATGGACGGGTCCTGGCCATCACCTCCGGGAAGGGCGGGGTGGGGAAGACCAACGTCGTGGCGGGCCTCGCCATCACCCTGGCCCGCATGGGGCAGCGGGTGGTGGTCATGGATGCCGACTTCGGCTTGGCCAACCTGGACATCCTGCTGGGGCTCAGCCCCCAGTACACCCTCGAGCACGTGCTCCGGGGGGAGAAGCTCATCGAGGAGATCCTCCTGGAGGGCCCCCTCGGCATCCGCATCATCCCCGCCTCCAGCGGCATCCAGGAGCTGACCCGGCTGGACACCATGGCGGAGCTGCGCCTGGTCCAGGGTCTGCAGCGGGTCGCGGAGACGACGGACTGGCTGCTCATCGACACGGCCGCCGGCATCCACGACTCGGTGGTGAAGCTCCTCATGGCCGCCCAGGAGGTGGTGCTCGTCACCACGCCGGAGCCCACGAGCCTGGTGGACGCCTACGCCATGGTGAAGGTGCTCCACCTCCGGGATCCGGAGAAGGGCGTCTGGCTCATGGTGAACAACGGCCAGAGCCTGGATGAGGCCCAGGAGACGATCCAGCAGCTCCAGGCCGCCACGCAGCGCTTCCTCGGGAAGGACCTCCGGGTGCTGGGCGTCCTGCCGGCGGATCCCCATGTGCTGCAGGCCGTGCGGCAGCAGCGGAGCGTCGCCGACCTCTATCCGGGCAGCCCCTCCGGGCTCGCCCTGGAGGCCCTCGCCCGGCAGCTTCAATCGCAAGTGCCCTTGCAAGCCGACGGCATCGCGGCATTCTGGAGGCATCTGACCTCCGAGGAATCCTAGTGCCGACCCAGCCGCCGGACGATGCCACCCTGAAGGGTCCCTCGGCCCTCCTGCCCTGGGTCCGCCTCATGGCCTCCAAGGCCTACGGCACCCAGGCTCCGGCCCCGGTGGCCCCTCCGCCCGCCAGCGGCACCCCAGGTGACGAGGAGGAGGACGACGACTTCGACATCCCCGCTGGGGAGGTGGTCCCGGTGGCGGAGCCCGAAGCCTTCGATCGGGCCAACCGCGAGCAGATCATCAAGGACTACGTGCCCCTGGTGAAGTTCGTGGCCCACCGGATCAGCAACCGGCTGCCCAGCCACGTGGAGCTGGACGACCTCATCCACAGCGGCATCCTCGGCCTCATGGACGCGGTGGAGAAGTTCGATCCGGCCCGGGGCATCAAGTTCAAGACCTACGCCGAGCTGCGGGTGAAGGGCGCGATCCTGGACGGTCTCCGCGACCTCGACTGGGTTCCGCGCTCCCTCCGCCGGAAGAAGAAGGACATCGAGGGGGCCTACCACGCCATCGAGCAGCGCCTCGGGCGGGCGGCCACCGATGAGGAGGTGGCGGGACACCTCGGCGTGCCCCTGGAGGAGCTCCACCGGAACCTCGACGAGCTCAAGGGGGTCACCCTCGGGGCCTTCGCGGAGGCCGGGGAGGACGGGGAGGGGGAGAGCCTCATCTCCTTCGTGCCGGACCCGGATGCCATCGATCCCAGCCAGGTCTTCCAGGCCAAGGAATTGAAGGAGATCCTGAAGGGGGCCGTGGAACTGCTCCCGAAAAAAGAAAAATTCGTCGTCCAACTCTATTATTTCGATGAATTGACGATGAAGGAAATCGGTACCCTGCTGAACATCACCGAGTCGCGGGTATCACAATTGCATACCAAGGCCATGCTGCGGCTCCGGGGCAAGCTCCTGGAGCGGCAGATCGAAGGATGATCCAAGGCCTTTAAGGCCGAATCGAGGATGGGCCCGTGGCCAAGATCCTGAGCCAGGAAGAAGTCGATGCCCTGCTCCGCTCCCACTCGGGCGGCGGGTCGAAGACCGCTTCCGCCTCCTCGGCCCCCGCCGCGGCGGCCGTGGCCGATCGGGCGCCCGCAGGTGGGGCAAAAAAGGCCCAGGCCCAGCGCAAGGTCACCCTCTACAACTTCCGCCGCCCCGACCGGGTGAGCCGGGAGCAGATGCGCTCGCTGCATTTCATGCACGACCGCTTCGCCCGGAACTTCAGCTCCAGCCTCAGCGCCTACCTCCGCTCCATCACCGAGGTGAACCTCGTCTCCGTGGAGCAGCTCAGCTACCAGGAGTTCCTCCTCTCGGTGCCCGAGCCCACCTGCTTCAACGCCATCTCCATCAAGCCCCTGGAAGGGGCCCTGGCCCTCGAGGTGAACCCCACCCTGGTGTTCCCCATCATCGACAAGATGCTGGGCGGCCCCGGTGAGCCCCTGAAGAACCTCCGGACGATGACGGACATCGAGCAGAGCATCTTCGACGGCATCCTGAAGCTGATCCTCGAGGACCTGCGGGAGTCCTGGCACAGCATCATCGACATCGACTTCAAGATCCAGGCGAAGGAGACGAGCCCCCAGCTCATCCAGATCGTGGCCCCCAATGAGGTGGTGCTCCTGGTGGTCTTCGAAGTGAAGATGGGCACCGTGAACGGCATGATCAACCTGGCGATCCCCAGCATCATCCTCGAACCCATCGCGGCCCGCTTCGACCAGGAGATGTTCACGGGCTACAAGAAGAGCGCATCCTTCGAGGAGGCCCGGCTCCTCATGGAGAGCCTCAAGAAGTGCGACATGACGGTGGCCTCGGAGATCATGGGCACGCCGATGCTGGTGAGCGAGGTCCTGAAGCTGAAGGCGGGCGACCTGATCCCCCTCCGGAAGCGGTTCGACGCGGAGCTGGACCTCACCGTGGACGGGGTGCCCCGCTACAAGGGCTTCCTGGCGCTGGACGCCAACAACAACCGCATCTTCCAGATCACCCAGCCCATCGAGAACCGGTAGGAGATCCCCATGGACGCACGGGAGCAGGAGTTCTACCAGAAGGTCGGCAGCGTCTTCTCCGAGGCCATGGGCTCCGTCTTCGGCATGCTCACGGGCCGGGACTTCCAGCTGTCCCTCCAGGCGCCCAAGACCCTGGATGCGGCCCCGGCCGTGGCCGGGCTCCAGAGCGGGCAGGTGGTCTTCGTGAAGGCCCACTACCAGAAGGGCGTGACGGGAACCCTGTACTTCGCCCTCCCCCTCAAGGAGGGGACCATGCTGGTGGACCTCATGCTCGGGGGCGACGGCGCCGCCGCCGAGACCCTTGAGGGGGACAGCAAGGATGCCCTCGCCGAGACCTTCAACCAGGCCATGGGCAGTGCCAACCAGAGCTTCTCGGATCAGGCCGGGGAGACCTTCTCCATCAGCAACGTGGAGATCGGGGCCTTCGCCTCGGAGGCCGGCCCCGTGGAGGAGTGGGTGGGCCCCGGCCCCTTCCAGGTGGTGCCCGTGGACACCAAGCAGGACGCCATCCAGGCGGTGATCCACATCCT
>CAZVKM010000102.1:8405-11552 GCA_964627685.1 uncultured Solibacteraceae bacterium | reverse complement strand
GGTCCCCGATGGCGCGGTGGAGGAGGAGGGAGGCCACGGAGCTGTCCACGCCGCCGGAGAGGCCCAGCACCACGGTGCCCTGGCCCACCTGCTCGCGGATCGATTGCACCTTCTCCTCGATGAAGTTGCCGGTGTTCCAGTCCAGGGCCATGCCGCAGGCCTTGAGGAAGTTGAGGAGCAGGGGCGTGCCCTGGGTGCTGTGCGTGACCTCGGGGTGGAACTGGATGGCGTAGAGCCTCCGGGAGGGATCCTCCATGGCCGCCACGGGCACCGTGGGCGTCTTTGCGGTGACCGTGAAGCCGGCGGGGGCCGCCTCCACATGGTCGCCGTGGCTCATCCACACGATCTGCTGGTGAGGCAGGCCCTCGAAGAGGAGGGAGCCCTCGGGCTGGGCCGTGATCTCGGCCTTGCCGTACTCGCGGCTGGTGGAGCGGTGGATCTGGCCGCCGAGGTTCCGGGCCAGCAGCTGCTGACCGTAGCAGATGCCCAGCACGGGCACGCCCAACGCCAGGATCTTGGGGTCCAGGTCCGGCGCGCCGGGCTCCAGCACCGACATGGGGCCGCCGGAGAGGATCACGCCCTTCAGGTCCGCCCCGCCGATCTCCTCGGCCGTGGCGTTCGAGTTGTAGACCAGGCCGAAGGCCCCCAGCTCGCGCAGCCGCCGCGTGATCAGGCGCGTGTACTGGCTGCCGAAGTCGATGATCGCGATGCGCTCATGGTGCATGGGGCCCCCGAATCCTCCATTTTCACAGGCCGGGGGCCATCCTTGAAGCGGGAATCCGGGGGGGCTGCCGGAGCGTCAACCCCTTTGGGGGCCTTCCACTACTGCCACTGGCTGAAGTCCGCCACCCGGAGGAAGGCCGAGCGCAGGCGGTTGAGGAGGGAGAGCCGGGCGGCCCGGAGCTTCTCGTCCTCGCACTTGACCATGACGGCCTCGAAGAAGGCGGCCAGGGGCAGGCTGAGGCCGGCGAGGTCCTCGAGGATGGCCTTGGGGTCCGTCAGGCCCTCCAGGTGCAGCAGGTGGGCGGCGAGGATGCGTTCGCTCTCGTGCTGGAGCACGTTCTCATCCACCGCGTGGGCCGGCTGCTCGTCCTTGAGGATGTTGGCGATGCGCTTGGCGCTCTGCCCCAGGGACTCGAAGCGTGGATCCTCGGCGAAGCCCGAGAGGGCCTCGCAGCGGGCCTTCAGCTCCTGGAGGTCCTGGAACCCGGCCGCCAGGGCGGACCGGCGCACGGCGCCGGGAATGCCCGCCAGCTCCAGCTGGAAGGTGATGCGGTCCCGGAAGAAGCCCTCCAGGGCGGCGAGGGTCTCCCCTTCGCCCTTGGTGGCCTTGGACTTCACCTGGAGGAAGGCGGCCCGGCAGAGGTCCTGGGGCTTCAGGGCCCAGCCCTTCTCCCAGAGGATCCGGGTGATGCCCATGCCGGCGCGCCGGAGGGCCAGGGGATCCTTGGAGCCGCTGGGGATGAGACCCACGGCGAAGCACCCCACGAGGGTGTCGAGCTTGTCGGCCAGGGCGAGCACACCCCCCAGATCCGTGGCGGGGATGGCATCTTCCGCGGCGGCGGGACGGTACTGCTCCTTCACGGCCCTCCACACGGCCTCGGGGGCCCCTTCGGCACGGAGGTACTCCCCGCCCATGATGCCCTGCAGCTCAGGGAACTCACCCACCATCAGCGTGACGAGGTCGGCCTTGGCCAGGCGGCCGGCCTCCCCGGCCTGGGCGGCCTCGAACTTGAGCCGGCTGGCCAGGTCGGTGGCCAGGGCGGAGATCCGCGCGGCCTTGTCGGCATAGGACCCCAGCTCCCGCTGGAAGGTGAGGGCTTTCAGCTTCTCAAGCCGGGTGGAGAGCTTGGACTTGCGATCCTCCGCGAAGAAGAACCGGGCATCGTAGAGCCGCGCCCGGAGCACCCACTCGTTGCCCGCCTTCACGAAGCCCTTCGGATCGTTGGGGCGGTTGGCGGCGGTGAGGAAGGTGGGCAGCAGCCGACCAGCTTCATCTTCGACGCAGAAGGCCTTCTGGTGCTCCCGGAGGGAGGTCACCAGCACTTCCTTGGGCAGTTCCAGGAAGTCGCTGGGGAACTCGCCCCGGATGACCTTCGGCCACTCCACGATCTCCGCCAGGGTGTCGAGCAGGCCCTCGTCCTTCACCACGTGGCCATGCACCTCCCAGGCCAGGCCGGACATCTCGTCCTTCATCCGCTTCCGGCGCTCGCCGAAGGAGGAGACCACACCGGCCGCTTCGAGGTGGGGCTCGTAGTCCGCGGCGTTCAGGATCGCGAGGGGCTCGGGATGTTCTTGGTGGTAGAGCCGGTGGCCCCAGGTGGTGCCGCCGGAGCGCACGCCATCCACCTCGAAGGGGACCACCTGCTCCCCGAGCAGGCAGAGGATGTTCCGGATGGGGCGCACGAAGGCGAACTCGGAGCGGCCCCAGCGCATGGCCTTGGGCACATGCAGCTGGGCGATGAGCCCAGGCAGGGCCTCCGCGAGGATCTCCGCGGTGGGCCGACCGGGCAGGGACTGGATGACCAGGGCCACGGGCTCCTTCTTACCCGTGGCGAGGTCGAAGGTGACGGCCGAGAAGGGGACCCCCCACTTTTCGGCGAACTTCTGGCCCGTGACCGTGGGCTGGCCCTCGGCATCGACGCACATCCGCTGAGGGGGCCCCACCTGCGTTTCCGTGCGATCGGGCTGGCGGGTGCTCAGATCCAGGATCCGCCAAGCCAGCTTCCGGGGGCTGTAGAAGGCCTGCACGGCCACGGCCCCGAGCCCGGCCCCTTCGGCCCAGGCCTTCAGCCGGCCCGCCAGGTCCTCGGTGAGCAGCTTGAGGAAGCGCGCGGGGATCTCCTCGCAGTGGAGCTCCAGGAGGAAGTCCTCCTTGACCCGCAGCTCCGCGGGGACCTTCGCCTTCGGGGCGGCCTTGCCCGCCCCCTTGGAGGCGGGTCGGACCACGTCCGGCTGCTTGGCCGGCTGCTTGGCCGGGTGCTTCTTGGACGGAGCCTTCTTGCTCATGCCACCACCATCTTGCCGCTGGGCCCCTGGGGCGATTCGAGTTCGAGGCCGAGGTAGAGCCGGGCGCACCCGCAGGCGAGGTCCCGCACCCGCTTGATGAGCCCAGGCCGCTCCGTGGTGCTCACGGCGCCGCGGGCG
>CAZVKM010000102.1:0-8395 GCA_964627685.1 uncultured Solibacteraceae bacterium | reverse complement strand
CCAGCACGTTGAAGGCGTGGCTCATCTTGAGGGCCTGCTCGTAGGCGGCGAGGTGAAGCTTGTGGCTCCGGAGGAGGCGCCAGCCCTCCTTCTCGAAGGCCGCGAACAGGTCCCAGTGGAGCTTGAGGTCGGCATGTTCGAAGGAATAGGCGCTCAGCTCGTACTCCTCCTTCTGGCGGACCTGACCATAGGACACGGGCGTGACGCCCTCATCCGTCTTCACCTCACCCCAGGTGAGGTCGAAGATGTTGTCCTGCCCCGTGAGGAACATGCAGATGCGCTCGATGCCGTAGGTGAGCTCCGCGCTCACGGGGTGCAGGTCGATGCCGCCGCTCTGCTGGAAGTAGGTGAACTGGCTGATCTCCATGCCATCCAGCACCACCTGCCAGCCCACGCCCCAGGCGCCCAGGGTGGGGGACTCCCAGTTGTCCTCCTCGAAGCGGAGGTCGTGCTTGGAGAGGTCGATGCCCAGGGCCTCCAGGCTCTCGATGTACATCTCCTGCACCTTCGCCGGGGAGGGCTTGAGGATCACCTGGAACTGGAGGTGCTTGTAGACCCGGAAGGGGTTCTCGCCGTAGCGGCCGTCGGCGGGGCGCCGGCTGGGCTCCACGTAGGCCACGTTCCAGGGCTTGTCGCCCAGTACCCCGAAGAAGGTCAGCGGGTTCATGGTGCCCGCGCCCTTCTCGAGGTCGTAGGGCTGGCCGATGAGGCAGCCCCGGTCGGCCCAGAAGCGTTGAAGCCGGAGGATGAGTTCCTGGATGTGCATCTCGACCCGCGGAAAAGGTTGATTTTACCGGATTCCGCCGAAGGATGGGCCGCATTCCTCAGAGGGCACCCTGGTGGAGCGCCATGTGCCTTCTCCGGGTCGCAACGGCCGCTCTCCGGCCCAGGATCTCCTCGGGGTCCCCCAGGCGGACCGCCGGTGAACCACGCCGGGATCAGGATCCCCACCCTCCAAGGCCCGGCGGGCGCGGCCCTGTGTCCGGGATCATCCCTTCCTGCGGTATGCTCTTCGTTTTTCCAGAAGGCCTTCCATGCCTCGCAAGATCGCCCTCCTCGCCATCGGTGGAAATGCCCTGCTCAAGGAGAAGGAGCGGGGCCTGCAGGAGGAGCAGCTCGAGAACGCCCGGGACTGTGCGGAGATGCTGGCCCATGTCGTCCAGTCGGGCTACTCGCTCTGCGTGGTCCACGGCAACGGCCCCCAGGTGGGGAACATCCTCATCCAGCAGGAGAGCGCCTCCAACCAGATCCCCCCCTACACCCTGGACGTCTGCGGGGCCATGACCCAGGGTTCCATGGGCTACATGCTGGAGCGGATGCTCCTCAACCGCCTCCGCTTCCTCGGCGTAGAGGCCCCGGTGGCGAGCCTCCTCACCGAGGTGGTGGTGGACAAGGATGACCCCGGCTTCGCGAACCCCACCAAGCCCGTGGGCCCCTTCTACCCCGAGTTCCGCGCCCTGGAGCTCATGCGCCAGAAGAAGTGGCGGATGAAGGAGGACAGCGGCCGGGGCTGGCGCAAGGTGGTGCCCTCCCCGAAGCCGCTGGAGATCGTGCAGCTGGGGGCCATCAAGGCCCTCCTGGAGCAGGGATGGAGCGTCATCGCCGGCGGCGGTGGGGGCATCCCCGTGATCCGCGACGCCTCCGGCTACCTCGTCGGCGTGGAGGCCGTGATCGACAAGGACCGCCTCTCCGCCCTCCTCGCCGCCCAACTGGGGGCGGAGCTGTACATCATCCTCACGGGCGTGGAGAAGGTGGCCGTGGACTTTGGCAAGCCCACCCAGGTGAACCTGGACCGCATCACCGCCACCGAGGCCCGGAGGCATCTTGCGGAGGGCCAGTTCCCGGCCGGCTCCATGGGACCGAAGATCGAGAGCGCCCTGGCCTTCATCGATGGGGGCGGCCAGGAGGTCCTCATCACGACGCCCGAGGCGCTCAAGTCCCAGGACCCGACCACCGTCGGCACCCGCATCGTCCGGGGCTGAGCCGGATCGCACTCAGGCCAGGGGCAGCTCCACCCGGAAGGTGCTCCCGGCCCCTGGTGTCGTCTCCACGCCGATGGTGCCTCCGTGCCCCTCCACCAGGGCCCGGACGATGCCCAGCCCGAGACCCCAGCCCTGGGCCGCATCCCGCGGCTCCCCCTGGCGGAAGGGATGGAACAGGTGCTCCACCTGGGCCTCATCCATGCCCCGGCCGGTGTCCCACACCTCCATGATCCAGTGGGCACCCTCGATGCGGCTCCGGAGTCCCACCTGGCCTCCCGGCTCCGTGAACTTGAGGGCGTTGCCGAAGAGGTTCAGCACCACCTGCTGGATGCCCAGCGGATCCACCTCGACCATGCGCTGGGCGCAGGTTTCGCCCTCCTCGAAGGCGAACTGCAGCTTGCGGCCCTGGGCCTTGATCCTGAGCACTTCGGGGAGGCCCTCGAGCACCTGGCGGGCGGAGAGCCGCTTGCGGTAGGTGCTCTGCAGGAAGCTGTCGGTCTTCGCCTGGTCCAGGAGCCTCTGGAGCAGGGCCTCGATCCGCTGGGCCTCCTGGGCGAGGACCGCCGCCCGGCTGGCGCCCTGCCCTTCCCGCAGCTCCTGCTCGAGGCCCTCGGCCACGAGGAGCAGGGTGGTCAGGGGGCTCCGGAGGTCGTGGGCCACCATGCGGGTGAAGGCGGCCTTCGACTCGAGGCCCGCCTGCACCTGGGCGTGGGCGCGCTCCAGATCCAGGTTCCGTTGGACCAGGGTGGCCGTACGTTCGGCCACCTGCTGCTCCAACTCCACGGCGTGGGCGTGGAGGCGATGGGTGCGCCACCGGGTCGCCGCCACCAGGAGCCCCGCCAGCAGCGCCACGAGGGCGAGGCGGCCCAACAGCACCTGGTGCCAGGCCAAGGGGACATGAAGGGACAGCGGGGGGCCCTCCACCCAGGTCAGGCCATCCGTGGAGGCCCGCACCCGGAAGCGGTAGTCCCCGCCCTCCAACCCCGCGAAGCGCATCTGATGGTCACGGCCCATGGGCTGCCACCCCGTCCCGAGCCCCTCCATCTGGACTTCGAAGGTCGGGGGCTGCAGGCAGAGCGGCTGCCCCACCTCGAACTCCAGCTGGAGGCTGGTGACCCTGGCGGGCAGGTGGAGGTCCGTGGGCTGGAAGGCCTCGCCGCCCTCCCACCGGGCCTCCATCACGAAGGGCGGGGTGGGGGCCTGGGGCTGCATGGGCTGGCGGAGGTCCAGGCGGCAGAAGCCATCCACCATCCCGAACCAGAGCCGCCCTGAGCGGTCCAGGAGCACGCAGCCCCGGTTGGTCTCATTGCTGTAGAGCCCGAGGTTTTGATTGAGGTGGACCATGCCGCCCTTGGCATCCATCAGGGTGACGCCCCCGCCATGGCCGATGGCCATGCCCCCCTCGGGGAGCGCTTGGACGAAGTAGAGGTGGCTGTCCGGCAGGCCCTCCGGCACGCCGAGCGAGGCCCACCCCCGGCCCTCCTCCCGGAAGAGCCCCCGGACCGTGCCCACCCAGAGGGCCCCGGCCGAGTCACGGGCCAGGCAGATCACCCGCAGGTGGGCGAAGGGGGCTTCCCGATGGAGCGGCCGCAGCTCGCGGCCGTCGAAGGTGAACAGGCCCCGATGGGTGCCCAGCACCACATCCCTGTCCCCGGGAAGGATGCAGTAGACGAGATCCCCGCCCATCTCCGGGGGAAGCCGGAAGCGCGATTCCCGGCCGGCCCGGTCCAGCACCCCCAGCCCCTCGTTGGTGGCCACCAGCACGTGGCCCCGCCAGGGGATCACCTGGTTCACGGTGCAGCCCTGGAACTGCGTGGGCCCGACGGGCCGACCGCCCCGCCAGCGCACGAGCCCCTGGTTCGACCCGACCCAGAGGCCCTCCGGGCCTTCGGGGGCCAGCGCCCGGATGTCCCGGCCCGGGAGCCCTCGGCCTCCGGGCCAGTGCCCGGTCAGCCCGCGGCCCTCCTCGATGCGGAAGAGCCCCCGGCTGGACCCGGCCCAAACGGTCCCCTTCTTGTCCTCCAGGAGGGTGAGGACCGGGCCGATGGGCTCCGCCTCCCGGCGCTGGAGGCCCGACAACCCCGGAATCACCAGGGCTTGCAGCCCGAGGCCATCCGTCCCCACCCAGAGCGTGCCGCGCCGGTCCACCCAGGCGGTGGTCACCCGCTCCGGGGGCAGGCCCTCCTGGGTCGTCCAACGCTGGATCCGACCGTTCCGGTCCCGGCACCAGAGCCCATCGCTGCCGAGGGCCACCAGGAGGTTGCCATGGTCATCCAGGCGGAAGCCCTCGAGCGCCGCCCCCTCGGGCACCCCCTCCAGGCTCTCCCGGTTCCAATACCCCAGCGCGCTGAGGTGCATCAGCGCGGTGCGGGTCGCCACGAAGACCTCCCCGGAGCCGTACTGGCCCATGCCCAGGATGGGCAGGCCCCGGCTGTGCTCCGGGAGGGGCATCTCCTGGATCACCCCCTCGGCCCCGAGGCGGGCCAGTCGGCCGGCATGGCTCCCCATCCAGAGCGATCCGGTGCGATCCACGAGAAGGGCGTGGATGGATTCGGCCTCCCATCCGCCCTGGAGCGGCACCTTCGAGAAGCGGCCCCCCTCCAGGCGCCAGAGCCCCTGCCGGGTACCCTCGAGCACCCGCCCCTGGGGATCCAGGGCCAGGGCGTGGGCATAGGGGACCTCCAGCCCCTCGGAGGGACCGTACACGCGGACCTGATTCCCCCGGATCAGCGCCAGGTTGGCGTCCTCCTGCGCGACCCAGATGCCGCCCTCTGCGTCCTCCAGGAAGCCCCAGACCCGACCCACCCCCATGCCTTCGGGGAGGCCGAAGCTGCGGATGCCGGAGGCGCCCAGGCGGGCCACCCCCCCATGGGTGCCCACCCCCAGGAACCCCAGGCGGTCCTCGAGGAGGGCCCGGACCTGGCTCTGGGGCAGCCCGCTCCGACCATCCAAGGTCCGGAACACCGGAGCCTGGGCGACCAGGGAGGCCGCCAGGAGCCCGGCCAGGAGGATTCGGCGCAGCATGTCCATGGGCAGGGGATTCATCGGCCCTGGGTGGGGATCGATGAGTCCTGCCAGACTGGGCCCATGTACGCCCTGGCCCTCATCCGCTACCGCAAGCCCCTCGAGGAGGTCCTCAAGGTCGTGGAGGAGCATCGCGCCTACCTCCGCAGCCTCCAGGCGGAGGGGCTGCTGCTGGCCTCCGGCCCCTTCGAGCCCCGGAACGGGGGCGGCCTCCTGCTGCGGGTGCCCGATGAGGACGGATCCGCGGTGCTGGACCGCATCCGGGAGGGCGACCCCTTCACGAAGACCGGGTGCGCCCAGTACGAGCTGCTCCCCTGGCAGCCCGTCATCGGCCGCGAAGCGCTCGATCGGATCTGAACGGCCGGCCCCGGGGGCTCAGTCCTTCCGCCGCTGGAGCACCGCCTTCCGGGCGGCCTCCCGCTCCCCTTCGCTGGGGGTGCCGAACACGGCCCGGTTGGGCTTCCGCTTGAGGATCTCCAGGAGCTCCTCGGCGGCTTCAAGGTCCCGCCTCAGGGCCTTCACCGTGGCCTCGAGCTCGGGGCGGTCCTGCACCAGGACCTCCTGGAGGGACGTGGTCAGCGCCTTGAGCTGGGCGATCACGCCCGGAAGGTCGGCGAGGGCACGGTCCAGGTCCGGCCCCCGCTTCACCAGCAGGCCCTCCACCACCTTGGTGGAGACGGCCAGGGAAGCCAGGCTCCGGTCCAGCTCCTCCAGGGCCGGGCTGGCCTTGGCCGCGAGCCCGCGGGCCTCCACTCCCAGTTGGTGGTAGGCCTCCAACGTGGCCTGGAGGCTGTGGAGGATGGGACGCACCTGCGGATGATCCAGCACCACCCCGGCCCCCTTGCTGCGGAGGTCCGTCACGGCGCCATTGAGGTTCGCCAGGAGCGCATCCACCTTCTCCAGCACGCCCCCGAGGGAGACCCCGCTGTCCCCCGCGAGCACGGCGCCCGGAGGCAGCAGCACCTTCCGGTCCGCCTCCCCCGGCAGCTCCAGGGAGATGGCGACCCCGCCCAGTCCCTTGGCGGCCACGGCCCCCCGGGTGCCCTCCCAGAGGCGGATGCCCTCCTTCACGGAGAGGGTGGCCAGGAAGTGGTAGGTCACGCCCTCCTGCCGAAGCTCCACACGCTCCACCCGGCCGACCCGCCAGCCCTGCAGCTGCACTTCCGTGCCCACGTCCACACCTTCCAGCCGCCCCAGCCGCACCTGCACCGGGTACGTCCGCTCGACCACCTGGTGGGCCGTCTTCAGGACCACCAGGGCGAGGAAGAGCCCCATCCCCATCAGCACGAAGAGCCCCACTTTGGCATCGTTGCGTTCCACGATCATGGTTCCGGCTCCGATTCATCGAGGTCCAGGCGGTGGGCCTGGAGGTCCGCGTGCTCCGAGGGGCGCTCCGTGGCCAGGACCAGCCCCTTGGCGGGATCCGCCGCCCAGGCGGAGAGCTGGCCCTGCACCAGGGCCACATCCCGCGGGTCCAGGCCCTCGAGGGGCTCGTCCAGGAGGATCAGATCCGGGTCGAAGGCCACCACCCGGGCCAGGGAGGCGAGCTTGCGCTGACGGTCGCTGAGGGCGTGGGGACGCAGCTCCGCGGAGCTGCCCAGCCCGAACCGGTCCAGCACCCCGCGGCAGATCCCCAGGGCGGCCTCCCGCCCCATGCCCTGGAACCTCAGGGGGAGCAGGAGGTTCTGGAGGAGCGTCTGGTTCATGAGCAGCCCCCCCCTCGCCAGGGAGAGCCCCACCTTCAGGCCCGGGCTCCGGGTGATCCGGCCGCCCAGGGCGGGGGTGGCCCCGGCCAGGGCCTTCAGCAGCAGGGTCTTGCCGGTCCCGCTCCCGCCGGCCACCAGCAGGGAGGGTGCGGGTTCCACGATCAGGTCCAGGCCCCGCACCAGGGGCCCCCGGGCGGGCCCCTCCAGGCGCAGGGCCTCCACGACCAGTCTCATCCGTACACCAGGGCGGCGAGGAGGCCATCGAAGACGAACACCACCCCGAAGCAGGCCACCACCGTCTTGGTCACCGCCTGGGGGATCTCGGTCTGGCTGCGATGCACCGCCAGCCCGTAGTAGGCGGCATGGAAGG
The DNA here is from genome assembly GCA_964627685.1 of uncultured Solibacteraceae bacterium. Taxonomy (GTDB): domain Bacteria; phylum Acidobacteriota; class Holophagae; order Holophagales; family Holophagaceae; genus JAFDVN01. The sequence goes on along the minus strand of CAZVKM010000102.1, from coordinate 1,313 downwards.
CGATGGCGCCCCCGAACATCAGGGCCTTCAGCGGCGTGAGCCAGAGGTCCGCGGGGGTGAGGGCCATGCGCACGCTCTCCAGGAAGGCCTCCAAGGGGAGCCCGAAGCGCAGGCGCGCCACCAGGAAGCCCCCCAGCAGGCTGGCCGCGTCGAAGCAGGCCATCAGGCAGAAGAGGCTGACGATGACGCCGATGGCCCGGGGGAGGAGGAGGTACTGGTGGGGGTCCACCCCGAAGGCCTCCAGGGCCTCCACCTCATCGTTCAGGCGCATGGAGGCGAGCTCCGCCGAGATGGCCGTGGCGCTCCGCCCGATGACGAGGATGGCCGCGAGGAGCGGCCCGAGCTCCCGGATCACGATGAGCACGAGGATGGGCCCCAGGTAGGCTTCCGCCCCGAGGCTGGAGAGCTGCGTGAAGGCCTGGATGACGGTCACGGCGCCGAGGCCGCAGCCCACGGCGCCCACCAGCAGCAGCGCCTGGAGTCCGGTGAACCGGATCTGCAGCTGCACCTGCTCGTGGACCACCGCGAACCGCCGGAGGTCCAGGAGGAGCAGCCCCCGCAAGGTCCGGCCCACCAGGTGCGCCAAGTCCCCCCGGATCTCGAGGAATCGGCGGACGGCGCGACCGGTGCGGCGGGGGAGGTCGGACATGGTGGGGATCGTGCCCCCAGCCTACCGCTGGAGCGGGGTGAAGCCATCCGCGAAATCGATCACGCAGACATGCCCCCAAAGGGGATGATCCGAGACGGCGGCGCCAGCGTGATGGAAGTCCGGATTGAAGATGGACTGACGGTGGCCCCGATCCGGGACCCCGTCATCGATGATCAGCTGCAGGGCGATCATCCGGGCCTCGTCGAATCCATAGGCGATGCACTCGCCGAAGGCCAGGGCCCCGCTCCCGTGCCTTCCCAGGCGGGCCCTCAGCACGCTGCCCCGGGAGCCCACGTGCCCCACCCCGCCGTTGAGGGACTGGTCCAGCGCGTGCTCCCGGGCCGCGGCCCACAGCCCCTTGTTGAAGCGCAGGGGCCCCACGGCCTCCACCCGCTCCAGGAAGGCGATGGCCTCGTCCACGGCGGCGACGCCTTCCCGGGTGCGGAGCGGCGTCTGCTCCGGCAGGCGCCAGAGCAGCCCATCGAAGAGGGGCCTCAGCTCCCGGAGGTGCTTGGCGTAGACCTTCGGCCGCCACCGGGCCTCGCTGAGCTCCTGGACCACCGCCTTCTCGAGGGCCGAGGCGACGGGGTCTGGCGGAGGGGCCTGGCCCTGGAGCCAACCGACGAGGACCAGCGGGAGGATGAGGCATCTCATGGGGCCCCAT
>CAZVKM010000101.1:9733-11584 GCA_964627685.1 uncultured Solibacteraceae bacterium | reverse complement strand
TGAACTTCCACATCGACTCGGGCGAGTACTGCTTCCTCACGGGGCCCAGCGGCGCGGGCAAGAGCACGCTGCTCAAGCTCCTGTTCCGGGAGCAGCTGCCCAGCACGGGGGAGATCCAGATGGCGGGCCACAAGCTGGCCGCGATGAAGGACAGCGAAGTGCCCTACCTGCGGCGGAAGCTGGGGGTGGTCTTCCAGGACTTCAAGCTCATCCGGACCCACACGGTGTTCGAGAACGTGGCCTTCGTGCTCAAGGTGCTGGGGGTGAGCGCCAGCGAGCAGAAGCAGCGCACCTTCCGGGCGCTGAAGCTGGTGGGTCTCCAACACAAGCTCAGCAGCTACCCCCTGCAGCTCTCCGGTGGTGAGCAGCAGCGTGTGGCCATCGCCCGGGCCCTGGTGAACGACCCCCTCGTGCTCCTGGCCGACGAGCCCACGGGCAACCTGGATCCCGACCTGGCCCACGAGATCATGGCCCTCTTCGAACGCATCAACCAGGCCGGCACCACGGTGGTGGTGGCCACCCACGACCGCAGCCTCATCCAGCGCATGCGGAAGCGGGTCATCGGCCTGGATCATGGGCGCATCGCCTTCGACCAGCCGGCCCCTGCCAGCACCGTGGTGGTCTGAAGCCCCTCCCGGAGGATCCATGATCCGCCCCCTCCTGCTCATGAGCGCCCTCCTCCTCCCCCTCCGGGCCGCCGAGTCCCCGGACCGGGCCCAGGTGGTCGGGGTGGTGCAGAAGTTCCTCGATGCCCTGGCGGCCCGGGATGCCGTGACGCTGCAAGCCCTCATGCTCCCGGGTACGCAGATCACCTCGGCCAGGCCCGTGCCCGAGGGCCTCAGCGTGCGGAGGCGGGTGGCGGAGGACGATGCGAAGAGACTCCCCACCGGTTCGGATCGGCTCCTGGAGCGCATGTGGAACCCCACGGTCCTCATCCAGGGCCGCATCGCCACCGTGTGGACACCCTACGACTTCCACACGAACGGGACCTTCTCCCACAGCGGCATCGACGTTTTCATCCTCCTGAAGACCGCGGAGGGCTGGCGCATCGCGGGCCTGGCCTACACCGTGGAGCCGGAGGTCCCCTCCGCGCATCCCGCCGGGGCCCCGAAGCCTTGAGCGGCCCCCTCTCCATCGCCGACCTCCGCCCCGAGGACGCCGCCGCCCTCGGGCAGCTCATGGTGGAGGTCTACTCGGCTCTGGACGGCTTCCCGACTCCGGAGGAGCAGCCCGCCTACTACGACCTCCTGCGGGGCATCGGCCGCTTCACCGAGAAGCCCGGGGTCCGGGTGCTCGCGGCCCACACCCCGGAGGGGCGGCTGGCCGGAGGGGTCGTCTATTTCGCGGACATGGCTCAGTACGGCTCCGGCGGCACCGCCACCCAGGCGCGGAACGCCTCGGGTCTCCGCCTGCTCGGCATCGACCCGCGCCTCCGGGGGCTGGGGGCGGGGCGGGCCCTCACGGAGGCCTGCATCGACCTGGCCCGGGCCGCGGGGCATGGGCAGGTGATCCTCCACACCACCCAGGCCATGACCCAGGCCTGGGCCCTGTACGAGCGGATGGGCTTCCGTCGCTCCGAGGACCTGGACTTCCTGCAGCAGGGGTTCCCGGTCTTCGGGTTCCGCCTGGCTTTGCCCTGCTAGCCTCAAGGCATGGCCCAGCCGCTGCACGACGCCCGCTTCCTGACCTCCGCCTCCACGGTGACCACCCTCGGGGTGTGCCATGCGGAGGTGGCCTTCATCGGGCGGTCGAACGTGGGCAAGAGCTCGCTGCTCAACGCGCTCACCCACCAGAAGACCCTGGCCCGCACCTCCAAGACCCCCGGCCGCACGCGGCTCATCAACGTGTTCC
>CAZVKM010000101.1:0-9723 GCA_964627685.1 uncultured Solibacteraceae bacterium | reverse complement strand
CCCTGACCGCTGGCTGGTGGACCTGCCGGGCTACGGCTTCGCGGTGGGGCCGGTGAAGGAGAAGGCCACCTGGCAGGCCATGATCGAGGGCTACCTCACGGGGCGGAAGACCCTCCGGATGATCTACGTCCTGGTGGACGCCGAGGTGGGCCCCACCAAGCTGGACGTGCAGGTGGTGGAGTGGCTGGGGGACATCCAGCTGCCCTACCGCATCGTGGCCACCAAGGCCGACCAGGTGAAGCCCAGCCGGACCCTCTCGCGCCGGAAGGAGCTGAGCGGGGCCCTGGGCCTGCACCCCAACGACATCGCCTGGGTGAGCGCCGACAAGGGCACGGGCATCGCGGACCTGCGCAAGGAAGTGGCCGCGATGCTGGACCTCCTGTAGGGGGAAGCTCTCTGCCCCCGACACGCTAGACTGGCGCGTCCCCCCCCCACCGGAGCCCCCCATGCGCCCCCTCCGCGCCTTCGCTCTCCTCCTGCTGCCCCTGGGGGTCGCCGCGGCCCCGCCCACCGGGCCCCGGACCAAGGTGGAGGCCCTCTGGCGCAAGCTGGAGGCCACCGTCCTCCAAGTGGATGAGGGGCTGGAGGGCGTTCTCGGAGTGGCCATCGTCGACCTCACCGACGGGCGGGAGCTGCTCCTCAACGCCGACGAGGTGTTCCCGACGGCGAGCACCATCAAGCTGCCGCTCCTCATCGAGCTGTACCGGCAGTCCCAGGCCGAAGGCTGCCGCCCGCCGATCAAGGCGGGGACGGAGCCCCTCGGCCCGGGGCGGGCCCGCCTCTCGGATCTCTACGTGGTCCGGAGCGAGGACCGGGTGCCCGACAGCTTCATCCTCGACGGCCTCACTCCGGGGGTGAGCCGCCTCACGAACCGCGACCTGGCCACCTGCGTGGTGGCCGTGAGCGACAACGCCGCCACGAACCTCCTCATCCAGCGGGTGGGCCTGGAGCGGGTGGAGGCCATGCTCGCCCAGGCCGACCTTGGACAGACCCACCTCCGGCGCAGGATGATGGACCTCGCCGCCGCCCGCGCCGGGCGTGAGAACGTGGCGACGCCCCGGGAGCTGGCCCGGCTCCTCACCCTGCTGCACCACGGGAAGCTCCTGGAGCCCGCCCTGACGGAGGACCTGCTCCTGGTGCTCTCCACGCCGAAGGATGGCATGCTGGCCCGCCTCCTGCCCGAGGAGGTGCGCGTGGCCAGCAAGCCCGGCTCCCTGGAGGGGGTGCGGTGCGATGCGGGGATCATCTATGCGGCGGGGAGGCCCTTCGTGGTGGTGGCCATGGCCAGCTTCCTGAAGGACGACCGGGCCGGCGAACAGGCCATCGCCCGGGTGGCCCAGGTCGCCTACCGCACCTTCGGAACCCTCGGGTCCGCCTCGCCCCACGGTCGCATCCTGGGGGTCCCGAAGGCCCCCTGAGCCGGTCTGTGCTGGTCTGGGAAATCGTCCGAAAGGGAGGGGTTGGGATCGGCGATCTGTGATGGTCGCCGAAACTCCCCCCATTTGACCTGTTTCACCCCGGATCCGAGCCGATGATGAAGGGGTCATGACCCCCGCCGTGCTCAATCCCGGGGCTTCCAGCCCCCTCTACCTCCAGCTGCAGCGGCAGCTGAGGACCCTCATCCAGGGGGGGGAGTGGCGTCCGGGCATGCGGCTGCCGGCCGTGCCCCAGCTGGCGGGCCGCTTCCAGGTGCACCGGCTCACCGTGCTCAAGGCCCTGGCGGGCCTCAAGCGCACGGGCTGGATCCAGACCGTGCAGGGCCGGGGCAGCTTCGTGGCGGACCGCCTGCCAGAGGCCCCGGGCCTCCGGCCCGATGGCGCCTTCCCCTTCGAGGGCAGCGCCCGCCTGGCCTCCGAGGGGGAGCTGGGCTCCTGGCTGGGGGAGACCCTCGAGAAGGCCCAGGACACGCACCTCGTGAGCTTCTCCGCGGGCTTCATCCCCACGGACCTCCTGCCCCTGGAGCCCCTGCGCAAGCTCACCACCCAGGTGATGCGGGACCTGGGCCCCGAGGCCTTCATGTACGCCGCCCCCACCGGCCACGCCCCCTACCTGGAGGCGGTGTCCCGCTGGCTGGCCTCCGAGGGCGAGCCCATCCCCGAGGGCTGGGGTGTGCGCGCCATCCCCGGCGCCCAGGCGGGCCTGGCCCTGGTGGTGGAGGCGCTCACGGTGCCGGGCGACCGCATCCTCGTGGAGAGCCCTTGCTACGTGGGCGCCCTGGCCCTCATCCACGCCCTGGGCCGGGAGGCGGTGCCCGTGCCCGTGGACCGGGCAGGCCTGGATCCCGACCGCCTGGCCTCCGCCCTGCAGCGGGCCGAGGCCAAGCTGCTCTTCACGGTGCCCAGCTTCCAGAACCCCACGGGCATGACGCTCAGCACCCAGCGTCGGGAGCGCATCCTCTCCCTCGCCCGGGCCCACGGCGTCACCATCGTCACCGACAGCGCCTACGGCGACCTGCGCTTCACGGGCAAGAGCCTGCCGCCCTTCCGGAGCCTGGAGGACGCCGAGCACGTGATCCATCTGGGGACCTTCTCCAAGAGCCTCGCCGCGGGCCTGCGCCTGGGCTACCTGGTGGCCACGGAGGAGATGCTGCGCCGCCTGGCCCCCGTGCAGGAGGTCCACCAGATCGCCATGAACCCCCTCACTCAGGCGGTGGTGGCGCGCTTCCTGGACGGCGGCGGCTTCAAGCGCCACCTGGTGCGGCTGCGGCGCGCCCTGAAGGAGCGCCGCGACGCCATGGTGGAGGCGCTGCACGAGCACTTCCCCCAGGGCACCGAGTTCACGGAACCCAAGGGCGGCATGCACCTCTGGGTGGTGCTGCCCGAGGGCCTCTCCGCCATGGATCTCCACCGCGAGGCGCTCGCCGAGGGCCTGGGCTTCGCACCGGGTCCCCTCTTCTTCGCCGACCGCCGGGGCACCAACTGCCTCCGCCTCAACTTCAGCACCCATGCCCCCGAGGTGACCCGCGACGCCATCGCGCGCCTGGGCCGCCTCGTGCACCGTCTCCAGAATCCCGCCCGCAACCGCTAGTCCCCCGCCACAGGAGCGCTCCATGAGCACCGCCACCGCCGCCCTGACCATCACCCCCTCCGCCCACCCGGCCACCGAGGCCGAGCGCGTGGCCCGCATGACCAACCCCGGCTTCGGCCGCGTGTTCACGGACCACATGGTGGTGATCCCCTACAAGAACGGCGCCTGGCAGACCGGCGAGCTCAAGGCCTATGGGCCCCTGGCCCTGGATCCCGCGTCCTCCGTGCTGCACTACGGCCAGGCCATCTTCGAGGGCTTCAAGGCCTACCACCAGAAGGACGGCGGCCTCGCCACCTTCCGGCCCGAGGCCAACGGTGAGCGCTTCAACCAGTCCGCCGCGCGCCTCGCCATGCCCGCCATCCCCGTGGAGCTCTTCGTGCAGGCCGCCGACGAGCTCATCCGCATGGAGCGGAACTGGGTGCCCCAGGCCATCGGCGAGAGCCTCTACCTGCGCCCCCTCATGATCGCCACCGAGGCGGCGCTGGGCGTGCGACCCTCCAACGAGTACCAGTTCGTGCTCTTCGCCTCCCCCAGCGGCGCCTACTTCCCCAAGGGTGTGAAGCCCGTGACCGTCTGGATCAGCGAGGACTTCGTGCGCGCGGCCCCCGGCGGCACCGGCTTCGCCAAGTGCGCGGGCAACTACGCCGCCAGCCTCGTGGCCCAGGCCCAGGCCGCGGAGCAGGGCTGCGACCAGGTGGTGTGGCTCGACGCCGTGACCCGCAACACCATCGAGGAGATGGGCGGCATGAACATCTTCTTCGTCTACAACGAGGGCGGGAAGGTCACCGTGGTCACCCCCAAGCTCACGGGCACCCTGCTGCCCGGCGTCACCCGCCGCAGCCTGCTGGAGCTGGCCCGGGAGCTGGGCTTCGAGGCCGAGGAGCGCACCGTCACCGTGGATGAGTGGAAGGACGCCGTGGCCTCCGGCCGCATGACCGAGGCCTTCGCCTGCGGCACCGCCGCCGTGATCACCCCCATCGGGCAGGTGAAGAGCAAGCGCGGCAACTGGACCCTGCACAACAACGAGAGCGGCCCCGTGACCATGAAGCTGCGTGAGGCCATGCTCAACCTCCAGCACGGCATCACCCCCGACACCCACGGCTGGCTGCACAAGGTCCTATAGGGCGAAGTCCTATCGGCCAAGGTCCGGTAGGACCTTGGGGTCCGGTGGAAAGGGCTCTAGGCTGGGAGGGATCCCGCCTGGAGCCCTTCCCATGCCCCGCAGCCACCTCAAGGACGAAGTCTTCATGAACATGGCCTTGGAGCTGTCCCGGCTCGGGACCTGCTGCCGGCTGAAGGTCGGCTCGGTGCTGCTCCGGCCCGATGGGGGCATCGCCTCCGCGGGCTACAACGGGGCCCTGCCGGGCATGGCCCACTGCACCCCAGAGACCTGCAAGCCCGGGCAGCGCTGCCTCCACACCAGCCATGCCGAGGAGAACGCCCTGAGCTTCTGTGACGGCCCCGTGGCCACGGCCTACGTGACCCATGAGCCCTGCCTCACCTGCGCCCGCTCCCTCATCCGGCGGGGGGTCCGGCGGGTCGTCTTCCAGCACCCCTACAGCAGCATCGCCGAGCAGGAACGGGCCGAGCGGCAGGCCATCCTCGAGCACTTCGGGGTGGCCTGGGAGCAGCTGGCGCGGGAAGGCTGAGCTCGTGGATTCCTGAAAAATTCGAATATCGGCCGAAAAATTTCGCCTTTCACTTGACAAAGCGAAATTGAAGCGAAAACTAGGGTGCGGAGAGGATCATGCGCACCTACGGTTACCAGCTGCCCGGCTACTTCATGGAATATGGGCCCGTGTCGGCCGACAGCCTCGAGTCCGCCAAGGCCGAGATCCGTCGTCGCCTCCGCTCCCCCCGTCTGCCCCGGGGCGTCAAGGTGTGGGACCTCTCCGAGCGCCCCCTCAAGCGCTGGGTGGTGAACGAGGGGCTACTGGGCCAGTAGGTCCTGCACGAAGGCGGGTACCAGGTCCGTGGCTTTGCCCTGCCGGTGCTCCGCGAAGGCGCTGACGACGGCACTAGGCTCCAGGTTCAGCTCCACGGTGCGGCAGCGGGGGCCCACGGCCTCCACGAAGCCCGCTGCCGGGTAGACCACCCCCGAGGTGCCGATGGCCACGAACAGATCCGCCTGGTCCAGGGCCTCGAAGATGCGGGGCATCTCCAGGGGCATCTCTCCAAACCATACGATGTGGGGCCGCAGGCGGGCGGTCCGCCCGCAGTGGGGGCAGGGGGTGGCCTCGCTGAGGTCCACCTCCCAGCGGTGGAGGGTGTGGCAGTTCGTGCAGCGCGCCTTCCGCAGCTCCCCGTGCATGTGGATCAGGTTCCGGCTGCCCGCCCGATCATGGAGGTCATCCACGTTCTGGGTCACGAGGAGGAAGGGGCCCTCCCAGGCGGCCTCCAGCTGGGCCAGGGCCCGGTGGGCGGCATTGGGCGCCACCTGGTTCAGCTGGGCCCGTCGGGCGTTGTAGAAGGTCTGGACCAGCTCGGGGTGGGCGGCGTAGCCCTCAGGGGTGGCCACCTCCTCGATGCGGTGGCCTTCCCAGAGCCCGCCCGCGTCCCGGAAGGTGCGCACCCCGCTCTCGGCGCTGATGCCGGCGCCGGTGAGGAGGATGAGGGCCCGCTTCCGGGACATGGCCAGGGTCGAGGTCAGGGGGTGGGCTTCACGAAGCGCCCATCCTCCACCGGATCCCCTTGGCGGATCTCCGAGAAGGTCGTCACCTGGGCCCCATGGGGCCCCCGGGCCACCACCTTGAAGGGCACCTGCACACCCTCGACCGCCCGGTAATCCTGCCACTGGGTCTCCTGGGCCAGCCGGCCCAGGGGCGTCGAGGTGTAGGTGAGGCGGCGCACCAGGAGCCCGGTCCCGGCGTCAAAGGAAAAGGTCGTCCCGGTTCCGTCCTGGGCCTTGGCCGTCATCACCACCACTTCCCGCCCTTCGAAGAGGTCCCGGCCCACCACCTGGAGGGTGGGGAAGTGCTGCTTCAGATGCAGCGGCAGGGCCAAGTCGGCCTCGAACTTCGCCTGGGCGAGCTGGCGGGGTTCCATGGCGCTCGTCTTCCCGCCACGGAAGCTCCAACCCTGGTTCCCATCCACGCCCTGACGGGAGGTGCCCCGGGGAGAGGTCAGGGTGGAGGTCATGCGCCCTGGCGCCTTGTGGATCACCTCGAGGGTGGCGGTGCGTCCGCCGCCCATCTCCACCTTGCCCTGGGCCACCCGGGTGCTCACCCGCTCCAGGGCGGCCTGCCCACCGGCCCCTTCCACCCAGCGGGCCAGCAGGGCCTCCACCGTGGGGAGGTCCTTCGAGCTGCTGGCCGTGGCGACCACGCGCGCCGCCCCCGGGACGGGGAGGGGTGGGATCGCATCCGGCTTGGGATGCCCGTTGTGGCAGGTGGCGCAGGTGATGACCTCCTCGCCCTTGAACTGGGTCTTGTTGAGGTTACGGGTGAGCAGCACCATCTTCCGGGCCACGTCCTTGGCGGGCTTGTCATCCCGCTCGAAGGCCCAGGCCTGCTTGGCCTCATCCCGCACGTGGCAGTGGGCGCAGCCCACGCCCAGGGCCGCGCCCATGTAGTCCATGGCCCCGTCCAGGCTCTCATCATCGAGGCCTTGCCCCTTGAAGACCTTGAGGTTCTTCCCGGGCTCCTGGGGGCCCTTGGCGGGGGCCTTCTGGGCGGGGCCCATGGCCAGGGCCATGGCCGCGGCGCCCAGGAGGAGGGCGAGGGGCCGGAGGAGGCGGGTGGCCGAACTCGGGAAGGAGACGTGCATGAGGGACCTCTTGGGGGATCGGAAGGCCCACGCTAGCACGCAGGCCCGGCCTGGAGGGGGCTCCCACGGTCCTGGATCCTGGTCCCGGGGGCCGACCGCACCTCCGGCGAGGCCGCCCGGAGGCCCGCTACACTGACTTCCACCGACCCCGTCCCGGACTGGAGACCCCTGATGCGCTTCCTGCCCGAAGGATCCCTGGAGCTGCGCCACGGGCGCTTCCTTGATCAGGGTCCGGCCACGGTGCTGGTGGATGACCAGGGGTGGGTCTGGGCTTTGGCCAAGGTCCGCTTCGTGGTGCCCGACGATGAGGCCATGTCCCGCAAGGCCCGCAGCCTCGGCTTCGGCATCCACACCCCCCTCAGCGTGAACCTCGCCGATCAGTTGGAAAAATTGGGCCCTTGACCTTCAGATGACAAGGGCCGATAAGAAGGGATCCCGAGCGGCCCAGGAGCCCACCCCATGACCCTCATCAGCGAACCCGCCGTGCGCCTGAACCCGGATTTCTCCGTGGCCCAGGTGGATGTGGGCCGACGGACCGTGGTGATGCTCTACGCCCATCCCCTGGGGGGTGAGCCGGACCTCGAGCCCACGGCCCCCCAGGGCGAACCCGCCGGCGCCTGAGTTCATTCCTGGCAATCTCCGGGCGGCTCCGTATCATCGAGCCAGCTTCCTGGAGTGCCGTTGCCGAACCCGAACCCGGGGCCTGATCTCAAGGGCTTCCTGCGTGAGATCCATCGGATCGAGACCGGGGTCCGCCTGCGGGAGGCCCTGGCCCGGATCCGGGACCTGGAAGGCCGCCTGGCGGAAGTGAGCCAGGTGGATCCGCTGACGGGTCTGGCCAACCAGGCGCGGTTCACGGACCGGACCACCCAGGCCCTCCTGCAGGCGCAGCGACAGGGCCATGGGGTGGGGGTGCTGATCCTGGACCTGGATCGCTTCAAGCGGGTGAACGAACTGCTTGGCCATGAAGGGGGCGATGAGCTCCTCTGCCTGGTGGCCCGGCGCCTCGAAGGGACCCTGCGGCAGGGGGACACCGTCGCCCACATGGGAGGTGACCGGTTCCTCGTGCTGCTCCCCGAGCTCAAGGAGCCCCGTGGGGCGCTCCGGGTGGGGCAGAAGGTGCTGGAGGCCTTCCGCTCCCCCTTCCGCGTGGGGAAGCGGGGCATCCACCTCACGGTGAGCCTGGGCATCTGCACGCATCCGGAGGATGGACTGGAGGCCTCCACCCTGCAGGGCCATGCCGAGTCCGCCATGTACCGGGCCAAGGAGCGGGGCGGCAACCGGCTGGAGTGCTTCACGACCACCCTGAACCAGGACTCCCTCGAGCGCCAGGAGCTGGAGCAGTGCCTCCGCGAGGCCATGCAGAACGGGGAGCTGCAGATGTACTACCAGCCGCAGTTCAACATGGACGGGCGGCTGGCGGGGGCCGAGGCCCTCATCCGCTGGAACCACCCCCTGCTCGGCGTGGTGCCGCCCGTGAAGTTCATCCCCTTGGCGGAGGAGAGCCGGCTGATCCTCCCCATCGGGGAGTGGGCGTTGAGGGAATCCTGCCGGCAGATGGCCCGCTGGCAGGAACTCGCCCCCCACCCCCTGGTGCTGGCCGTGAACGTCTCGGCCCTCCAGTTCGCGAACGGGGACTGGGACGCCTGCGTCGTGAGGGCCCTGGTGGAATCCGGGCTCAAGCCGGAGTGCCTGGAGCTGGAGCTCACGGAGAGCCTCGTGATGCGCCAGGGGCATGAGGATGTGCGGCCCCTGCATCGGCTTCGGGAGATCGGAACCCGGATCGCCATCGATGACTTCGGCACCGGATACAGCTCCCTGGGCTACCTCCAGCGCCTGCCGATCACCACCCTCAAGCTGGACCAGTCTTTCATCTCGGCCCTCCAGGTGGAGGCTCCGGAGACCTCCTCCGAGCACATCGTCCGGGCGGTCATCCAGCTGGCCCACAGCCTCAAGCTCAGCGTGGTGGCGGAAGGCGTCGAAACGGAGGCCCAGCGGGACATCCTGGAGCTCCTCGGCTGCGATCAGCTCCAGGGCTTCCTCCTGGGACGCCCCCTCCCCGCCGAGGCCTTCGAAGCGCTGCTGGCCTCGGTGGCGGCCTGCGCCTTCCTGGAGGACGCCCCTCCCCCACGTCCGGCCCGGGGGTCGCGGCGCCGGGAGCGCTGACCCTTTTCGCGGGGAGGACGGGCGCCGGGCCGCGTGAGGACCGATGCTTGAGGGGGATCACTCCCCGTGGGAGGCGATCATGCGACTCCACCTGCCCCGACCCTTCCTCCACCTCCATGAGCCGCTGCGCATGGATGAGCTGGCCTGGCTCGCGCTTTTCCTGGGGGCCCTCCTGGCGATGCTGTTCCGGCCCGAGCTGAGGGGCTGAGTCCAGGGAAGCCGGGTCCAGTCCTTCCCGTGGGATCGAGGGATCCCCGGATAAACCGCCCGGTCAGGGACCCGTAGCCGCTCGCATGCCCCCGGGCCGCGACGGAGATCCCATGCTCAAGACTGCCCCCTTCGGTGAAACCGTCGAAGGCCTTCCGGTCCCGGTGCTCAATGAGCGGGAGATCCGGGCTTCGGCCGGGATCCTCTTCCTGGCCACCTTCCTGTCCTTCCTCCTCATCCTCTTCCGGGGGAACTTCATCCCCATCAAGGTGGTGATCCCCACCTTCCTGGCGGACCTGCTCGTGCGGGTGCTGATCAGCCCCCGATACGCTCCGACCCTCATCCTCGGCCGCCTCATCGTGGCGGGGCAGACCCCGGAGTACGTGGCCGCCGCCCCCAAGCGGCTGGCCTGGACCATCGGCCTCGTCCTCTCGGGCCTGATGTTCATCCTCATGGTGGTCATGAACACCTATGGGCCCATCAGCGGGATCACCTGCCTGATCTGCATGATCTTCCTCTACACGGACTTCGGCACCGAAGGCCCCTATGTGAGCCAGA
>CAZVKM010000100.1:0-11609 GCA_964627685.1 uncultured Solibacteraceae bacterium | reverse complement strand
GGCCGATGTTCTTGAAGTAGGCGCTGACCATGGGGTCGAGGGTCTGCTCCACGAGGCGCTTGATGTCGCCGAAGCGCTGGATGACGAGGGGCGCCTTGCGGTAGTCGATGTGGACGACCACGCTGAGGGGCAGGCTGGGCTCGAAGGCGTCCTTCGTGATGAGGCTCACCTCGCTGAGGTTCTCATCCAGCTTGTGGCTGCCCACCTCGGCCTTGCTCCACTTGAGGATGAAGTTGGTGGTGGGCACCATCACGATCTTGCCAGCGTAGGTGTTGAAGGCGTACTTGCCGGGCAGGAGGGGCTCGGCCCACACGCCGCGCTCGCCGGTGGCCACGAGCTCGCCGTGGCGGTAGTCGCTGCCGCTGATGTCCTTGCCCAGCTCACCGGTGTAGCTCACGACCACACCCACGGTGCCGACCTCGACCACGGTCTTGGGCACGGCCTCCGCCGTGGCGAAGAGCCGGTTGATGTAGTAGGTGCCTTCCACCAGGACCTGGAGCTGGCGTCCCCGCCGGCCGCTGGCGCGCAGGAACTTGTCGGCGTCCTGGAAGTTGTTGTGGTAGGTGGGGGCGTCCCCGGGATCGTTGCCCACGCTGGGGGCGATGATCTCCCCGGCGGAGAGGCTGGGGCCATCGTGCACGGTGATGATGCCGATGACGTCGTCCGTGCCCTTGATGACCACAGGGCGGTAGCCCCCGCGCTCGGCGATGATGGCGCTCATCTTGGTGAAGGTCTCCACCTCGCTGCGGTCCAGGGGGAGGTAGTAGAGTTGGTCCTCCGTCAGCACGACGAACTGGGCCAGGTTGATGGCGTAGGTACCCTCACGCAGGATCTGGCGTTGGGGACCCTTCTGGCCCCCGACCTGGAGGAAGGCGACCACATCCTGGAAGTCTTTGGCCTTCTCGTTGGAGGCCAGGGCCTGCGTGGCGGGGAGGTCCTTGCCGTCGCGGGCGAAGACGTAGCCGATCTTGCCCTGGGGGATGGTCACCAGGGGGGCCTTGTGGATGCGGTAGATGAAGGGCATGAGCACGTGCCAGCCGCCGCGGAGGACGTGGGGCTGGAAGCCGGCCTCGCCGTTCACGGCGATGAGGCCGCCCTTCACGGAGCCGGCACCGCTCCAGAGCTTTTCGAGGATGCCCACGCGGTTGTTGGGGATGTAGCGCAGGGTCTTGGCCAGGGTGAAGAGCACGAGGGCGGCCACGATGATCAGCATCGGGTTGGCGGCGGCCCAGTCGAAGAAGGACATGAAGTCTCCAGAGGAAGGTGGATGGGGTCACGGTACCAGCGGGGCGGGCCGCCGGGCGGGCCTCGAACCGTGAGGTTCATGGGTTCCCCCGGGAAGCTCCGCCAGGTGCGTGAGTTGCCACATGGGAGCGATCGGTTGGGGGAGCCAAGGAACATCGAACGGACGGATGATAGGAACGGCCCGCGGGAAGTCAATCAATCCGGTGCCTCCGTGTGATGATGGTCGTCACCCTTCGGGAGCCTTCATGCCCATCTCCACCAGCTACAAGACCTGGGTGCTCGAGCAGCTGTCCACGGTGCGGCCGGTGACGGGGAAGGCCATGTTCGGGGGCCTGGGGATCTACGCCGAGGGCCTCTTTTTCGCCCTGGCCGACGACGACCGGCTCTACTTCAAGGTGGACGAGACCACCCGGCCCGCCTTCGTGGAGGCCGGCATGGGCGCCTTCGACCCATTCAAGGACGGCCGCACCATGGAGGGTTACTACGAAGTTCCCGGTGAAGTGCTCGAGGACGACTTCGTGCTCTCCGTCTGGATGGATCGGGCCCTGGCCGTGGCGGCCCGCGCCAAGAAGCCGAAGAAGGCCAAGCGGTGATCCGCATCCTCGTCAGCGCCTGCCTGCTCGGTGAGCCCGTGCGCTTCGATGGCCGGGACAAGCGGCAGGTGGATCCCCGCTGGGCCCAGTGGCAGGCGGAGGGTCGCCTGGTGCCCTTCTGTCCCGAGGTGGCCGGCGGGCTCCCCGTGCCCCGCCCTCCCGCGGAGCGGCAGGCGGATGGCCGGGTGGTGGACGACCGGGGGGAGGATCGCTCGGCGGCCTTTGACCGGGGTGCCGAGGCGGCCCTGGAAGCCTTCCGCAACCAGGGCTGCGCCTTGGCCATCCTCAAGGAGGGCAGCCCCTCCTGCGGGGTCCACCGCATCTACGACGGGTCCTTCACCCGGACCGCGATCCCCGGCCACGGCGTGACCACGGAGCGCCTGAAACGGCACGGCCTCGCCGTGTTCAGCGAGGCCGAGCTGGACGAGGTGGCGCGGCTCCTCTCGGAACTCGAGCGCGCCTAGTCGTGCTTGCGCATGTCCCACCAGGCCTTCTCGAGGGCTTGGCGGTCGTCGGGGTGCGCGATGGAGATGAGGGCCTTGGCCCGCTCGCCGAGGGTCTTCCCGAAGAGGTAGGCCACGCCGAACTCCGTGACGACGTAGTGCACGTGGAAGCGGGTGGTGACGACACCGGCGCCGGCTTTGAGGGTGGAGACGATGCGGCTCTCGCCCTTCTTGGTGCGGGCGGGCAGGGCGATGATGGGCTTGCCGCCCTCGCTGATGGCCGCGGCCCGGATGAAGTCCATCTGGCCGCCCACGCCGCTTATGATGCGGCTGCCCACGCTGTCGCTGCAGACCTGGCCCGTGATGTCCACCTCCACTGCGGAGTTGATGGCCGTGACCCGGGGGTTCCGGGCGATGACGCTGGGATTGTTCACGTAGGCGATGTCGAGGAGCACGCAAGCGGGGTTGTCGTGCAGCAGGTCGAAGCTCTTGCGGGTGCCCACCACGAAGCCGCTCACGGTCTTGCCCGGGTGGATCTTCTTGAGGCTGTTGTCCACCACGCCGGACTCGATGAGGGGCACGAGGCCATCGGTCCACATCTCCGTGTGGATGCCCAGGTGGCGGTGGTGCTTGAGGGCCTCCAGGGCCGCGTCGGGGATGGCGCCGATGCCCATCTGCAGGGTGGCGCCGTCCTCCACCAGGCCCGCGATGTGGGCGCCGATGGCGCGCTCCTGCTGCGAGAGGGCCGGCACGGGGGAGAGATCCAGCTCCTCGTCCACCTCCACCCAGTGGTGGATCTGGGAGATGTGGAGGAAGCCGTCGCCGTGGACGCGAGGCACCTTGGGGTTCACCTGGGCGATGAGGACCTTGGCGCTGTCCACCGCGGCCTTGGCCACGTCCACGGACGTGCCCAGGGTGCAGAACCCGTGCGCATCCGGCGGGCTCACCTGCAGGAAGGCCACATCGGGCTGGCGGTGGCCGGCGCGGAAGACCTTCGGGATCTCGTGGAGGAAGCAGGGGATGAAGTCCACGCGGTCGGAGCCGATGCGGTCGCGCAGGTTGTGGCCCACGAAGAAGTTCGCCACGCGGAAGTGGTCGATGAACTCGCGGTCCGCGTAGGGGGCGCTGCCGCCGGTGTGGATGTGCATGAGCTCCACATCGCGCAGCTCCGGCGCCCGCTGGACGAGGGCTTCGATCAGCCGGTGGGGTGTCATGGCCCCTCCGTGCACGAAGATGCGCTGTCCGCTGTGGACGCAGGCGACGGCTTCTAGGGCGGTGGCGTGACGCATGGAGGGCCTCCAGCGGACAGCCTAGTCCGAATCCCCTTGACCTGGGTCACGCCCGGTCCGGCCCGCGGCCTCTGGCATCCTGGGGTCATGAACGTGCTGCTGCTGGAACCGGAAGACCTGGTGGCGCCCGAGCGGGCGCTGATCCGCGGCCGCCGCTTCCAGCACGCCCTCCAGGTGCTGAAGGCCCAGGGGGGGAGCCTCCTGCGCGTGGGGCTCCTGGGTGGTCTCCTGGGTCAGGGGGAGGTGATCTCCCTCACGGACCGGGACCTGGAGCTCCGGATCCACCTGGACACCCCGCCGCCGCCCAAGCTCCCGCTCACCTTGGTGCTGGCCCTTCCCCGGCCGAAGGTGCTCAATCGGGTCCTGGCCTCAGCCACGAGCCTCGGCGTGGAGCGCATCCTCCTCATCAACGCCTGGAAGGTGGAGAAGGCCTACTGGAAGAGCCCGCGCCTGGAGGCGGACAGCCTCAGGGAGCAGCGGATCCTCGGCCTGGAGCAGGCACGGGACACGGTGCTCCCGGAGCTGGAGTGCGCCCGCCTGTTCCGGCCCTTCGTCGAGGACCGACTGCCCGGGCTCCTGGAAGGTCGTCGGGGCCTGCTTGCGGATCCGGCGGCGTCGGCGCCCTGCCCTGGGTCGCTCTCGGAGCCGACGCTGCTGGCGATCGGCCCGGAGGGGGGGTGGATCGAGGCCGAGCGGGCGTCGCTCCTGCAGGCCGGCCTCAGGGGCATCAGCCTCGGGCCTCGGATCCTGCGGACGGAGACGGCCCTCGCGGCCCTGGTGGGACGGCTGGCGGGCTGATCCTCAGGGCACGTCGAGGCGGGTGAGGGTGCCGTCCTCCCACTCGGTCTGGAGGATCGGCTGGCCCTTGTCCACCCAGGCCACGTCGGTGTGCTCGAGGTAGGGGCCGCTGCTGCGGTGGATGTCCAGGCGCGGACCCGCCTCGTGCGCCGTGGCGGGCAGGGAGGTGAGGTGGGGGCGCAGGCGGGCCGCCCGGGCCTCGAGGCTCTCCGGCGAGGGGAAGGTGCGGTGGAGGGAGCGCTCCGAGAGCCAGAGGGCCTTGGTGCCCTCGGGGGTGGCGAGCCTGTGGGCGACGCCCCGCAGCCGCTGCCAGTCCACGTCGGCGCAGCGGAGGGACCGGGCCTCCCGGGCGCGGGCCAGATCGGTGGGATCTCCGCCGAACGCCAGGAAGGAGAGGCCATCCCCCTCCACCGCATGGAAGGGGGTGGTCCCCATCCGGGTGACCTGGATCCAGCCGCCTCCGGATCCCTGGGCCCGGGCCTCGAAGGTCCAGGGGCCCGCGACCCGCTGCCAGGCCGGGCCCGGGGCGGGCTCCCGCTCGGGAAGGGTGCCAACCCGATCCCGCCAAGCCCTGGCCTCGGCCAGGAAGGCCTGTTCGTCCGGGAAATCCCTGCGAAGGCCTGGGTTGCGCCTCCAAAGGGCCGAGGCGCCCTCATCGGTGGCCAGGTGCTGGACGGTCGCCCGGACCGTGGGCCAAGCCCGCCGGGCCGTCCAGGACTGCTGGAGGGCCAGGGCCCCGATCAGACCCGCAACACCCAAGGCTCCGCCCACCAGGATGGGCGTCCAGCCTGGAAGGGCGAGGGGGCGGGGGGGCCTGGGAGGCATGACTCGTGGGGTACGGGCTCGGGAGGAGGCGGGTTTAGGCAATGGTAGGTTGAACCGGTGAGGGGGGAAGGGGGTTCCGGTGCCCAAGAGCCAGAAAGAGACCAGAAAGCGCGCCTGGGGCCGGCGGCTCCTACGGTGGGTGGGCGGGGCCCTCGCCCTGTTCCTTGGAGCCACGCTGGTCCTGGTGGGAACCTTCCGGTTCGTCCCCGTGCCCTTCTCCGCCCTGATGATCGAGCGCCGCCTCAGTGGGGACCCTGCCGAGGGTGGGGGCGGCTCCCGCCACCGGTGGGTCCCCCTGGAGGAGATCGCTCCCGTGATGGGGGTGGCGGTGATCGCTGCGGAGGATCAGCTGTTCGCTGAGCACTTCGGGTTCGACTGGAACGCCATCGAGAAGGCCGTGGCGCACAACGAGCGGAGCCGGCGGAAGCGGGGGGCCTCGACGCTGAGCCAGCAGACCGCCAAGAACCTCTTCCTGTGGTCCTCCCGCTCTTGGATCCGCAAGGGCTTCGAGGCCTGGTTCACCCTCGCCCTGGAGGCCGGCTGGTCCAAGCGGCGGATCCTCGAGGTCTACCTGAACATCGTGGAGTTCGGGGATGGGATCTACGGGGTGGAGGCCGCCAGCCTCACCTATTTCCGGAAGCCGGCCAAGCGGCTGTCCGCCGAGGAGGCCGCGCTGCTGGCGGCCGTGCTTCCGAACCCCCACCGCTTCCGGGTGGCCTCCCCCTCGGAGCATGTGCGTTCCCGTCAGGCCTGGATCCTGAAGCAGATGACCCAGCTGGGGGGGGCTGAGGTCGTGAAGGCGCTCTGAGGTGGGGATACCTCGGGTAGAGTGGGGGTTTCCCAGGCAGACCATGGACTCCAACGCCCTCTCGGCCCACTTCGCCGCCTTCCGCCGGAACATCGTGGGGGTCGACCAGACCTTCGACGGACCCTACGGCCCCATGCCGATCCGGTACTCGGATTGGACGGCCAGCGGACGCCTCTACGCACCCATCGAGCGGCGCCTGACCGAGGCGTTCGGACCCTTCGTGGGGAACACCCACAGCGAATCCAGCGCCACCGGGACCGCCATGACCCTGGCCTATCACGAGGCCCAGCGGCGCATCAAAGCCCACGTGGGCGCAGGGCCCGAGGACGTGCTCATCACCGTGGGCAACGGCATGACCGGGGGCATCAACAAGTTCCAGCGGATCCTCGGACTCAAGGCCCCCCAGGGCCTCCGCCGCTTCCTGGACCTGCGTCCCAGTGAGCGCCCGGTGGTCTTCGTCACCCACCTGGAGCACCACAGCAACCAGACGAGCTGGTACGAGACCATCGCGGATGTGGAGGTGATCCCCCCCGATGCGCGGGGCCTGGTGGATCTCGAGGCCTTCGGCGCCCTGCTGGAGCGGTATCGTGATCGGCCCCTCAAGATCGGGTCCTTCAGCGCCTGCTCCAACGTGACGGGCCTGCACACCCCCTACCGGGCCCTGGCCCGGATGATCCACCAGGCGGGGGGCGTGGCCTTCGTGGACTTCGCGGCGAATGCGCCCTATGACGCCATCGACATGCACCCGGAGGGGGACGAGCCCCTGGATGCGGTGTTCCTCTCCCCCCACAAGTACTTGGGAGGGCCCGGCTCCTGCGGGGTGCTGGTCTTCGACCGGAAGCTCTACCGGAACAGCGTCCCGGATGATGCCGGGGGCGGCACCGTGGCCTGGACCAACCCCTGGGGCGAGTACGCCTTTCTTGAGGACATCGAAGCCCGCGAGGATGCCGGGACACCGGGGTTCCTCCAGGCCATCCGCGCCTCCCTCGCCATGGGGGTGAAGGAGGCCATGGGGGTGGACGCCATCCAGGCCCGGGAACGCGAGATCGTCCCCAAGGTCATCTCGGCCATGCGGGCCATCCCGGGCGTGCATCTGCTGGCCAACGAGCAGGAGGAGCGCCAGGCGATCTTCTCCTTCTACGTGGAGAACGCCCACTACAACCTGCTGGTCCGCCTGCTCAATGACCGCTTCGGCGTCCAGGCGCGGGGCGGGTGCAGCTGCGCCGGGACTTACGGGCACTACCTCCTCCACGTGGATCCCACCCGCTCCCGGAGCATCACCGACAAGATCGATCGCGGGGACCTGTCGGACAAGCCGGGGTGGGTGCGCCTCAGCTTCCACCCCACGAGCCCGGATGAGGAGATCGAGGCCTGCCTCGAAGCCCTGCGGGAGGTGGTGCGGAACCACGAGCGCTGGGCCGCCGACTACACCTACGACCCCCACTCCAACGAGTACCGGCACCGGGAGGGGGAGGATCGGGCCCGTCGGCGCGTCGAGGGCTGGTTCCAGCTCTGAGCCCCCTCAGAGCTTGCCTTCCAGGAGCTTGGCCACCAGCGCCGCGTGACTCCGGATCAGGGCCTCCTTCTTGGCGTCGTCGATGATCAGGAGGAAGGCGCTATCCGCCACGGTGGCGGTGAACCGGTGCGCCCGCCCCCGGAGGAAGGCCTCGGGCTCCAGCAGCCCCTCGGGCAGGTCCTGGGGGGCCACCCGCCGGCATTTGCCCCCCTCCTCCTCGAGATCCACGCTCCCCATGAGCAGCTGGTGGAGGTTGCGCCCGGGATCCCCGGCCCGGAACAGGATCTCCCCGGGTTGGGCCATGCGCCGTTCCGGGGCCAGCTCGAAGCGACGCTGGAGGGTGCGGAGCGCCTCGTTGGTCTCCTGGAGGCGCTGGGTGAACTGTTCGCAGAGGAGGCGCGTGAAATAGGGGTGCCCGGAGAGCAGGGTCTCCATCGCCCCATCCGGGAACCGGAGGGCCAGGGACGCTCCGACGCTCCGGACGGAGGCGGTCCGCTCCGGAGCCCCGAAGGCGGCCATTTCGCCCACGATGGTCAGGTGTTCCGGATCGCAGGCCAGGGTGGCGAGCTGCAGCACGGGGCCCCCGGGGAGGGCGCTGGCCTTCTCGATGACGAGGCTGCCCTCCAGCACCAGGAAGACCTGGCGGTCCGTGTCTCCCTCGGTCACCAGGCGTTGGCCATCCCGGTAGCGCACGAGCTCGGCTCCGGACACCTCCTGCAGGAGCTCCGCCACCCCGGGGGGGGCGTCGGCGGGCAGTCGGCTCGGATCCAGCGCTTCGGGCAAGGGGGGGGGGCGGCTCCTGGGGCTCCATCGGCTCCCGGGCCCGTCCGCCTGAATCCAAGGGGGGGGTTGTGTCCTGCATCCTTGGACGGGGGGGGCCGGGCCGATAGGATGAAGGGTTCCCTGGAGGTCCTTCCATGAAGAAGCCCGTTCGCGTCGCCGTCACCGGGGCTGCTGGCCAGATCGGCTACAGCCTGCTCTTCCGCATCGCCGAAGGCTCGATGCTCGGCGCCGACCAGCCCGTCATCCTGCAGCTCCTCGAGATCACCCCGGCGCTGAAGGCGCTCCAGGGCGTGGTCATGGAGCTCAACGACTGCGCCTTCCCCCTCCTGGCGGGCGTCGTGACCTCCGATGATCCGATGGTGGCCTTCAAGGACGCCGACTACGCGCTGCTCGTGGGCGCCATGCCCCGCAAGCAGGGCATGGAACGCAGCGACCTGCTCTCCGCCAACGGCGGCATCTTCAAGCCCCAGGGCGCCGCCCTGAGCGAGGTGGCCAGCCGCGACGTGAAGGTGCTCGTGGTGGGCAACCCCGCCAACACCAACGCGCTCATCGCCCAGCAGAACGCCCCCAAGCTCAAGCCCGAGCAGTTCCACGCCATGGTGCGCCTGGACCACAACCGCGCCACGAGCCAGTTGGCGGAGCGCACGGGCAAGACCGTGGCCGACATCAAGAAGATGACCATCTGGGGCAACCACAGCGTCACCCAGTTCCCGGACCTCTTCCACTGCGAGGTGGCCGGCCAGAACGCCCACGCCGCCGTGAACGACCAGGCCTGGTACGAGGGCACCTTCATCCCCACCGTGGCCAAGCGCGGCGCCGCCATCATCGAGGCCCGCGGCCTCTCCTCCGCCGCCTCCGCCGCCAACGCCGCCATCGACCACATGCGCTCCTGGGCGCTCGGCACCGCCGAGGGCGACTGGACCTCCATGGCCCTGCCCAGCGACGGCAGCTACGGCATCCCCAAGGGCCTCATCTACGGCTATCCCTGCACTGTGAAGAACGGCCAGGCCACCATCGTCCAGGGCCTGCAGATCAACGACTTCTGCCGCGCCAAGATGGACGCCACTGCCAAGGAGCTCGAAGAGGAACGCCAGGCCGTGAAGGAGCTGGGCCTCATCCCCTGAGCCGCCCTGCCACCGAGGCCCCGCCTGCCCTGAGCATGCGGGGCCTCGGCGCATTCGGAGGCGGCGTCAGGAGGCGAGGGGCCACTCGAGGGTGAACTTGGTCCCCTTGCCCTCGGCGCTCCAGAGCCGGAGCTCGCCCCCCGCCTGGGTCACCAGGGCCCGGACGCTGGCGAGCCCGAGGCCCGTGCCCTTGCCCGGGGCCTTGGTGGTGAAGAAGGCATCGAAGATGTGGGCCTGGACGGACATGGGCATCCCCTGGCCGTTGTCCTCCACTTCGAGCAGGGCCCGGTCCCCTTCCACGGGCCGCAGGCGGACCCAGATGATCCCCCCCTCGGGCATGGCGTCCCGGGCGTTGGACACCAGATTGACGAGGATCTGGTCCCAGTGGGCGGGCTGCCCGATCAGGGGCAGGGGGCGCCCGGTGGTCTCGATGCGCAGGGCGATGTTGCGGGGGAGCAGTACCCGCAGGAGGCGGTCCGACTCCCGGACACGGGCCTCCAGGTCGAAGCGGATGGCCTCCCCGCCCTCACCGCGGCCGAAGGCCATGAGGCTGGAGGTGAGCTCCCCGGCGCGGCCGAGGGCATGCTGCACCCGCTCCAGGTCCTGGGGATCGGGGATCGTCCCCTCCGCCAGGTCCCCCTGGGCGAGGGTGGTGTAGTTCCGGGCGGCCCCGATGAGGTTGTTCAGGTCGTGGGCGAGGCCGGCCCCCAGGCTGGCCAGGGTGTTCATCCGGACCGTGTTGAGCATGAGCCGCTGGTTCTGCTCCAGGGCCTGGGTCCGTTCCTCCACCCGCAGCTCGAGGGTGTGGGAGAACTGCTGGAGGTCCCGGAAGGAGAGGAACTGGCGGAGCAGGAGCAGGGTGCCCATGGCCACGGCGAGCCAGAGGAGGATCGGATCCCACTGGTGCGGCCCCTTCAGCAACCGCCAGACGCCCAGCCCCAGGGCGGGAAGCACGGAGAGGAAGGGCAGGGTCGAACCCAGGAGGCTCTGGTCGTGGGCCTCATCCTCGGCCGGGGGGTCCCCCACGGGCTCCGGGGAGAAGGGGGCCACCAGCTTGGTGAGCGGGATGAAGAAGGAGGCCACGTCCAGGGGGTGACCCACGTGGTAAGCCCCGCGGAGCGTGAGGTTCCCCCAGATCAGGTTCCCGATGAAGGACATCAGCATGCCGGCCGTGACCCAGCCGAGGGGACCCTTGAACCGGGCGGGATTGCGGGCTCCGAGGTAGATGGCGAGGCCCACCAGCACGTCGTAGATCAAGGGGAAGGCGAGGGTGAAGGCCTTGCTGGAGAGGGGTTCCTTCGAGTTCCGGTAGAGGTCGCCCCACCCCAGGTCCCAGAGGATGAAGAAGAGGGCCAGCGCGAACACCAGGCCGTCGAGGGCCTTCCTGCGGCGCTCGGAGGCCGAGGGGGGGGCCAAGGGCCAGCTCAACATGCCCATCCCCATGAGCACGGCGGCGCTGAGCTGGACGATGAAGGGGAGGCGGCCCAGGGTGGCCTGGGGGATCACCTCGAGGAAGGTCAAGGTGCGGAGGCCCGCGCCGCTGGCGAGGAGGATGTGGGAGACCCCGAAGAGCACCCATCCCTTCCGTTCCTGGGGCTCCTGGCGGGCCCTCAGGAAGGTGAAGGGGATGGACACACTGAGGGGGACCAGGGAGGCCAGATGGCTGATGAGGCTCTCCTGGTGCGCGGGGATCGCCCAGAGGTAGTAGGCCAGGGTGAGCCCCCCACCGAGGGTCATGGCCCCCGCCAGCGCCCAGGGGAACAGGCGGGCGCGCCGCGAGGGCTCCAGGAGGGTGGCGAGAGGGGAGGGCATCAGGGACACGATCGGGTTCATGGTTCCATCGGCATTTGATGGAGGGAAGGCAAATCGCGGCTTCCCGGGAGCTCGCCCCGCGGGAGGACCCCGTCGGGGGACATGGTGGTAGGCTCCACAGACCCATCCAGGGAGCGGAATCCATGCCCATGACCCCGCGCGACCCCGATCGCCTTTCGTCCCGCTGACATGGCCCGGGTCCGCTTCACCGAGAACCTCCAGCGGCACGTGGCCTGCCCTCCCGTGACGGTGGTGGGAAGCACGGTCCGCGAGGTGCTGGAGGCCGCCTTCAGCGGCAACCCCAGGGCCCGCGGGTATGTCCTGGACGAGCACGGGTCCCTCCGACCCCACATGGTGATCTTCGTGGATGGGG
>CAZVKM010000099.1:0-11683 GCA_964627685.1 uncultured Solibacteraceae bacterium | reverse complement strand
GGAAGCGTTGGAGCAGCGCTTCTGCGAGAAGGTGGGGGCGCCCGCCATCCCGGTGAGCGGCCAGACCGCCACCCGCAAGCTGGAGGACCGCATCGGCCAGGTGCTCTGCGGCATCGCGGCTTCGGCCTCCAAGTTCGCCTGCGACTTGCGCCTGCTCCAGCACCTGAAGGAAGTCGAGGAGCCCTTCGAGAAGAACCAGATCGGCTCCAGCGCCATGCCCTACAAGCGCAACCCCATGCGCTCGGAGCGCATCAACAGCCTCGCCCGCTTCGTGCTGGGCCTCATGCCCTCCACCTACCAGACCAGCGCCACCCAGTGGATGGAGCGCACCCTCGATGACAGCGCCCACCGCCGCCTGGCCATCAGCCAGGGCCTGTTGGCCGTGGATGCGATCCTCGTGCTCTTCCGCAACGTGGCCACCGGCCTCGTGGTGTACCCCAAGATGATCGAGGCCCGCCTCAGCCAGGAGCTGCCCTTCATGGCCGCCGAGGTGCTCCTCATGGAGGCCGTGAAGCGGGGCGGCGACCGCCAGGACCTCCACGAGAAGTTCCGCGTGGCCGCGCTCGAGGCGGGCAAGGCCATCAAGCAGGAGGGCCAGCCCAACCCGCTGCTCAAGCTCCTGGCCGCGGACCCCGCCTGGAAGATGACCGAGGCCGAGCTGGCCGCCATGCTGGATGCCGCCCGCTTCACCGGCCGCGCCGCGGATCAGACCGCCGCCTTCCTCGCGGGCCCCGTGGCCGCCGCCCTCAAGGACCACAAGCCCGCGGATGAAGCCGCCGTCCGGGTCTAGCCCGACCAAAGGAACCCCATGCTGAAGCTCGCCGTCCTCGGTGCCCAGACCCTGCTGGGTCGTGAACTCGTCCAGGTGCTGGAGGCTGCGGAGGCCTCGGTGCTGCCCCTCGCCACCGGCCCGCTCACCGTGGAGCAGGAGGAGGGCGACCTCGTGGTCTTCGCGCCGGAGCCCGCCCTGCTCGTGGGGCTGGACGCGGTGATCCTCGCGGACGCTCCAGACGCCCACCTGCTGGAGCACTTCCCCGGGCGCATCCTGGACCTCCGCGCCACGGGCGCCGAGGGGGAGCCGCTGCCCTTCGGCCGCTGGCCCGAGGGGGTGAAGCGCCTCAAGCTCCGCCCGGCCCTGGAGCAGGTGCTGGCCCTGGCTCCCAAGCTCGTGACGGGCCTCGAGGAGGTCTCCGGCACCTGGCTCCGCTCCGTGGCCTACCTGGGCGACCCCGGCCTGGAGGCCCTCCACGCCCAGACGAAGCAGGTGCTCAAGGGCGAGGATCCGGACACGGAGGCCCTGGGCTACCGGGCCGCCTTCGAGGTGATCCCCCAGGTGCCCCGGGGGGCCCTCACGGAGGTGCGGGTGCCCTCCTTCCACGGGGACCTCCTGGTCCTCCAGGTGCGCGGGACGGCCCTGGCCCAGGCCGAGGCGCCCCAGGGCGTGGTGTGGGCCCCGGCTCCGCCCAGCTCCCGCGAGGTGGCCACCTCCCCGGAGCTGCTGGCCCACCTCACCCTCGGCGCAGACGCCCGCACGGGCACCCTCATCCTGGGCTTCGACCCCATCCTCTGGGGGGCCCTGCGGCCGACCTTGGCGGTCCTGGGCCTGAAGTAGGCGGGTCCCATGTCCCGCAAGCTCGACGAACAGCAGGCCCGCGGCGACTTCTTCAAGTCGCTGGGGACCCTGTTCGGCGGCTTCCTCGCGGAGCGGGTGGAGGAGGTGGTGACGAAGGTGAGCCCCAAGCTCCAGCGTCCCCCGGGAGCCCTGGAGGAGTTCGCGTTCCTCACCGCCTGCACCCGCTGCGACAAGTGCATCGAGGCCTGCCCCCAGGATGCCCTGCTGAAGGCCGGGCCCTCCGCGGGCCTCGGCCTGAACACGCCCTACCTGGAACCCCGGAGCATGCCCTGCTTCCTCTGCACGGAGCTTCCCTGCATCACGGCCTGTGAAGACGGCGCCCTGCGCTGGCCGAAGCTCCTGGGGCCCGAGGGGGACCCCCTGGAGGGGCCGGTGGCGGTGCGCATGGGTTTGGCGGTGGTGGATCCGGAGCGGTGCCTCACGCACCCGGGCGCGGAGCGGGCGCCGGAGGCCTGCCAGGTCTGCCTGGACCGCTGCCCCTATCCCGGCGTGGCCCTCCGGATGGTGGATCAGGCCGAAGGGCCCGCCCGGCCCCAAGTGCTGGAGGCGGGCTGCACGGGCTGCGGCCTGTGCGTCTTCGGCTGTCCCACGCCCCAGCCCGCCATCACGGTGCGGGTGGGCTGATCCCTCAGGCGATGCTGATGCCTTCCATCTCCGCCACTTCATGGGCGTTGAAGGAGCTGCGCACCAGGGGACCGGCGTAGACGGTCTGGAAGCCCAGGGCCTTGGCCTTCTTCCCAAGGTCCGCGAAGGCTTCCGGCGTCACGTACGCCTTCACCGGCAGCTGGAAGCGGGTGGGACGCAGGTACTGGCCCAGGGTGAGGATGTCCACGCCCACCTCGGCCAGGCGCGTGAAGACCTCCATGAGCTCCGCCTCCGTCTCGCCCAGGCCCAGCATGAGGCCGCTCTTGGTCTTGAAGTCGGGGCCGTAGAGGGATTCCCCGAGGCGCTTGGCCTCCTTCAGCACAGACAAGGTGCGCTCGAAGCGGCCGGCTGGACGCACGGTGGCGTAGAGGCTGGGCACGGTCTCGGTGTTGTGGTTGAACACCGCGGGGCCCGCGGCCACCACCTGGGCCACGGCCTCCAGGTCACCCATGAAGTCGGGGGTCAGGACTTCCACGCCGGTGCCGGGGTTGCGCCGCTTGATGGCGCGGATGGTGGCGGCGAAGTGCGCGGCGCCGCCATCGGGCAGGTCGTCGCGGTTCACGCTGGTGAGCACGGCATAGCGGAGCTTCAGCTGGGCGACGCGCTCGGCGGTCTCCTCGGGTTCTTGGGGATTCAGGGCGTTGGGCTTGCCGCTCTGGATGCTGCAGAAGCCGCAGGCGCGGGTGCAGGTGTCGCCCATGAGCAGGAAGGTGGCCGTGCCGTGGGTGAAGCAGTGGGTGCGGTTGGGGCAGCGGGCCTCCTCGCACACGGTGTGGAGGTCGCTGTCCCGCAGCCCCGCCTTCATCTCATGGAGGTCGGAGAGACGCACCCGTTCCTTGGTGATCCACTCGGGCAGGCGGGGGTGGCCGTCCAGCACTTCGCGGCCGACGCGCTTCGAGTAACGGGGCATGGGCTCTCCAACCTCCCATTGTCTCCAGGAGGGAGGCGGATCAGAAGCCGTGTCGCAGCTTCAGCACCCACTCGCGCCCCGTGCCGGGCAGGGGGCCGTGGCCGCCCGGGTAGGCCTGGAGGAAGGGTGGGGCCTGATCCAGGGCATCCTGGATCCCCAGACTCAGCGCCCAGGGACCGGGCCGGAAGGTGACCGTGGCGCCCAGGAGGGTCCGGGCGGGAAAGCGCTGCAGGGCGAGGTCCCCGGTGGAGGGGCTCCAGGCCCAGCCCTGGCGATCCGACAGCCAGAGGGCGGAGGCTCCCAGTTGCCAGTGGGATCCCAGTCGCAGCCCCCCGAGGAAGCTGAAGCTCCGATCCGCCACCCCCAGGAAGCGGCCGGGGGAACCCGGGACCCCGTAGTAGTCGCCCCCCTCGCCGGCGCGATGGAGGGCCAGGCTGGCGTTGAGGAAGCCCCGCGCCCCCCGGAACTGATACTGGGTCTCGAGCCCCCGGGTCCGGAGGCGCCCCTGGTTCCGGTAGCCTCCGTTGCCGCCGTTGGAGGCATCGCTCACGAAGATGATGGGATCCTCCAGGCGCACGTCGAAGGCGTTCACGGAGAGGAGGCCGGCCCCCAGGGTCCGCCCCACCTCCAACTCCAGGGTGCGTGAGGTCTCCGGGACGACCCTCACGGAGGGGTCGAAGGGCTGGTTCTGGTCCTGAACCGAGGGGGCCCGGAAGGACTTCGCCGCCAGCACCTTCAGGTGCCAGGGCCCCCGCACCCCGGTGAGGGCGAAGCGCGGCGCGAAGGCACCCCCCGCATCGCTGTGGTGTTCATGGCGACCGCCCAGGGTGAGGTTAAGGTCCCCGTGGGTCTGCACCTCGACGTAGGTGGCCCAGGCCCGGTAGGTGAGCGCGGTGCGACCCTCCCGGAAGGTGAAGGGGTTGCGGTCGCTCCGGCTCCGGCTGTGGTCCTCCCGACCCATGAGGCCGGCGGTCACCGTGAGGTCCCCCCGGGGATCCCACATGGCGTCGAGGGCCACCCGGCGCCGCTCCGTGGAGAACTGGGTGAAGCCTTCGGGCAGGTCCTCGGAGGTCCACCAGGGCTTGTGGTCCTGGTAGGTGAGGGAGGGGGTGAGCACCAGGTTGGGCCGGGGCGCCCAGGTGTACCGGGCCTGCAGGTTGGTGGACCGGAAGGCGATGGGGGAGGCGGCCGGGAGGTTCTCCCCGAAGTTGTCCCGTTGGTCCATGCGGAGCTGATCCACCACGGCGGAGAGTTGGAAGTCGCCCACCTCCAGGCCCAGGCTGGTGAAGTTGGGGCGGAGCGCGCTCTGGCCCTGCATGTCGTAGGACTGCCCCAGGGCATCGGTCAGGGTGCCCTGGCTCCGTTCGGTGGTGCCCCCCAAGGTGCCGATCCGCAGGTTCCAGGATGCGCCCTTGGCCGAGGCCACCACCTGGTAGGTCCGCCGCAGGGTCCCCTCGGTGCCCTGCCCGAAGGTGAGGGCGCCTCCCACCGTGGGCAGGTCCTCGGCCCCCAGGGAGGTCACCTTCACCACCGCGACTTCGGCGGCGTCGCCATGGTGCACGCTGCCCGGCCCACGGATGATCTCCACCCGCTTGATCTGATCCACGGGATAGCGGCCCCCGAGCTGAGTCTCGCCATAGAGCAGTTCATTGAGCTCCAGCCCATCCCAGACGAGCAGGAGCTTGCCCTCATAGGCCCAGAGGCCGCGCACGGAGATCCCCACCTGCCCTTGGACGTCCGAGGCCACGTCGAAGCCGGGCACCAGGCGGAGGAGGTCCAGGAGGTCCCGGGCCCCGGAGGCCTGGATCTCCTCCCGGGTGAGCACGGTGACCACCCCGGGGCTCTCCCGGGTGCCCTCGGCCTTGCGACTGGCCACGGTCACCGGGGTGGCCAGGAGGTCCCTCAAGCTCGGCAGCGCCCCGTCCGGCTCCTGGGCGCCTAGAAAGGGCAGGAGCTGGACGAGGAACAGCGCCATCGGGAGTCGGCTAGAACCCATACCTCAGCTTGGCGACCACTTCGCGACCGGGGCCCGGAAGGGACCCGTGGGCCGCGGCTGGGTCCGTGAAGTAGGGCTGCACGAAGGGGACCTTCCGATCCGTGGTGTCCTGAACCCCGAGGCTGGCGGTGAAGGCCTCGCGGGTGAAGCTCAGGTTCAGGCCCACCAGCAGGTCCGAACCCAGCTTGCCCAACACGAAGGAGGCCGAGCCTGGATCGTATTGGTAGGCATACCGCTCGCTGAGCCAGATCAGGCTGCCCCCCAAGGTGAAGCCGCCGCCCAGCTTGAGGCCGGTGGCCAGGGTCGCCTTCTGGGGGGCGAAGCCCAGGAAGTTCTTGTCATGACCGGGAACGGACCAGGCGTCCACCTCGTTGTGGGCCTCATGGTGGCTGAAGGTGGCGTTGAGGAACCCCCAGCCCTTTCGCAGCTTCCACTCCAGCTCGAAGCCGCGGGTGCCGGTCTGGGATTGGTTGAAGTACCCGCTCGAACTCACCGTCACGGTGTACACCAGCGGCTTTTTGATCACGGTGTCGAAGAGGTTGAGCGTGAAGAGGCTGGCGCCCGTCTGCACGCCCACCTCCACCTCCGCGGTGCGGGTCTTCTCAGGTTCGATGGGGTTGGCCGGATTCGGTGGGTTGAGGTTCGCGATGGCCGGGGTGCGGAAGGCGTGGGCGTAGAGCAGCTTCACGTGCCACTTGCCGAAAACCTTGGTGAGGGCGGCCCTGGGCACGAAGGCCGAGCCCGCGGCGCTGTGATCCTCCCACCGGGCTCCCACCGTGAGGTTCACCGGGCCCTGGTACTGGAGCTGACCGTAGAGGGCCTTGCTGGTGTAGCTCACGGAGGTGTCGCCGGCAGGGAAGATGTTGGCGGAACCCGCCTGCACATCCGCGGAGTCCTTCTGCCACTCGAGCCCCGCGGCGAGGTTGACCGCGGAGGTCATGTCCCAGCCCATCCCCAGTCCCGCCCGGGTCCGGTTGGCCTGGTACATGAACACCCCGGCCGAGGGATCATCCACCCACCAGGGTTTCTGGTCCCTCCAAGTGAGGAAGGGGGTGAGCGACAATCCCTTCACAGGCTCGAAGGTGTAGCGGGCGTCGAGGTTGGTGCTCCCGAAGCGGATCTTGGAAGGGGCGGGGGTGGCGGTGCTGATGTTGTCCTGCTGGTCCAGCACGTACTGGTCAAGCAAGGCCCGGAACTGGAATCCACCCGTCGTCAGGCCCAGATTTGCAAAGGCCGGGCGGAATTTGTTCGTGTCCTTGAGGCTGAAGGAGGTCCCTGTGGGGTCGGTGAAGGTGCCCTCGCTGCGGACGCCCGTGCCCATGAAGCCACCGAAGCTGAGCTTCAGGTCCTGGCCCGCGAATCCGCCTACGACCTCCGCCGTCTGCCGGTAGGTGGCCTCTCGGCCCTTGCCATAGGTGAAGCCCGCTCCCACCCCCTTCACGTCATCGGCCCCCAGGCTGGTGATCTGGATGACGGCCACCTCGGCGTAGCCTCCGTAGATGCTGGAGCCCGGGCCCCGGATGATCTCCACGCGCTTGATCTGATCCACGGGGTAGTGGGAGCCGAAGAACACATCGCCGTACATGCTCTCGTTGAGTTCGAGGCCATCCCAGAGCACCAGGATCTTCCCCTCATAGCCCCAGATGCCCCGCATGGCGGGGCCGGTGACGCCCTGCACGTCATATCCGATCTCGAAGCCCGGCACGAGGCGGAGGATGTCGATCATGTCCCGGGCGCCGAGGGCCTGGAGTTCCTCGCGGGTGATGAGGGTGATCACGCCCGGGCTTTCCCGGGTGGTCATGGCCTTCTTGCTGGCCACCGTGATGGGCGTGTTCAGGAGGGCCAGGAGGTCCTCCTCGTCCTTGGAAGGGGCCTCCTGGGCCACGAGGGCGAGGGAGAGGGCGGGGAGGAGCAGGGTGATCCGCTTCACGGAACCTCCATGGGCTGTACAACCTCTTCGGGGAGGAGGGAAAAATCGTGATTTCCGGGCCAAGATGGGGGGTGTCTTCGCCCCTCCACCGCCACCTCCTGCTGGAACAGCGGGCCTTCCTGGGCCGCGATCGCGGCGCCTGGGGGGAGCACCTCGCCCGGGCGCGGGCCTGGCTCGGCACCGGGCTCGAGGCGGCCGACCGGGACCGCCCCTGCCTCATCCTCGGCGCGGGCTGGGGCCTGGAGGTGCCCTGGAGGAAGGCGCCCCAAGGCACCTGGGGCTGGGATGCGGATCCCCTGAGCCGCTTCGGTACCTGGCTGAGGCATCGTCGCTGGGCCCCCTGGGTGGGCTCGGACCTCACCGGGGCCCTCGGGGGCTTGGCCGGGGCGGCCCACCGCTGCGCCCGCGACCGGTGGGGGCGCCGTCGGGAACCGGGGGAGGGGGCCCGGCGCCTGGCGGGCTTGCTGCCCTCCTTCCGGCCCGGCGCGGCCCCGCTGCGGGCCTGGTGTGACCTCCACGGGCCCGCCACGATCCTGGCCGCCAACGTGGTGGGTCAGCTGGGGCCTGTGGCCCAGGCCCTCATCCGCCGGGCCTTCGCGCCCGCGGATCCCTTCGACCTGGAGGGCCCCGCCTCGGAGGCCCTGGTCGAGGCCCTCGAGGCCTGGACGGCGGAGGCCGTTCGGGGCGTCTACGGGGTGTTGGCGCAGAGCGGGGCCCACCTCACCCTGCTCCACGACCGGGGGGTGGTCTGGGGGGCCGAGGCCCCGGGCCTCCAGGGCCCCTGGCGGGATCCCTGGACGGAGCAGTTGCCCCCCGGGCACTGGGAGGTGTCGGATGCCCTTGGCGAGGTGGAGGTCGGGAAGCTCTTCGCCGGCTCCCACGAGGTCCGGGCCCGGGATCGGTGGTGGTGGCCCGTGGTGCCGGGCCAGCTCCACCTGGTGGAGGGGTGGGAGCTTGTCCCTACCGGAAACCCAGGAGGGCCTCCCGGGCCTTGAGCGTGGTGGCGAAGGCCGCCGCTTCCCCGAGGGCGACGCCGAGCTCCGCGGCGGCGTCGGCGAGGGGCTCCCCGTCCAACCAGCGGGCCAGCAGGGACGAGGCGGATGGGCTGAGGGCGAGGGACTGGAAATCGCCCTGCCCATCCCGCCAGGCCAGGAGGTGCGTGGGGGTGGGCTTGGGAACCGGATCCGCCTCCGTGGCCTCCTGGACGGCCCACGGGTAGGTGAGGTTCCGCAGGGTGGGATCCGGGACCACCCGGGAGGCGGGGGTCGGGGAAGCCTCCAGGTCGACCGGGGGTGGGAGGTCTGGGTGGCGTTGCAGCTCAAGCTCGAGCAGTTCCCAGTGGAGGAGGGCCAGGAGGAAGGGCCAGCGCGCCGTGCCCCACCCCGTCTCCGCCACCCAGGCGAGGAAGGCCGGGGCCACCTCCCGGTAATAAGTGCTCCGGAGGCTTCCCGCGGCGAGGAAGGCGGACACGGCCTCCTCCCAGGCCCCGGCCTCGGTCAGGAGCCGATGGGTGATGGGGTAGGCATCCGGCAGGGGGTCTTCCAGGGCGAAGCGAACCAGGTCCCGGTAGACGAGGAGGCGGGCCGCCTGGGTCTCGAAGGCCCGGGCGTCGGCGGGGGTGAGCCCCCGGGTGCGGGCCCAGGCCTCCGGGCCCTCCACGAAGGGCGCGGGGTCGGGGGTGACGGCCAGCTCGAACAAGGCCTGCTGCAGGGATTGGAGGGCGCTCATCCGAGGGCCTCCGCCCCCACCAGGGCCGCATCGTAGAAGCCCTGGAGCCGGTCGCGTTCGGCCAGCAGCTCGGCGAGGGGCGGGATGCGGTTGTCCCGCTCCAGGAGGACGGGGACGGCCCGGCCGGTGGCCTCGCGCACTCGGGGCAGGATCCACTGCATCAGCACCACCACGGGATCGGGGACCGGGGCGCCATGGGTGTCGATGTAGAGCTGATCCGTCTCGAACCAGTCGTGTCCGGCGATGTGCATCTGCCGGACCCGGTGCAGCGGCATCCCCTCGAGCCAGGTCTTGGCATCGAAGCCGTGGTTGAGGCTGTTCACATACACATTGTTGAGGTCCAGCAGCCAGCCGCAGTCGGCCCCTTCAAGGATCTCGGTGAGGAAGGTCCGTTCGTCCATCTCGGGGGCTCCGAGGGTGGCGTACCAGCTGATGTTCTCCAGGAGGAAGGGCACTTCCAGGCGGTCCTGGAGCTCCCGGGCCCGCGCCACGGCCCGCCGCACGGCCTCCCCGGTGAAGGGGAGGGGCAGCAGCTCATGGGTGGTGGCGCCCCCGGAGGTCGTCCAGCAGAGGTGCTCACTGTGCCAGGGGGCGTCCACCTGGCGGAGGAAGGCCTTGAGATCCGAGATCTGCTGGGGGTCCCAGGGGTCCGGGCCGCCGATGGAGAGGGAGAGCCCGTGGGTGAGGGCGGGATCCCGCTCGAGGAGGGCGCGGGTCTGGCGGGCCCTCCGGCCCCCTTGGCCCACCACGTTCTCCGGGGCGAACTCCCAGAACGGGACCGGGGAAGCCGGCAGGGCCTCCAGCTCATCCAGGTGGGGGCGGCGCAGGCCGAGCCCGATGCCGGTGAAGGTCACGGACACCTCGGGAAGCGAACGGGGCCTTGCGGCGGCAAGGCCCCGAGCGTGGGAGGAGGGGCTTCAGCCCTTCTTGGAGGACCCGCAGGAGCCGGCACCGCAGCCGCCGTCCTTCTTGCCCTTCTTCTCATCCTTCTTGTCGCCCTTCTTCTCATCCTTCTTCTTCTCGTCGAGGATCAGGGCGCCCTTCTTCTCATCCTTCTTCTTCTCGTCCTTCTTCTCGGACTTCTTCTTGTCGCCACCACACTTGCCGTCCTTGCCACACTTGTGATCCTTGCCCTTCTCGCCGCCGCACCCGGCTTCGGTGAGGCTCTTGTCAGACCCGGATTTGACGGGGGAGGCCGTGAGGGGGGTGGCGGCGGTGGCGGCGAAGGCCGTGGCGGCGAAGAGGCCGGCGAGGCTGGTGAGCTTGCGGTTCATGTTGACTCCTTTAGGCTTGCGCCTCGTGGCCCAGGGGCCGGTGGATGGAAATCCCGGAAGGGGATGGCCATGGGGTGCTGTGACCCCGGGAAATGTGACGAATTTCACCGGCTCAAGCAAGGGGCTCACCGCCGGGGTTCGCCCCGCCCCGGGTCGCGCCCACCCCTGGGAAAGTTCCGGAAGGCCGATAGACTTGGGCCTTTGGACCGGACGCCCCCCGACATGCCCAACACCATCCGCCGCTTCCTCCTGGGCCGACGCCTCGCCACCGAAGAGTCGCACCACACCCGCATCAGCAATCCCGTCGCCCTGGCGGTGTTCAGCTCCGACGCCCTGAGCTCCGTGGCCTACGCTACGGGCGAGATCATGGCGGTGCTGGCCCCCATGATCGGGGCCTTCACCGCCGGGGTGCTCGGCTGGTCCTGGCCCGTAGCCGTGGGCATCAGCGCCCTGCTGGTGATCCTCACCATCAGCTACCGCCAGACCATCACGGGCTATCCCACGGGGGGTGGCGCCTACATCGTGGCCCGGGAGAACCTCGGCGAGCTCCCGGCCCAGGTGGCCGGGGCCAGCCTGCTGGTGGACTACATCCTGACGGTGGCGGTGTCCATCAGCGCCGGCATCACGGCCATCACCTCGGCCTTCCCCCACCTGGATCACGTCCGCGTGCTCCTGGCCATCCTGGCGATCCTCTTCGTGGCCACCATGAACCTGCGGGGCGTGAAGGAGAGCGGGGCCGTGTTCGCGGTGCCCACCTACGGCTTCGTGCTCTGCATCCTGGGTCTCGTGGCCTGGGGCTTCATCCGCTACTTCGGCGGCAGCGCCCAGCCGGCGCCCCACCATGAGCTGCAGGCGCCCTCCATCGCCAACTGGGCGGGGGTGTGGCTCTTCGCCCGGGCCTTCAGCGCGGGCTGCACGGCCCTCACGGGGGTGGAGGCCATCAGCAACGGCGTCTCCGCCTTCCGGGAGCCCACCCACGTGAACGCCAACCGCACCATGCTGGGCATGGTGGTGCTGCTCGGCACCATGTTCCTCGGCCTCACCTGGCTGGCGAACCACTACGGCGTGACCTACACCGGCCTGGATGGGGAGGAGAGCCTCCTCTCCAAGCTCACCCGGGAGATCCTCGGGGGGGACACCACCGTGGGGGCGAAGCACCTGATCCACCTCGTGGTGCAGGGTTTCACCATGGCCATCCTGCTGCTGGCCGCGAACACGGCCTACGCGGACTTCCCCCGCCTGGCGGCGCTCATGGCGAAGGATGGCTTCCTCCCCCGGCAGTTCGCGAGCCAGGGGGATCGCCTCGTCTTCAGCAACGGCATCTTCATCCTCAGCGCCATGAGCATCCTGCTCGTGGTCATCTTCAACGCCCACGAGCACCACCTGCTGCCGCTCTACGCCCTGGGCGTGTTCCTGGGCTTCACCATCAGCCAAGTGGGCATGGTGCGCCATTGGCTGAAGGAGCAGGGCAAGGGCTGGCAGGGCAAGGCCTTCATCAACGGCTTCGGGGCGCTGACCACCTTCATCGTCATGCAGGTCATCGTGGTCACGAAGTTCACCCACGGGG
>CAZVKM010000098.1:0-11799 GCA_964627685.1 uncultured Solibacteraceae bacterium | reverse complement strand
CCACCAGCCCATCACCACGATCACGCTCTGGTGGAGGATGTAGAAGGGGTAGGCCAGGCCCTGGGCGTGGTCCAGCCAGGGGCGGGATCGGGTGACCAGCACGCGTCCGAAGCCCAGGGCCGCGCAGAGGATGGCCCAGATGGCGCCGTAGTAGCTGAGGTAGGCCACGGGAAGCGGCAGGTGGTTGAAGGCCCGGGAGAGGGCCAGGAGGGCCACACCCATGAAGAGTTGCCCCCGGCGCAGGTCCACGAGGCGGGCTTCCACCCGGGGCATGCGACCCAGGAGGTGGCCGATCAGGAAGAGCCCCCCGTAATAGACCAGGTTCTTGGGGTCATGGAGCAGGTCGTGGGTCTCCGGGTGATTCCGGAACATAAAGCGGCCCGCGAAGAGGAGCACGCCCAGCACCCAGAGGTTGAGGCCCTTGGCCAGGAAGGCCTCCGCCCGATCCAGCCAGGCCTGCCCCCGGACGGTGCGGAGGGTCGCGAACAGCGGCAGGGCGGCCATGCAGAACGTGAAGAGGTAGGCCACGAACCAGAGGTGATGCCAGCTCGTGCTGCCCTTGGGATAGGACACGCCTTCCAGTACGGAGGGCCACCATGCCAGATAGCCCTGGGTGGTGGCACCGGTCCACACGCGCTCCACCCAGATCTGGGGGGGCACGATCACGAGGATGCCGAAGGCCAGGGGCAGCAGCAGGCGCTTCACCCGGTCCCAGGCGAAGGCGCCCACGCTGCGGCGGCGCAGGGCGAAGGCGGTGGCGAGGCCCGCGATGAGCATCAGGAGCGGCATGCGCACCATGTGCAGCACGTCCATGGGGCCATTGAGCACGGGGAGGAGCACCGGCGCCTTCACGTGCCAGGGGTCGTCCACGTTGAACATGCGGGCGGAGTGGTAGACGTGCAGCAGGAGGATGCAACCCACACGGAGGGCATCCAGGTCGGGGCGTCGGGACATCGGCAGGGGATTCTTGGCGGCTCCTCTATCCCCAGCCTGGACCTTCTTGGGCCCCCTGCCCCCGGAGCCGGCCCGCGCCGGATCCGGGGCGGCGCGAACCGGATCAGCCCTTCGCGGCCTGCACGGACTCGTAACGGAGCAGCCAGCGGCCGTTCTTGCGCACGCGGTACTCCGTGACGTGCTGGAGCACCGGGGCCTGCCCCGGGGCCGTGAGCTGGATGACGGCGTGGGCGAAGATGCCATCCCCACCGCCCACGTAGGTGACCTCCTTCAGCTCCACCTGGAGGGGCCCCTTGGCCA
The DNA here is from genome assembly GCA_964627685.1 of uncultured Solibacteraceae bacterium. GTDB lineage: Bacteria > Acidobacteriota > Holophagae > Holophagales > Holophagaceae > JAFDVN01. The sequence continues at coordinate 10,545 of CAZVKM010000098.1, read as the reverse complement.
GCAGTTCCGCCCAGCGCGCCCGGAGGGCCTCGGCCCCCTTGGACAGGCGCCCGTCGGAGCCCACGGCCTCCGCCCAGGGATCGTAGAGGGCCAGGATGCGCTCGAGGTCGCCGGACTGGAGGGCGGCCATGCGGGCCTTGGTGAAGGCGAAGGTGCCCTCATCCGCCCCGGGGGCGGCGAGGACGAGGGCGGGAACGAGCAGGGTGGGCAGCATGGATCCTCCAAGGGGCCACAAAGGGCTTGTTTCGAACGATCGTTCGTTTTATTTTGGTTGTCAAGGGAGCCTCGCTTGGAATCCACGGACACCCCGAAATCCCGCAAGGGCCGGATGACCCGGGCCGCCATCCTGCATGAGGCGGTGCAGCTGGCCTCCGTCCATGGGCTGGAGGGGCTCTCCATCGGCCAGCTCGCCGAGGCCACGGGCATGAGCAAGGCGGGCCTCTTCGCCCACTTCGGCTCGAAGGAGGAGCTGCAGCTCGCCACCGTGCACGCCGCCCGGGGCCTGTTCGTGGAGGAGGTGGTGGTGCCCTCCCTCGAGGCCCCCGAAGGGCTGCCGCGCCTCTGCCGCGTGATCCAGGAGTGGTTCCGCTACGGGTGCCAGGGCGTCTTCCGTGGCGGCTGCTTCTTCGCCGCCGCCTCCACGGAGTTCGATGGCCGGCCGGGCCCTGTGCGCGACAGCATCGCCGCGGCCCGAAGGGACTGGATCGTGGGCCTCGCCCAGACCGTGCAGCAGGCCCAGGCGCTGGGCCAGCTCGACGCGACGGGGGACCCCATGCAGCTCGCCTTCGAGATCGACGCCCTCTTCCTCGCTGCCAACAGCCTCCATCAGCTGGATGGTGATCCGGTGGCCTTCGAGCGCGCCCGGACGGGGATCCGGACCCGCCTCGAGGCCTGCCTGAGCCCGGGGCTGGCTCTGGATCCCCTGTGAGACTCCTCCTGCTCCGACGCCTCACCGCCTTCCTGGAGCGGGTGCACCCCGCCTGGACCGGCCCTCTCGCGGAGACCCTGTTCATCACGCCCCCGCGGCACCGGCCCTCCGCGCGCGAGCGAGCCTACCTGCAGGGCTTCGCGCCCCTGGACCTGCCCTTCCCCGGAGGCGCCCTGCGGGCCTACACCCGGGGCGAAGGACCGCTCGTGCTCCTCCTCCACGGGTGGGGAGGCCGGGCGGGCCAGATGCGGGCCTTCGCCTCGGCGCTGGCTGATGCGGGGTTCCGCGCCGTGGCGCTGGATGCCCCGGCGCACGGCGCGAGCCCCGGCCGGCGGGCCAGCATCCCCCACTTCGCGGCCGCGCTCCAGGCCGCGGAGGCCCACCTCGGCCCGGTGCATGCCGTGATCGGCCACTCCCTGGGGGGCATCTCCACCCTCGCGGCCCTGGCGGATGGCCTGCGGGCCCGGCGGGCGGTGGTGGTGGCGGCACCGGCCCATCCCCGCCGCTTTTACCGGCAGCTGCTGGCGCACCTGGGGGTGGTGGAAGCGCGGTGGCCCGCCCTGGAAGCCGCCTTCGAAGCACGGGTGGGACGGGCCTGGGACGAGGTGGAAGCCCCTGCGCTGGCCGCGCGCCTCGAGCTTCCCCTCCTTCTCATCCACGACCGGGAGGATCGGGAGGTGCCCCTGGCGGAGGCGGAGGCCACGGCCGCCAGCCACCCGGAGGCGCGCCTCTTGGTGACCACGGGCCTCGGCCACCGGCGGATCCTGAAGGATGCGGAGGTGGTGCGCGCGGCGGTGCGCTTCCTCGGCGGGGAGCCCTGCGGGGCCGAGAAGCTGGAGTCGGAGCTGGCCTTCCCGGACCTGCGCGACTGAGGATTCCCGAAGCCGCGACGCCCGCCGCGCAGCCCTAACCCCGGAACGTCAGGCTCACGGACACGTCCGCCCCGGGCCCCTTGGCCCCCCGCACCTTCGCGGGGATGGCCAGCAGCACCCGTCCCGATTTTTCGCGCCACACGCTGGTGTCCCAGCTATGCCCATCCACGGTGGCGCGCACGGGGATCCGGCCCCAGGCCCCACCCGGTGGCAGCGGCACCTCCGGTGGGACGGGGGCGAAGGTCCAGCCGCCCGGGCCCTCCACCCGGAAGAGCACCGCTGTGAAGGAGGAGGTCTCCGTCATCCCAGCCCTCAGAACCAGGCCCAGCGCAGGCCGCCGGGCAGGTCGAAGGCCGCCCACTCGATGTGGAGCACCCGGCGCGGGGCGAGGCTGCGGGGCGGCTCGGAGGCATGCAGGAGGAGGGGGTTCATGACCAGCACCTCCCCCCGCGCCATGGGCACCGCCTGGACCTCCGTATCCTCCCCGCGGTGGCTCCCGGATCTCACCAGCAGCGGCCCCTGCTCGAGCCCCGCATCATCGAGGTGGATGCGCAGGGTGCGGATGCGGGCCACCCACTCCCAGGGGGCCTGCACCTGGAAGAAGGGGCCCTTGTCCACCCAGCCGTCGAAGCCCGGCACCGGCTCCGGCTCCGCCACGGCGAAGGTGGTGTCCCGATGCCAGTCGATGCCCCAGGCCTGTCCCTCCCCCTTGGCCATGAGGAGGGCGCGCACGGGCCTGGCCGCCTCACCCAGCAGCGAAGCCACCGCTTCCGGCAGTCCCGTTCCGGGAAGCCACGCCGCCAGGGGCCCCAGGGGGACCGGACGCCGGGAAGGGGTGGCCAGCATGGGGAGGCGGCCGACGAGGTCCTCCAGGGAGGAAGGCGGCAGCCGATCCGGCAGGCAGGCCCAGCCCTGGGCTTCGAGGTCCTCAGCCCAGCCCATAGGTCCGCCTGAGCAACCACTCCCAGAGGAAGGCGGGGAGCAGGGCCTTCGCCTTGCCCGCCCAGAAGGCATCCTTCCCGATGACCACGCGGCGGGGGGGGCGCGCCTTCGAGAGGGCTTCGGCGATGCGGGCGGCGCAGGCCTCCGCGGGCATCGCGTGGGCCTCACTCAGCTCCTTCCGCCGCTCGGTGTAGCGCTCGAGGATGGCCTCGAAGCGGGTGCCCTTCGCGCGCTCCGGCAGGTCCCCCCACTCGCGGGTGAGGGTCTCCCGGAAGGCCGTGCGGATGGCCCCGGGCTCCACGAGGATCACGGGGATCTCCTCCCCGATCTCCAGGCGCAGCGACTCCGCGAGGGCGATCACCGCGTGCTTGCTGGCGTTGTAGGCCCCCGCCAGAGGAATGGAGAGGCGCCCCAGCATGGAGGCCACCTGCACCAGGCGGGCCTCGCCGGGTGCGTTGCGGCGCAGCAGAGGCAGAAAGGCGCGGGTCACCGCATGCAGCCCGATGACGTTCGTCTCGAACTGCCGGCGCAGCTCCGCCTCCGTGACCAGCTCCAGGGGCCCCGCCTGGGCGTAGCCAGCGTTGTTCACGAGCCCCACCAGACGCAGGTCCGCACAGGCCGTCACCGCGGCGGCGATGGAGTCGGCCTGGCAGACATCCAGGGCCAGCCGCCGCAGATCCTCCCCTTGCGGAAGGTCCGCCAGATCCTCGACCTTCCGGGCCGTCGCCACCACGGACCAGCCGCGGCTCCGCAGCTCGCCCACCAAGGCCCGGCCGATGCCCGTGGAGCAGCCCGTGACCAGGATCCAGCGTGGCCGCATCAGGGCTTCCCCAGGGTGGCCACGAACTCGCCAAGCGCCCGACCCACCAGCCGGGGCTCATCCCACATCACCCAGTGCTTCGCCTGGGGAAGCCGGACCACCAGGAGGGTGCCGAAGCCGCCGTACCCCACCGCGCGCGCTTCCCGATCCGGGTTCTCCCCGAGGGGGAGCAGGATGGGCGAGGCCACGAGCAGCACCGGGCACTTCACCCGCCCCGCCTCGGCCTCATTGGGGATCGTGCGCCCCCGGGTGTAGGCGGCCAGCACGGGCCCGGGGATGCGGGCCGCCTCCCTCACCACCCGCTCCAGCTGCTCGGGGGAGGCCGCGAAGCGGCCGTAGCGCTCCCGGAAGGTGCCGGGCCCGTCCTGTTCGAAGCCCCGCGCGAGCTTCTCCGCCTGCACCCCTTCCATGGGGAGGAGTGGCGCATCCAGGAGCACCAGCCCGCGCACCTGCTCCGGATGCCGGCTCGCCAGGCGCAGGCCCACGAGGCCGCCCATGCTGTGGGCCACCACCACGCCGGGCCCTCCCAGCTCCCGTGCCGCCAGGGTGGCCACGGCGTCGGCCACGGCGGCGAAGTCCACGGGGCCTGGGGGAGGAGGCGCGCTGTCGCCGCACCCAGGCAGATCCACCGCGAGCACCGTGTGGCGCTCCGAGAGCGTCCGGGTCAGGTCCTCCCAGACCCCGCGGTTCCCCGCGAACCCGTGGATGAGCACCAGGCCCGGCCCCTTCCCCACCTTCGAGAAGGCAAGGCTCTGGGCCGAGGCCGGCAGGCAGAGGAGCAACGCGATGAGGAGGCGCATGGGGATCCCCCAGGGAAAGGAGGAGGGCGCCCCCCGCCGGAGCGATGGGACGCCCTCCCGGAACCGCACGATCGGCTACTTCTTCTTCGCCTCGCCCTTGGCCTCGATGGCCGTGGCCACCTGCTTGTAGGTGACGGTGACCTTCTGGCCGGCCTTCACGGCGTCGGCCCCCTTGGTGCCGGCGTCGGTGTAGAAGCGCCACTCGCCATCCTTGCCGAGGTCGAGGGTGAAGCTGTCCTTGCCGGCTTCCTTCACGACGCCCGTCTTCTGGTAGGTGGCGGCCGCGGCGGCCCAACCGGCGAGGCCACCCAGCAGCAGGGCGGCGGAGACGAGGACGAGGGTCTTCAGCTTCATGGGGCGCTCCCTTGGAAAGGTGGCCCCAGGTTAGCGCCCTTTGCCCGCCCCCACGGAGGGGAAGGTGGCCGCGAGCCAGCCCACCAGCACCAGGGCCAGGCCCAGCAGGCGGAAGGGGCGTCCGGGATCCCAGGTCAGGCGGAGGCGGGTCCGGGTGGGATCCAGGGGGGCCTCCAGGTCCGCCGACAGGGCCGTGAGACCGCGCCGCAGCGGCGACGTCACCGTGACCTGGACCGGGGCCTCCGCGCCCACGCCCACCTGGGCCCGCGTGGTGCCGGGGCCCGCCACCCGGGGCTGGAGCCGGAGCCCGAGCCGGCCGCCCAGGAAGGCCCGGGCTTCCCCGCCGAGGGTCACCCAGGCGGCCTGGGCCTGTCCACCGGGCTCCGACACCTTCACGTGCACCGCCGGGTTCAGCATCTGCCGGGCCTGGGCCGGATCCGGATGGGGCCGCCACCGATCCTCGAACCGGGCCCGGGCCAGTCGCGCCATGGGCACCGCGCTGAGCCCCTGCGCCACGACGAAGGGCTTGCGGAGCTCCAGGGGGGCCTCCCGCACCACGCGACCCTCCTGGATCAGGCGCACCCGCCGATCCTGGTCCGTGAAGAGCACGAAGCGGTCCTGCCGTTCCTCGGCCTCCCGCACGTACCGGAGCTCCACCCCCGGGGGGAGGGCGGCGCGGAGGTAGGCGGCGTAGCTCGGATCCAGCGGAGGCACCGCGGCGAGGAGGAGCTGGGCGGAGGCGCCCCCCGCCTGGCGGAGGCGCACCTGCACCCAGGGGTTCCTCGGATGCTCGGAGCGCGTGCGGAAGGTTGGACGCCCCTCGGGGCCGGGCTGGGCCTCGAAGTCCGGATAGACGGCTTCCACGTCCAGGCTGAATCCCGGGAGGTCCCAGCGGGAGCCGGGCTCCGCGGGATGGCTTAAGGTGCGCCCCTCGACCAGGAGCACCAGCCGCGCCGACACGGGTCCCCTGGAACGCAGCGAGGCGACGAGCTCCGGCTCGAAGCGCTCACGGAAGAGCACGGCGAAGGCCCCTCCGGGCGGGTCGAAGCGATGGCGGAGGGCATCCCGGGCGGGCAGCCAGCCCTCCAGCACCGGCCCACTGCCAAGGCCCAGCATCACCTGCAGCGCCGGCTGCTCCGGCCCTTCCGGATCCTCCACCATGCCGCCTTCGGGGAGGGCATTCGGGAGCACCTCGAGCACCTGGGCCCGGAGCACGCCGAGCCCGGTCTCCAGGTCCATCCCCACCTCCACGGGCTGGGCCATGCGCGGGGTCTCGAAGCCCCCCCGGCCATCCGGCGCCAGGATCGCGAGGGCCAGCCCCTCGGGCTTGGGGTCCGCCTCGGAGGCCACCAGCCGGAACACGTGCCCGCGGCTCTCCACGGCTTCACCGGGTCGGAGGTCGTGCCTGGAGTCCCGGGCGAAGAGGAAGCCCAGCAGGGCGGCCCCCGCCACGAGGCCCCAGCCCCAGGCCTCCAGCCGGCGGGGCCAGGGCCCCCGGAACCCCTCCCGCCGCAGCGCAAGCATCCCCAGGACCAGGAGGAAGAAGGGAAGGCTCCGCAGGAGCGCCTCGCCCTGGAGGGCTTCCAGCCCCCGGCGCATCCATGCGGACTGGAGGGACCACCCCGCCCAGGCCGAGGGGGGGCTTAAGCTGAGGAGCAGCTGGAGGCCCAGCGTCCCCAGGAGCAGGACCGGGACCCCCCGGCGGAACAGGCTCTCCAGGCGCGGCTTCACGGGCCTAGACCAGGGCCAGCAGGCCCACGAGGAAGAAGCTCAGCTCCACGCTCAGCTCCAGCCGATGCTTCCCCGTGGTGAAGCGCTCGTGGTAGAGCCACAGGTAGACGAAGGGGTAGCCCGCGCACAGCACCAGGACCAGGGCCACCAGGAAGGGGTGTCCTTCCCCCCGGTTGTGGAAGGTGAGCCAGAGGGTGCCGCCGAGGAGGATCGCGAGCAGCGCCCCCAGCACGAGCTTCGCCCCCCGCTTGCCGATGGCGATGGGGAGCGTCTCCTTGCCCAGCACCTGGTCGTTCTGCATGTCCCGGATGTCGTAGATCACCGTGCGGGCGAAGGCGAGGACGCCCATGAGGAAGAGCGCCGCGAAGGTCCGGAGGTCCCACTCGCGTCCCTCCTGCCACACGGGCATCACCACGGCCACGGTGCCCAGGGCCGCGGCCACGAGGAGGTCCTTGGACCCCGGGATACGGCGGAGGCTGAAGCCGCCCTGGGTCCGCAGCTTGTACACGAGGCCCAGGAGGGTGGCGAACCCCACCACCGCCACCGCCCGGGTCCCCAGCGTCGCCGCGAGCACGAGGGCCGCCACCATGGCGAGCAGGGCCATGCCGATGAGCACCCGGCGGTTCCGCTCCAGGAAGCGGGCCCGGGCCGGTCCCTTGGCCCCGAGGCCATGGGGATCGAGGAAGGGGCTGAGCAGGTACATGGAGAGCACGTAGGTGCCCGTGATGAGGGGGTAGGTCCAGCGGAGGGTGAGGTCCAGCCACTTGTGGAGGCCCAGCGTGGCGAGGGCCGTGCCCAGGGCCAGCATCACGCTGCTGCCGAAGGCCGCCTGGAGGAAGCTGCGCCACTTGCTGGGACCGTCCCCCAGCTGCTCGAGCACGTCCACCACCTCGTCCACCAGCCAGGTGGGGGTGGAAGCGCCGGCGAGCACGCCCACGGTCTCCTTGCCGGTGAAGGTGGAGAGGTCCATCTCCGCCGCCGTCTCCACGTACTGGACGGGCTTGCCGTAGTGGTGGGCCAGCTCCGCCAGGTGCTTGGTGTTGGAGGAGGCCTTGCCTCCCACCACGATCACCACGTCCACGGCCTGGGCCAGGGCCTTGGCCTCGTCCTGGCGCGTCCAGGTGTCCTCGCAGATGGTGTTCTCCACCACCATGTCTTCCGAGCGGTCGCGCAGGTAATCCACGATCTCGTGGAAGTCCTTCACGGTGAAGGTGGTCTGGGCCACCACGAGCACCTTCTTCAGCACCTCGGGGGCCAGGGCCATGGCCTCGCCCATGTTCGCCACGATCTGGGAGCCGTGCTCCGCGAAGCTGCGATGGGCCACGCTCTCCGCGTGCCCGTGGCTGCCCAGGATCACCGTGAAGTAGCCCTTGGGGCTCCACTTCTTGATCTTGTTGTGGACCTTGGCCACCTCGGGGCAGGTGGCGTTCACGATCTTCACCTCCCCCTTCGCCTGGCGCTCCTTGAGACCGCGCAGGTCCTGGATGGGGATGCCGTGGGCCCGGATGACGACCGTCCCGTTCTCCACCTTGTCCGGCTCCTCGGCCACGGCCACGCCGCGCTTTCCGATGAGCTCCAGGGCCTGGGGGTTGTGGATGAGGGGCCCGAGGGTCTGCACCTTCTCGCCATCATTGCGGGCGCTGGCTTCCAACACTGCGTCCATGGCGCGCTTCACGCCCCAGCAGAAGCCCGCGGTCTTGGCGACGATCACTTTCAAGGGCGCTCCCAAACCCGACCATGGCGGTCAGGTATTCAGGATACCCCGGGGGCCGCCGGGGGGGGAGGGTCCTCCAGCCAGGGCTCGAGCCACAGCCAGGCCAGGATGCCCATCAGCGCCTGGGCGGCGAACAGCTCGGTGAACCCATAGGCGGTCCAGCGGTAGAGGGCCTCTTCCGAGGGATCCAGGAGGGCCATGCGAGCCCGGGCCAGGAGGAAACCCGCATGGGCCAGGAGGAGACCCTGCACCCACCGCGTGAGCGGATGCCCCGCGGCCCGCTGCAGCAGGCCGGCCTGGAGGAGGGCCACCCCCGCCATCACCGAGGCGGCCACCACCACCCGCCTGGGGTAGCCATCCGCCCAGACCAGGTAGGGGCCCAGGAACAGGAGCGCCGGCCCCGGCACCCAGCCCCAGGAGGCGACCCGGCCCGTGGCCCGGGCCCAGCCCCAGAGCTGGAAGCCGAGCCCGAGGAACACCAACCCGTTGCGGAGCGCGTGCACGGCCAAGCCGACCGGCTGGTCCGCATCCGCGGACACCCCGAAGAGCGCCATCCCCAAGGAGATGAGCCCGAGGGAAAGGCCCCAGGCGCACACATGGGCCTGCCGCCAGCGGTGGCGCAGCGATCCCATGAAGGCGAGGGCGAGGGCACCCAGGGCCACGGCCAGGAACCGACCCAACGTGTCGTAGACGAGCCCCATGAGGCGCACCTCGGGGCCCATCATAGCCCTCCTGGGAGGCCGCCTCAGGGGTGGACCCGGATCCGGGGCCCCTCCACCTCCACCAGGCCCTCCCGCTTCAGCTGGGCCAGGAGTCGGCTCAGGGTCTCAGGGGTGAAGCCCAGCTGGGCCGCCAGCACCTTCTTGGGAACTCGAAGCAGGATCTCCCGGTTGGGAGCCTTGGCGGCCTCGTCCATGAGCCAGCGGCGCAGCCGCCCGGCGCCATCCTCGGCGCGCAGCTGCTGCACCTGGAAAGTGAGCCGGTGGTGCCAGGCGGCCAGGCTCTCGAGCATCTTCAGGCAGAGCTCCGCATCGCCGCGGAGGAGGGCCAGGAAGGGGGCCTTGGGCATCATGGCGACCAGGGTGTCCGCCTGGGCGCGGGCCGTGGCGGGGAAGTCGCCTCCGGAGAACAGGGCCGCCTCCGCGAAGGACTGGGGGGGGCGCACGAGGTTCAGCAAGGTCTCCCGTCCGTCCCCCTCGGGGCGAAGGAGCTGGATGGCCCCCTCGAGCACCACGAAGAACCCGATGCAGGGTTCCCCGGCCACGAAGAGCAGCTGCCCCGCCTCCAGCCGCTTGAAGGCGAGGAGGGCCCCCACCCGGGTCAGCTGGTCGGCCGAGAGGTTCTGGAAGAGGGGCGCCTTGGACCAGAGGCCCTGATGCGGGATCGACATGGGTCCAGCCTAAGGCAGATCGGGCGTGGGAAGGCAGGCGCAGAGGGGCGCGGAGGTTGGAGCTTTGGGCCTTCCTCCGCATCCCTCCGCCACCGCCGGGCCCCTCCGCGAGGCTCCTCCCTTCAGATCACAGCTCCCGGGCCTGGGCCACGGGCAGGGCTTCCTCATCTCCTTCCGCGGCCTCCTCCGGCCGGCTCCAGGCCCAGGCACCCCACACCGACTTGGCGGTGAAGAGGCCCATGCACACCGCGCCGAGGGTGAAGAGGATGTCCCCCGGCATGCGCAGCCAGGTGGCGATGCGCATGAAGGGGCTCTGCACCACGGCGGCGCTGCGGGCGAACCAGGTGCCCTGCTCGAGGCTGGCGCTGAACTGGTAGAGGCCGGAGGGGATGAGGCTGAGGACCAGCATCAGGCCCAGGCCCAGGTTCAGGCCCCAGAAGCCCCAGGCGAGCCACTTCTCGTCCCAGGCCTTGTCGGGCGTCATGCCCCGCAGGGCGAAGAGCATGAGCGCCAAGGCGAGGAAGCCGTACACCCCGAAGAGGGCGGCGTGGCTGTGGATGGGGGTGGTGTTGAGGCCCTGGCCGAAGTAGAGCACCGAGGGGGGGTTGATGAGCAGGCCGAAGACACCCGCACCCAGGAAGTTCCAGAAGCACACGGCGGCGAAGAACTTGAAGGGCCACTCGTAGCCACTGCCCAGGGCCTTGCCGTGCTTGAGGCTCTGCACGATCTCGTAGCCCACCAGGGAGAGGGGCACGATCTCCAGGGCGCTGAACACGCTGCCCAGAGCGGACACGATGGCGGGCGAGCCGGTGAAGTAGAGGTGGTGGAAGGTGCCGATGACGCCGCTGCCCAGGAAGAGCATCATGCTCATGTTCACGGCGCGCAGGGCGCTGTTCTCCCGAAGCAGGCCCATGCGGGTGCTGAGCAGCGCGATGGCCACGGTGGCGAAGACCTCGAAGAAGCCCTCCACCCAGAGGTGGACCACCCACCAGCG
>CAZVKM010000097.1:0-11870 GCA_964627685.1 uncultured Solibacteraceae bacterium | reverse complement strand
CCACCCGGGCGGGGAGGCCGCGGCTGCGGAGCATGAGGGCGAGGGCCGAGGCGAAGTACTCGCAGTGGCCCGCCCGGGTGCGCTCCAGGAAGTCCTGGAGGGGATTCCGCGCCCCGCCGCTGGGATTGTCGAGGGTGTACCGGAACCGCGTGCGCAGCTGCTCCGCCAGGCGGGAGGCCAGGTCCCCGGGGCGCAGGTCCTCCGGCACGAGGAGGCGGGCCTGCCGGGCCGCGGCGGCGTGCTCGGCGCCCAGGCGCAGCAGGTGTTCCCGGCGGCGGCTGCCGAGGCCCCCGGGCTCCGGCAGGACGGGGAGCTCGAGGCGGCGCCACTCCAGCTGAAGGGGGAGCCCGCGGGTGGGCAGCCAGGACCAGCGGAGGCTGCCCCCCTCGCCCACCCGGATGGGCATCGGCAGGGGGGGCCTCACCCGATCCAGGCTGTAGGGGAGCGGGAGGATGGGGTTGAGGTTGGGCGCCACGAAGAACTCCGCGGCGCGCTCCGTGGGAAGGCCCTCGGCGCGGTAGAGCCCCATCACCGCGGGCCCGGGCGTCTGGGCCCCGGCGGCCCAGGCCATGCCCTTCACCTCTTCCAGGGCCAGCCCCCGCAAGAGGCTCAGCTCCCGGGCCCAGCGGAGGCGCTCGGCCTCGCTGAGGGAGCGGAGGGGCGCGATGCGCAGCACCGTGTCGCCCTGGAGGCGGATGGGCCCATCCTTGGCCAGGTCCAGGCCATTGGAGAGGCCCGAGGCCTGGCCCAGCAGGCCCCGGCTGAGGGCGGGCAGGGGCCGCAGGCCGAGGGTGACCCGGGGCATCACGAGGAAGGCCACCAGGGCCATGGCCAACACCCCGAGGGTCCAGGGCACCAGGCGCCGGTAGGGCGGGGGGGCCGCGGGGCCCCGGCGGAGGCTCGCGCTCTCCTCCCAGTTCTGGTGCAGCAGCGTGGCGGCGGCCGCCAGGAGGAAGGCCAGCGCCGCCAGGAGGAAGGGGAGGTCCGTGGTGCTGATGGCGGTGGTGAGGAAGATGAGGAAGGCCATGAGCAGGAGCTGGCGGCGGTCCTTCCGGCTCCGGGGAAGCGCCAGGCGCAGCCCCATCAGCACGAAGAGGAGGCGCACCAGGCCCGCCAGGAAGTTGCGGGTGAGGAGGAGGTCCGTCACGAGGAGCAGGAGGGCCAGCCCCTCGAGGCCCTTGCGCCAGCCCAGCAGGTCCAGGCGGGTCTGCTCCACCCACCCGGCGAGCAGCAGGGGCAGGGCGGCCGCCAGCAGCTCCCAGGGCTCGTAGAGGCCCGTGGCGGCCACCGCGCCCCAGACCATCCAGGGGCCGAGGTGGTCCATCCAGCGGGAGAGCTTCACGGGAAGGTCCAGCTGCCGAGCACGGCGGCGCGGGAGGCCCCGGTGACTTCGGGGAGGTTGCCGGGCACGCCCGCGGCGCTGGCGGCCCCGAGCAGGGCCCAGCTGAGGGCTTCGCGGGCGCCGGTGGGGAAGGTCTCATCTTCCTCGAAGGGGAGGGAGGGCAGGCGCCGCCGGAGCTCCTCCCGCAGGCGGACGTGGCGCGCGCCCCCACCGCTCACGAGGCCCGTGGTGGTGCGGAGCCGCCCCAGGTCCCGGGCCAGGGCCTCGGCGGTGAAGGCGGCCAGGGTGGCGAGGCGGTCGCCGAGGGGCCGCGCCTCCAGGCCCACGGCGTGGGTGTCCAGCCACCCGGCGCCGAAGACCTCCCGTCCGGTGCTCTTCGGCGGGGCCATCACGAAGTAGGGATGGGTGAGCCAGTCCTCCAGCAGGGCTCCGTCCACGGCCCCATCGGCCCGGGCCCCGCCGGGATCGAAGGGGAGGTCCAGCCAGCGGCGGGCCGCGAGGTCCAGCAGGCTCATGCCGGGCCCCACGTCCCAGGCCCGCACCTGGAGGCCATCCCACACCGTGACGTTGGCGATGCCCCCGAGGTTGAGGGCCACCCAGGGCGCCGCCTGGCCCCGCAGCCACACCTCCGTGAGGGGCACCAGGGGGGCGCCCTGGCCCCCGAGCGCCATGTCCATGCGACGGAGGTCCCACACCACGGGGCGCTGGATCGCCAGGGCCAGGAGGTAAGGATCCGCGAGCTGGAGGGTGGCGCCCTCGGCGGGGTGGTGCTGGACCGTCTGGCCGTGCAGGCAGGCGAAGTCGGGGCCATGGCTTGCGAGGGCCCGAGCCGCTTCCGCGTGGGCCTCCCCCAGGCGGCGCTGGAGCTTGCAGAGCTCGCCGGGCGGCAGGCGATCCGCGGCCGCTTCGAGGGTGGCCCGGTGGAGGGCCTCGGCGTAGGGCTGGTGGTGGTGGGCGAGGAGCCCACGGAAGGGACGCCCGCCCTGGAACCCCGCGGGATCCACCTCCACCACCACCGCATCCACCCCGTCGCCGGAGGTGCCGCTCATGAGGCCCAGCACCCGCCAGGGGCGGTCGTGGGGCAGGGGGAGGGGAAAGGCCATGCCCCGGATGATGCCACAGGGCCTAAGCCACTTCCGCGGTCCAGGTGTAGCCTTGGGTTCCTGGAGGTGACCGTGTTCTGGGTCCTCATCATCGGCGGCGTGGTGCTCTATTTCATGCTGCGGGGCAAGTCCGACAGCCGCGGGGTGCAGGGCGCCCCGAAGCGGGCCATGGGCAGCGGGCCCCTGGAGCCGGTGACCTTCACCTGCCCCTATCCCAAGTGCCAGGCCTGCGGCGCCGGCGGTGACAAGATGAAGCAGGAGTGGGATGGCCTCCGCAGCGTGAAGTGGAGCTGCGGGTTCTGCGGCAGCGTCGTCGGCGTGCAGGAGCTCCGGGATGAGGAGCTGCCGGCCAGCGCCCGCCGCCGCCTCGGCTTGGACCAGCCGCCCATGACCGCGGGGATGTCCCGGGGCGGGGGCTTCGGCCCCGGTGGGGGCTCCGGGGGTGGCGTCGGCGACCTGCTCACGGGCATGATGATCGGCTCCATGATGGGCGGGAGCAGCCACCACCATCACCAGGATGGCAGCCGGGATGGGGACTGGGGCGGGAGCGCCTCCTCGGGGTCGGATGCCTCCTGGGGGGACAGCGGCTCCGCCTCCTGGGGCGACGACAGCGGCGGGAGCAGCGACTCCGGTGGCTCCGACTGGGGGGACTCCGGTGGAGGCGACAGCGGCGGGGACAGCGGCGGCGGGGACTGGTAGCCGCGCCCCAGGCCCTTCCCAACCTCGCGGGCGGGCCCGGGTCTGCCGGTTCCTTACCAAGGAAGTCCTTGGCGGAGGGCCGAAGGCCGCGCATGATGAGGCACCCAATCCACGTCCTCATCGGCCGGTGCCCCGGCCCATCCTCCATGGAGGCCCCATGCGTCCGCTTTCCCTCCGGTCCCTTCCCCTGCTGATCGCAGCGGGGGCCCTCCCCCTGGCGGCCCAGACCAGCGGTTCCCTCCAAGGTCGCGTGGTGGATGGCAAGGGTGCGGGCGTGGGAGGTGCGAAGGTCTCCCTCCAGGGCGCCAACATCCAGGGCGGTCGGACGGTGACCGCGGATGCGGAGGGGAACTTCCGGTTCAGCCTCCTCCCTCCCGGCCCCTGCACCGTGACGGTGGTGAAGGAGGGCTTCAACGCCCACAAGTCCCAGGTGCAGGTCGGGCTGGATCGCACGGCCTCCATTGAGGTGAAGCTCGCCACGGTGGCCCTGGCCACCGTGGAGGTGGTTGACCGCGTGACGGTGGTGGACGTGAAGGCCACCACGGCCGGCGCCAACTACACCAACGAGACCTTCGAGAAGCTGCCCGTGAGTCGGGACTACGCCAACATCGCCCTCCTCGCCCCGGGCGTCACCGAGGATCGCGAGGGCTTCAAGGTCTACGGGGCCTCCGGCGCTGAGAACAACTACGTGGTGGACGGCATCAACACCACGGGCGTGGAGTACGGGACCCAGGGGAAGCGCATCCCCATGGAGTTCATCCAGGAGTTCCAGGTGAAGACCGGCGGCTATGAAGCCGAGTACGGCCGGGCCCTGGGCGGCATCGTCAACGTGGTCACCAAGAGCGGAGGCAACGAGTTCACGGGCGATGTGTTCGCCTACTCGGAGGGCAGCTTCCTGAAGTCCGGGAACCGCCACGTGAACGAGGTGAACCTGGCCACGCGGCCCCTGCTGCTGGAGAACAAGACCAACGAGTTCGGCTTCGACGTGGGCGGCTACCTGGTGAAGGACAAGCTGTGGTTCTTCGTGGCCTACGACCGCCGAACCAACAAGCAGGAGAGCCAGATCCGCGCGACCGGTCCCGCCCAGGGCCTGAACGCCCCCTCGGATTCCACCCGGGACCTCTTCGCCGCCAAACTCACCTGGAAGATCAACGAGGGACAGAGCCTCGTGGCCTCCGTGCTGGGTGACCCGGAGAAGGTCACCGGCGCCGTGAAGGCGCCCCAGGGCACCCGGGAGACCTGGGAAGGCGAGCGGAAAGTGGGCGGCACCGACTACAGCCTGCGCTACGAGGTGAGCCAGGGCAGCTGGTTCGGCACGGTGCAGTGGAGCCGTCACAAGGAGACCAACGCGGTGCTCCCCGGCGCCTCCGGCGGTGGCATCCAGGTGGTGGATCAGACCAATGGCGGGTCCGTGAGCGGCGGCTTCGGCCGCTTCGACGACAAGTCCTTCACCCGCGACACCCTCTCGGCCACCTTCTCCGCGATCCTGGGGACCCACGAGCTCAAGGTGGGCTTCGACATGCAGAAGGACACGGCGGACATCCGCCGGGGCTTCACGGGCGGGCAGCAGGCCACGCTGCTCCTGACGGTCGGCGCCACCAACTACTACAGCCACTACTGGTGGACCACCGCCGCCGGCGAGGTGAGCCCCACCTTCGACGCGCCCAGCATCACCTTCGCCTCCAGCCCCAAGCATGAGAGCCAGGCTTACTTCATTCAGGACAAGTGGGCCATCACCCCGGCCCTCACCCTGAACGCGGGCCTCCGCCTCGACACCACCAACGTGAAGGACCAGTTCGGGGTCAGCGCCTTCAAGCTCGACAGCCAGTGGGCCCCGCGCCTCGGCCTGATCTGGGACTTCAAGGGCAAGGGCCAGGACAAGCTGTACACCAGCTACAGCCGCTTCTACGAGCAGGTGCCCCTCGACCTGGTGATCCGCTCCTTCAGCGTGGAGCGCAATCCCACCACCTACAACACGAGCATCGCCTCCCTCACGCCGGACACGGCGGCGGAGCTGGCCATCGATCCCACGGGCGGCACCACCGCGGGCATCGTCGGCTCCTACGTGGAACCCGTGGACAAGGACCTCAAGGGCGCCTACTCCGACGAGTTCATCCTGGGCGCCGAGACCACGGTGCTGAACCGCTACGTGCTGGGGGCCAAGTTCATCCGGCGCTGGCTGGGCCGGACCATCGAAGACGGCCTCGATGTGAACTCGCCCCTGGGCGACTACTTCATCATGAACCCGGGCCAGAGCCACCCCGCGGGCGTCACCTACCCCGAGGCGGTGCGGGACTACAAGGGCGTGGAGTTCACCGCCCAGCGGAAGATGGCGGATCACTACTCCTGGCAGGCCAGCTACCTCTGGAGCAAGCTGGATGGCAACTACGAGGGGGCCTTCCAGGGCATCGGCGGCGCCGATGGCACCGGCCAGCTGGATCCCAACATCAACGCGGCCTTCGATGTCCCCGAGTTCATCACCAACAGCTACGGCCTGCTGAGCGGCAACCGGGAGCACCAGTTCAAGATGAACGGGGTGTACGAGTGGGACTTCGGGCTCAGTGCGGGCCTGAGCTTCCAGTACCTCAGCGGCACGCCCATCAGCCGCCTCGGCTACCACAACGGCTACGGGCGCTATGAGCTCTTCCTCATCCAGCGCGGGTCCGACGGAACCACGCCCGACACCACCCGTCTGGACCTGAACCTGGCCTACGTGAAGCGCCTCAGGAACAAGACCCAGCTGCGGTTCAACCTGGACGTGACGAACGTGCTGAACAGCCAGACGGCCACGGTCATCGACCAGCGCTTCAATGCCCTGGAGGGGGGGCCGCAGCTGCCCACCTACAAGCAGCCCTTCGACTACCCCCCCCCCCCCCCCGGGCGCGGCGGCGTCCGCTCCCGCTCGTGGGGGGCGGCATCCCGGGGCCCCCGGGGTGGTGGGCCCGGGGGGGCCCTCCCCTGTTCAGTGGGTCGTCTGGATCTTCACGGCCACGGGGTTGCGGAAGGTGTCCAGGAGGGGAGAGGTCCGCTGCACCTTGGCGTGCAGCTCCTTCACCTGCTCGGGGGTGCCCGAGCAGGCCAGGTTCACCTTCAGGCGGATCTGGGAGAGGCCGGGGCGGACCTTTTTGTCGAGCTCCATGAAGCCCCGGAGGTCCGTGTCGGTCTCGAACTGGAAGCTGAGGCTCTGGATGTCGAGGCCCATGGCCGCGGCATGATAGGCGTAGGTGACGCTGAGGCAGGACCCCAGGGCGTGGAGGGCCGACTCCGCGGCGTTCGGGGCGAGGTCGGTGCCTAGGAGGGCCGCGGGTTCATCGCCCTCGGAGAAGAAGGGGGTGACCCGCCGGTGCTCCTGGCCGGCGCCGAAGAGGGAGTCGAAGGTGCTCTGGCAGT
This sequence comes from uncultured Solibacteraceae bacterium, assembly GCA_964627685.1. Classification (GTDB taxonomy): domain Bacteria; phylum Acidobacteriota; class Holophagae; order Holophagales; family Holophagaceae; genus JAFDVN01. The sequence continues at coordinate 5,336 of CAZVKM010000097.1, read as the reverse complement.
GGGCGCCACTGATCCATTTCGTGCGGCCCCTGAAGGTGAAGGCCCCCAGCTCGGGCTTGGCCTTCACCTGGTTGACGGTGCTGAGCAGGGCGTCCACGTTGACGCCGTTGTGGGTGGTGGCGGTGGTACCCATGGATCCTCCTGAGGGATGGGGCCTCCAAGCGGAGGCCGGCCGGAGCCCCTCGTGGGGCCTGCATCGGTTCGGGTGGGGAGCCCTCCGGGCCTCGCCGGCGCGGTCCTTGGCCGAAAGCAGTGGCCCAGCATGGGGCCCATGGGACGGGGGTCAACCCGGCAATCCTCGGGCCAGGGGTGAACCGGCCCTACAGGACCTTGGGCACCTTGAAGTGGCCGAGGGCGGCCTCGGGGGCCTGGGCCAGGGCCTCGGCCTGGCTCAGGCACGCCCGCACCTCGTCCTCCCGCAGCGGCGCGTGGATCTCCAGCGCGTGGAGGGTGGGCGGCACGTCCCGCAGGTCCAGGGCCTCCAGACCCTGGGCGTGGGTGAGCAGGAGGCTCATGTCGCGCTGGAAGCCGGGGATCTCCGCCTCGCTGAGTTGGAGACGCGCCAGCTCGGCGCAGCGCAGCACATCTTCCCGGGTGACTTCCATGTTTTCCAGTCTACCGGGAAGCGGGGAGCTTCCGGGGGCTAAGCCAGGCGCAGGTCCGCGTCCGCATTCAGGCTCCAGTCGGTCTCCGGGGGCAGCAGGGCCCCGGCCGCGGCGATCATGGCGCCGTTGTCCGTGCAGTGCTTCGGCGCGGGCACCGCCAGCCTGATCCCCAGGCGATCGCAGAGGGCCTGGGCCTGGGCCCTCAGCGCCGAGTTGCAGGCCACGCCCCCGCTGAGGATGAGGCTCTTCGCCCCCTGGGCTTCGACCTGCGCGGGCACGGGCTTCAGCAGCCAGTCGGCGATGGTGTCCTGGAGGGAGCGGCAGAGGGCCTGCACCTCGGGGGCCTCGGCGCCTCCGGTGGCGAGGGCGGGGTCCGCTTCCACCTTCAGCTTCACGGAGGTCTTGAGGCCGCTGAAGCTCCAGCTGGCCACGCCATCCCGGAACCGGGGCGGCGTGAAGCGCGGGCCGGGAGTCCGGGCCTGACGGGCGCAGGCATCCACGAGGGGACCGCCGGGGTAGCCCAGCCCCATGAGCCGGGCGGCCTTGTCGAAGGCCTCCCCGGCCGCATCATCGCGGGTCTTCTGGAGCAATTGGAGGTGTGTCCAGCCGTCGGCGCGGTAGAGGTGCGTGTGGCCGCCGCTCACGAGGAGGGCCAGGGCGGGGAAGGGCAGGTCCGGGGAGGCGATCCGCGCGGCGTTGAGATGCCCCAGGAGGTGATGCACGCCCACCCAGGCCTTCCCGCTGCGCCAGGCCAGGGCCTTGGCCGCGCTGAAGGTGCACAGCAGGCTCCCCACGAGCCCGGGTCCCCGCGTCACGGCGATGCGGTCCAGCTGCGCGAGCGTCACGCTCGCCTGATCCAGGGCGGACTGGACCACCGCCCGGACCTGCAGCAGGTGCTCCCGGGCCGCCAGCTCCGGAACCACGCCGCCGAAGGGGCCATGCAGGTCGTCCTGGCTCTTGCGGACGAGGGACCGCACCTGGGGGCCGGCCGCCGTCTCCTCCAGCACCGCGGCGGAGCAGTCGTCGCAGGAACTTTCGAGGCCCAGGATCAGCACGGATCCATTGTAGGCTGGGTCCCCCCCCTGATGGAGCCTCCGATGCGCGCCTCCGGCCTCAGCCTGGCCCTGCTGCTTCTCTCTGCGGCGCCCGCCCCGGCCCAGAGCTACATCATGTCCAGCTCCACCCGGTCCCCCGAGACCTGGGGCGAGTGGAAGCGTACCCTCGGGCGCCACGGCCAGCCGGCCTGGGTGGTGGTGGAGGATCCGCGCCGGCCCCTGCTGGGGTCGCTCCTCTCGGCCCTGACCCAGGAGCCTCTGCTGGCCTTCGAATTCCAGACGATCCAGGCCTCGCTGGAAGGGCCCCTGGGCCGCGAGCTCCGGGGCGCCTTCGGTTGGGAGGGGCCCGGCTGGGGCGTGGTGTCCGCTCGCGGAGAGCTCCTCCTCTCGGGGACCCGGGTGCCCACGGCGGCCGAGCTCGCGGATCAGCTCAAGGGGGCCGGAGTGCGTTCCCGCCTGGATCAGCTCCTGGACTTCACCCGGCGGTATCCGGATCACCTGGAGGCGCGGGAGGCCTACCTGGGCGCGCTGCTGAACCTGGCGCGCCGGCGCATGATCCCCCTGGAGGCGAAGGGGACCCCGGACGCCGTGGGCGGTCGGGAGTTCGTCCCCGAGCTGCGTTCGCCCCTGACGGACGAGGAGGATGCCCGCATCTGGGGCGACCTCGCCTCCGCGCTGGAGCCCCACCTGGTCCTCGGGGACTACCAGCGGACCCGGGGATGGCACCTGATGAGCCTGGACATGGGCGTGACCCGGCATTCCCGCCTCATGAAGGCCGTGGCCCTGAAGGGCCTCGTGGCGGTGGAGGAGGCCCTCCGGCAGTCCCCCTCCTCGGACGCCCATTGGGAGTGGTGGCTGCGATTGTCGGGGCTCGCGGGAGGGCGTCCCCTCCGGCCCCTGCTGGAGTCCCTGGTGCCCACGCCCGGCACCCCCAGGGAGTCCTTCCCGCCGCACCAGGTGGTGGACCGCTATGTGCAGAGGGCCCGGGCCGCGGCGCGCTGGGACCTCGTCAAGGACCTGCTGCAGCCCCGCTGGGAGGCCCAGCAGGGCTGGATCGCCGAGATCAGGGGGGTGGATGGGAACGGCAAACCCCTGGAAGACGGCCTGGGCATGCATTGGGACTCCCTCTTCTCACCCCTGCTGGAAGCCCACCTCCATCTCGGCGAGACCCAGGCCGCCGATCAGCTGGTCCAGGACATCAACGCCTGGCAGCCGGGCTCCGTCTCCCTCCCGAGACGGGCGGCGGCGCTGGCCGTCGCCTGCGGATTCCAGGACCTCGCCGCCCGCTGGAGCGCCCTCCGGGTGATCCCGAAGGGGTGAGGCATGATGGACCCAGCCATGGTCCCCACGCGCATCGAACTGAATCGGCCCCTGCCGCCCCTCACCTACCTGGCGCCGGAGGGCCTGCCGCCCGGGGTGCGGGTGATGGTGAAGGTGCGGGCGGGCTCGGCCGTGGGCTTGGTGCTGGGGCCGGATCCCGCCCCACCAGCGGTGAAGCTGAGGCCGGTGGAGGCGGTGCTGGACCCCTTCCCGCTCCTGCCGCCCAGGGTGCGCGAGCTCATGGCCTTCGCCGCGGGCTACTACGCCTGCTCGGAGGCCAACCTGCTGCCCCTCGCCCTCCCCCAGGGCCTGCGGGCCCGGTGGGAGACGCCGCGCCCCGAGGGGGGCACCCTGGCCCAGCTGCGGGAGGCGGGCGCATGGCCCGCGCTCTCGGAGCTGGGTGAGGCCTGGCATGGGGGCGCCCAGCCCCTGCCCACGCTCCTGCACCGGCCCGAGCGCCGGGGCGCGGGCCTCACGGAGGTCCGGCTCACGGGTCAGCCCCACCCTCCACGGGTCACCCCGGCCCAGGCAAAGGTGCTCCTCGCCCTGGAGGAGGCCGGGGGCGCCCTCCTGGAGGAGGAGCTGCTGGAGGTGGCGGGCGTGGGGCCCGGGGTGCTGGCCACCTTGGGGAAGCATGGGCTCATCGAGAAGCTCAAGCGGCTGGACCTGCTCTCCCAGCGGCGGGAGGCCGGAGCCGACCGGACGGTGGCCCTCAATGCGGAGCAGCGCGCCGCCTCCGAGGCCGTGGCCCTCGGGGCCTTCGCGGTGCACCTCCTCTACGGCGTCACCGGAAGCGGGAAGACCGAGGTCTACCTGGACCTGGTGGGCCGGGTGCTCGCGCGGGGGGAGCGGGTGCTCTGGCTGGTGCCGGAGATCGGCCTCACCCCCCGGCTGCTGGCCCGGCTGGAGGCGCGCTTCCCCGGGCAGGTGGCGGTGGGGCATGCGGGGCTGAACACCGGGGAGCGCCAGGCTGACGTGGTGCGCCTCCTCAACGACGAGCCGCGCATCTTCGTGGGGGTGCGCAATGCGGTGCTGGCCCCCCTGCGGCGGGTGGGCCTCGTCATCGTGGATGAGGAACATGAGGGGTCCTACAAGAGCGAAGAGCACCCCCGCATCCACGCCCGGGACCTGGCCATCAAGCGGGCCCAGCTGGAAGGCTGCCCCGTGGTGCTGGGCAGCGCCACCCCCTCCCTGGAGAGCTGGCTCGCGGCCACGCAGGGCCGCTACCGCCTGCTGAAGCTCACCCAGCGTCCGGGCTCGGCGGTGCTGCCGGCGGTGGAGGTGGTGGACCTCCGGCAGGTCTATCAGGCCACCCGGAGGAAGGAGCTCTTTTCGCCCCAGCTGCTGGAGGCCCTCCAGGGGACTCTGGCCCGGGGCGAGCAGGCGATGATCCTGCTGAACCGCCGGGGCTTCGAGAACTTCTGGATGTGCCGGGCCTGTGGCAAACCCCTGGAGTGCCCCCATTGCGCCCTGAGCCTGACCTACCACAAGGGCCAGTGGCGGCTGCGGTGCCACCTGTGCGGCTTCGAGGCCGTGCCCCCCGAGGCCTGCCCGGCCTGCGGCGCCGAGCACCTCCGCGGGGTGGGCGAGGGCACCGAGCAGGTGGAGGAGCAGCTCGCGAAGCGGTTCCCCGCCGCCCGGATCCTGCGGCTGGATCGTGACACCACCAGCCGGCGCGGGGCCTTGGAGGCGGGGCTGCTGGCGGCGGAGAACGGCGAGGTGGACCTCCTGGTCGGCACCCAGATGCTCGCCAAGGGGCACACCTTCCCGCGGCTCACCCTGGTGGGGATCCTCAACGCCGACCAGGGGCTCAAGCTGGCCGACTTCCGGGCGGCCGAGCGCACCTTCCAGCTCCTCACCCAGGTGGCGGGGCGGGCGGGTCGGGCCGAGCTGCCAGGGCGCGTGGTGCTCCAGACCTACAGCCCCGATCATCCGGCGATCCGCTGCGCGGTGGCCCAGGACTTCGAGGCCTTCGCGGCGGAGGAGCTGCCCTTCCGCCAGCAGCTCGGGTACCCCCCCTTCACCGTGCTGGGGCTCTACCGCGCCGAGGCGGACACCCTGGCCGGGGCCAAGGAGGCCCTGGAGGCCCTGAGGGGACGCCTGGAGGGCAGCCCGGGCCTGCGCCTCCTGGGGCCCATCGAGGCCCCGGTGGCCCGGGCCAAGGACCGCTGGCGGATGCAGCTCCTGGCCAAGGCCCCGGACCGGGCCTCCCTCGGGGCGGCCCTCCGGCGGGCGCCCCTCCGTCCCGGGGGCGACCTCAGCCTGGATCGGGACCCCATGCAGTTCGGAGGGTGATCAAAAAGTAGTCATTTCGTCGCCCGCGGGTCACCGCTTTTCTGGTGATTGACCCAAAATG